>JBHHZJ010000135.1:0-6983 GCA_046758005.1 Kiloniellaceae bacterium
AGCTAACCGAACGCGCCGCCTGAAACCCGCGTCACCAACTTTTGACAATAGCTCTCCGGGCCGGAACGGCCGGCGTGTCCGGCTCCAGCCGATCTACGGGCGCCGCGCGCCGCGCCGGCCGTTGCCAAGGGCGCGGCGAGCCGCTATAACCCCGCGCGCCGGGGAGTAGCTCAGCCTGGTAGAGCACCGTCTTCGGGAGGCGGGGGCCGGAGGTTCAAATCCTCTCTCCCCGACCAGACTGCGCGAGGGCGTTTCGCCCCGATGCCAAGGGGCCAGGCCGCTGTGGCCTGGCCCCTTTGGCTGTCGGTCCGACGGATCGGGCGCGGCCGCGCGGAGCGGGCGCCCAAGCCCCGGGCCGAATCCTGCGATCAGGGGGCGCGACCGCCCGATGCGCGCTCGGGTCCCTGCGGCCGGGAGCCGGCCCCCGTGGGCCGCCGCCCCGGGTCGGGACCGGGCACGGCCGAGCCGGTCATCGACAGCCGCAAGGCTCGCGCCGGGTCGACCTCAAGCGAGCGCGCCGGTGTTCGGTTCGGGCCCGAAAAGCGCGCGCTTTACGGCGGAACAGAAGTCCGCCCCCAGGGCGAGGGGAAGGCCCGCCTTCTCGCAAAGGCGGGTCATGCCATCTTCGGACCCGGAGCGTACCAACGCTCGGATATTCTGTTGCGGGATGCCCGTGCGTACGGCCATGGCCGCCTCGAAAAACTCCAGGAGGCCGATCCGGAGCGCCTGCATCAGTAACGCCGGGCCGAGTTCGCCCGTGCGGTTGAGGGCGCGGGCATAGTCGAACAATTCGTTTTGGTCGGCGTTTCGGATCACGCGCAGCAGGGCGTTGCCGCGCGCCTCCGCCGCCAGCGGATCGGTGAAATCCTCGATTCCGTACGTTTGCGCCAGCGTTCTGCGGGCGGCTTCCGAGGCCTTCGAGACCAGCGCCACGGCCAAGTCGGCGGGCAGCGACTTGCGATCCGCCATCAGCCCGAGGATCCACGGGCTATCGTGGAAGCGTTCCATCAGAATGGTATAGGTCCGGCGCTGGATTGGGGCGCGCTCGTTTTCGAGCAGCGCCTCGGCGACGCAAGAATCACCGATTTCCGCCAAAGAGTTGGCAAGATTCTCACTGAGACGGGGCCTGCGGGCGATCGCCACGCGGGCCCCCTTCGAAACGGTCAGGATGAGCTGCTGCCAGTCCTCCTCGCTGAAGACTTCGGTTGCCTCCAGGAAGGGACACGCCACCGACTCCACGTCATGGGCGATTTTCATGGCGATGTCGCGGGGCAGAAAACGGCTATTGCGGACCGCCTTGGACAGCTCCAAACGGACCATTTCCACGGCATCATTGGCGAGCTGGCGGGCGAGTTCCTCGGCCGCACGGCGATCGCTGGCAGAGAAATCCGGAGATTCCAGGCGCGCGGCCACGCTCTGCGCGACGACCGCCCGTTGTGCTGCGTCCTTGTCGCGAAGTAATGCTTGAATTTGTCCCCTCACAATTCTACCGCAGGCGCACCAATCGAACAGACTTCAATGGTTTTCTTAATTGTCTTATGGAAGTGTAAAAGAATACATAACAACGATCTTCCCAAGAACCGCGTAGGGCCCGTTCAGACCTCCCGCCAGGTCTCCCGCGCGCGACCACGCCGCCTCTTCGGGCGCGCGGTCTCGACGTGCCAACAGGAGACGTGGAGGCCGGGATTCCGGGCGCGGCGGTTTCGGCGAAGAAGCGGGGGCCCTACGACCCGGAACCTTCCCTCAGCCTGAAGCGCTCGAGCAGGCCGCCGACGGTCTCCCTGAAGCCGCCGTACTCCAGCTCCGAATAGGGCAGCATGGCGGCCCCGGACCACCCCTGGTCGCGCATCTCGATGGTCTTGCGCTGGGCCCGCAGCCGGACCTCGTCCCACACCGGATTATCGAAGAAGTCGATGTGGGAATCGGAGAACCTGCCGTCCTTGTCGAGCGAGAACCCGACGCAGGCGACGAGCGGGACGCAATACATCCCCGTGACCGGCGTGTTGATGGGCACGGGCATGAGCGGCAAGACGTGCGAGCCCCGCGCGTCGCCGCCGACGTAGTGGGCCTTGGCGAAGGGCGAGACCAGCTCTTCGGGCGCGGGGAAGATGCCCTGGTTGCGCACGATGGCCACGGGATCGTCCTTTCCGGTGTACTTGCCGGCGATCGAGTGCAGCCTCTGCGCGGAGACCGAGACCGCCTTCTGCTCGTGCGTGCGCGAGTAGACGCTGTCGATGGCGAAGCGCTCGTTGTCGCGCAGCAGGGCCGCGATGTGGTACGCATCCTCGGGCGCGTTCAGCTCGATGATGCTGTCGCCGGCGGTGTTGTCCATGTCGATGATGTGGAACCGGAAGCCCTTGATCATTTGCGGCAGCATCAGGCCGGCGCAGTACATCGGGTCGGCGAATCCGAGGAAGAGCGGGAGGTTATAGGCGCCGGGGCCGCATTTGTCGGCGGCCAGCACCATGAAGCTCTCGGCCGGGCGCACTCCCGACAGGGTGTGGTCCAATTCGATCTCGGCCACGGCCGGACCCGCGCCGCGGATGTTTCCCGAAGGCGCGTCGGCCAGGAGGTCCTGTCCCGCGCCGTACAGGCCGTATTCGCGCGCCACGTCCGTCGCCTTCAGGAAGGCGTTCCAAGCGAACTGATGGACCTCTGTGCTGCCCTCGCCGCGCGTGTGGGACATCAGGATCGCGATGTCGTCGCCGGTATGCGAGACCGACCCGTCGATCAACAACCCGTCGGCGATGGCCTTCGAGACCTCGGCTTCGACCGCCTCGAGCATGCGGGCCGAAGGTTTTGTGTGCCCGCCGACCGAGCCCACGTCGGCCTTGATGACGGAAAGCGTGATTTTCATGAAACCCTCCCTCAATACGGCTCACCTCCCGCGCAAAGCGGCGTTTCCTGACAGCTTACTCTCCGATACAGCTTACTCCCCGATGAGGTGCAGGACGACCTCCCGCCCGCGCGGCGCGCGGCGGTGCTCGAACAGGTAGATTCCCTGCCAAGCGCCGAGCAGCAGGCGCCCGTCGGCGACCGGGATGCCGAGCTGGGTTTGGGTCAGCGCGCCCTTGATGTGGGCGGGCATGTCGTCCGGCCCCTCCGCGGTGTGGCGGTACAGCCGCGGGTCCTCCGGCACCAGGCGATCGAGGAAGGCCTCGATGTCCCGCTGCACGTCGGGGTCCGCGTTCTCCTGGATCAGGAGCGAGGCGGAGGTGTGGCGCACGAACACGGTCAAGAGGCCGTCGCGCACGGGCTGGCAGGCCAGCCACGCCCCGATCGCGCCGGTTATCTCGTGGAGTCCCCGCCGCCGCGGGCGCAGGCTAAGCGTATGCCGGATCTGTTTCATGGCGCGGTGCACGGGCCCGCCGCCGCCAACGGACGGCGGCTTCGTTCTGCCGGGGCCCGCCGCCGGGCCTCACCGAGCGGACCCCACCAATCGGAACAAGAGCTTGACCTGCCCTGTCAAGCAAAACACCATGGACTGCGCCGGCGACGAGCTCCGCCAATGCATCAACAATGTAGGCTGACGCGAGACAAAACAATCACAGTCCAAACCGGCGGTACCAGAGAAACCATCTAGACGTGCGCCTTTTAGCACGAGTCGTGCGGCGCTGGAGAGTGTGCTAAACCCGGCGCCCATCGAGGAGAATATGCCGTTTGCCGATCCCTCACCTCAATGCCCCCCGGCGATAGCGCGCCTGCGCGCGCGCCCCCGCCGGCGGACTTGGCAATAGGGCGCGGAATGTTCGATCGGGACCATGTTCGATTGAAGGAGGCCCTGAGCGAGCCGGCGGCGAACGCCGGGGCGGCGTACCTGGACGAGGTCCTGGGAGCACGGATTTCCTCGCCGCCGGCCGATCTGCACCACGCCTTCAGCGAGAACCAGATCGCCTCGAAGAAATGGCTGCTGGACACCTTGCACGAGACGCTCGGCGGCCGCTACGGGACGGTCTACATCCTCGGCGGCTGGTACGGCGTGCTCGGCGCCATGCTGCTTGGCGACCCACGCTACGACGTCGAGCTGGTGCTCAGTTTCGATATCGAGCCCCATTGCGCCCCGGTGGCCGAGCGCATCAACGAGACGCACCTGCGGCGGTCGCGTTTCCGGGCGGTCACCGCGGACGTGCGTGGAATCGACTACGCGGACCTCGACGGCGGGCGCGCCGCGTGCCGGCCGACGCGCGGGGAGTGGCGCCGGTCCGACCTGGTGGTCAACACGAGCTGCGAGCACATGCCCCGCACCGCGGATTGGTACGACCGGATACCGGCCGGCATGCTCCAGGTCTACCAGTCGAACGACAATTTCGCCTGCCCGGAACATGTGAACTGCGTCGCCGACCTGCAGGAGTTCACGGGGCAACTTCCCATGTCCGAGCTGTACTACGAAGGCGCACTGAAGCGGCGCCGGTACTCGCGCTTCATGCTGATCGGCAGAAAGTAGCGGGGGGAGGGCGCCGAGAACGCCTTGGTGAACGTCGTGAAACGGCAGGCGGACGGTGCATGACGCGCTCAACGACGAAATTCGTGCCTGTGACGAGGGCCGCGGCCGGACCGGTGCGCCCGACGGCCGCCCGTTCGGGCGCCTGAGTCGGCCGTGGGTTCGATTGCGATGGAGGAGGTCCTTTCGGTGCGAAACCTCGAGGTCGGCTTCCATATCCATGGCACGGTCGTCACCGCGGTCAACGGAGTCTCCTTCGCCATCCGCAACGGCTCGAGCGTGGCCCTGGTCGGGGAGTCCGGCTCGGGCAAGTCTACGGTGGCCCAAAGCATCATGGGGATCCTGCCGAAGGCGGGCCGGATCGAGGGTGGGGAGATCGTGTACCGCGACCCCGCCCGGCCGGACGCCGCGGTCGACATCGCCAAGCTCGACCGGGACGGGCGCGAGATGCGCGCGATCCGCGGCGGGCACATTTCGATCATCTTCCAGGAGCCCATGACCTCGCTGTCGCCGGTGCACACGATCGGCAACCAGGTGGGCGAGGCGTTGCATCTGCACCGCGACGTGGACCGCAAGACCGGCCGGGATCTGACGCTGGAGATGCTGGGCCTGGTCGGCTTTCCCGACCCCGACTCCGCCTACAAGGCCTATCCGTTCGAGCTGTCGGGCGGACTGCGCCAGCGCGCCATGATCGCGATGGCGCTGATCTGCCGGCCGACGATCTTGATCGCCGACGAGCCCACGACCGCGCTCGACGTGACGATCCAGGCGCAGATCCTCAAGCTCCTGATCGACCTGCAGGGCGAGCTTGGCATGGCGATTCTACTCATCACCCACGACCTCGGAGTCGTCGCCAACCTCGCCCAGGAAGTCGTGGTCATGTACCATGGCAAAGTGGTCGAGAGCGGTCCCTGCGACGAGATCTTCGAGCGCCCGCAGCACCCCTATCTCAAGGCGCTGTTCACCGCGGTGCCCCGCCCCAACATGGCGCGCGGCGAGCGCCTGGTGCCGATCCGCCAGATCCGGCCCGGGCAGGCCCGGCTTCTGCAGCAGCGCCGGGAAGCGCGCGGCGACGGCGCGCCCGGGGCGCCGCTGCTCACGGTGCACGGGCTGACCAAGCGCTTCACGATGCGCAAGCAGGGCTTTTTCGGCCTGGGTTCCAAGACCGAGATCACCGCGGTCGACGACGTGAGCTTCGTCGTGCACCGCGGCGAATGCCTCGGGCTGGTCGGCGAGTCGGGCTGCGGCAAGACGACGACGAGCAAGCTCATCATGCGCGCGCTGAGCCCGGATGCGGGCGAGATCGTGTACCACGAGCCCGGCCGGAGGATCGACGTGCTGGACCTCAGGAACGAAGAGCTCCTGGCCTTCCGGCGCAAGGTCCAGTTCATCTTCCAGGACCCTTTCGGTTCGCTGAACCCGCGCATGACCGCGCTCGACATCATCAACGAGCCGCTGGTGGTGCACGGCATCGGCACGCCCGAGGAGCGGGTCGAGCTGGTCAAGGAACTGATGCGCTTGGTCGGCCTGGACGTGCGCTTCCTCCGGCGCTACCCGCACAGCTTCTCGGGCGGCCAGCGCCAGCGCCTCGGAATCGCGCGCGCCCTGGCGTTGCAGCCGGAGCTGCTGATCTGCGACGAGCCGGTGTCCTCGCTCGACGTTTCGATCCAGGCGCAGATCCTCAACCTGCTCAAGGACCTGCAGCGCGAGCTCGGCCTGACCTACCTGTTCATCTCGCACAACCTGGCGGTCGTCGATTACATGGCGGGGCGGATCGCCGTGATGTGCGCGGGCCGCCTGGTCGAGATCGCGCCGCGCGAGATCCTGTTTTCCCGGCCCGTGCACCCCTATACCCAGGCCCTGCTGACCGCCGTCCCGTATCCCGATCCGGACCGGAAGCTCGATTTCGAGCACATCTCGGCGGTCAAGCCGGCGGGCCCCGCCGAGTTCCCGCCGCCCTTCACTGTGGACGACGGCACGCCTTCCCAACTGATCCAGATCGGCGGCGACCATTATGTGCGCGCCGCCGCCGATACCCGACCGGAGATGCTTGTGTCATGACGCCATTGCGACGCTCCGCCTTCGCCCTCGTCGTGCTGCTCGCGGCCGTGCCGCTGCCGGTCGGGTCGGCGGCCCGCGCGGCCGCGCCGGTCGAGCCGCCGGCTCTCGCGCCGTTGGTCGCCGCGGGCAAGCTCCCGCCGGTGGCCGAACGGCTGCCGGATCCACCGGCCGTCGCCGCGCTCGAGGGCAAGGGGCGGAGCCTCGGCGAGTACGGCGGCTCGCTGAAGATTCTGATGGGCCGCCAGAAGGACATCAGGATGATGATGGTCTACGGCTACGCCAGGCTGGTGGGCTACGACCGCGATCTGAACCTGGTGCCGGACATCGTCGAGCGCGTCGAGGTGGAGGACGAGCGCGCGTTCACCTTTCATCTGCGCAGGAACCACCGGTGGTCCGACGGCCACCCGTTCACCGCCGAGGACTTCCGCTACTACTGGGAGGACGTGGTCAACAACGAGGAGCTGTCGCCCTTCGGCCCGCC
>JBHHZJ010000136.1:0-6965 GCA_046758005.1 Kiloniellaceae bacterium
GTAGGATACCCGAGGCCCCGGCATGCGGAGACCGTCATCGGACCGCGCGCCGCGCGGGACGTGTCTCCCAGACCGCCAACTGTGTTATAGTTCTTGTCGTTGCGGCGCTTTGAACCCTTTGTGAGGAACACGCATGGTGTCGTCTCTGGCGTCTAAGATTGCTCGTCAAGTCAAGAAGAAGGGCGAGAAGGATCTGGCCCTGGAAGTGTCCGGCCTCATGGCGAGGTCCCGACGCCTCCTGTCGGAGGCGAAGCAGCAATACAAAGAGGCGTCCAAGCTTCCAACAAACGAGCGTGATAAACGCCAGCAGGAGGCATTGGCCCGGGCGCGCGAAGCAAAGCAACTGGCGGCGGAGGCGAAGCGTCTCATGGGCAAGGAGTAGCGGTTTCCTGTTCGATGACTGATGCGAGTTCCGAGGAAACCGGGTCGGCGACCGTCGACGAGGAATTCGGCGCGATCGAAGAATTCGTCACCGACGTTCAGGAATCCGCCGATGACTACATCGCCCGCCTGCTAAGCGAGGACCGATCCCGAATCGCCAAGCTGATCGTCTGGCTGTTTCTGATTGCCTGCCTGGGGACGCTCGGCTTCATCGTCGTCTCCGTCCTTTGGTCCGTCGGCGGATGGGAAATCGGGGCCGAGCGGATGGCGACCATTCTCTCCTCGGTCATTCTTCCCGTGGTGACACTCGTCATCGGGTATTACTTCGGCACCGAGACCAGGCAGAAGTAGAACCGCGCTATTGGCGCAGGCGGCCTCGCCGCCTCGACGCCCCCGCGACGAACGCACGCTGAATGGATCGCGCGGGCGCCCTTGCCGTGTTCGCCGGTGGCCGGTATGTCTCCAATGTCAAGCAACGCGCGAGGGAGCGGAAGCCCATGACCGCCATCGTCGACATCAAGGGACGGGAGATCCTGGACTCCCGCGGCAACCCGACCGTCGAGGTCGACGTGACGCTCGAATCCGGCGCCTTCGGCCGCGCGGCGGTGCCTTCCGGCGCCTCGACCGGGACCCACGAGGCGATCGAGCTGCGCGACGGAGAGAAGGCCCGCTACGGCGGCAAGGGCGTCAGGCGCGCGGTCGAGGCGGTCAATCACGACATCTTCGAGGTCGTCTCCGGGCTGGACGCCGAGGACCAGGTCCAGATCGACCGCATGATGGTCGAGCTGGACGGCACGCCCAACAAGGGCCGCCTGGGGGCGAACGCGATCTTGGGCGTCAGCCTGGCGATCGCCAAGGCGGCGGCTGAGGAGGCCGGCCTGCCGTTTTACCGCTACGTCGGCGGTACCTACGCGCGTACGCTGCCGGTGCCGCTGATGAACGTGCTCAACGGCGGGGCGCATGCCGACAACGCACTCGACATCCAGGAGTTCATGATCGTCCCGTTCGGCGCGCCGAGCTTCGCCGAGGCCCTCCGCGCCGGCGCGGAGGTCTTCCACGCGCTCAAGCGCGCGCTCGCCGAGGCCGGCCACGACACCAACGTGGGCGACGAGGGCGGCTTCGCGCCCAAGCTCGGCTCGAGCGACGAGGCGCTCGGCTTCATCGTGAAGGCGGTCGAGGCGGCCGGCTACAGGCCGGGCGAAGACGTCATGCTCGCCCTCGACTGCGCCGCGAGCGAGTTCTTCAAGACCGGCAAGTACCGCTTGGCGGGCGAGGGCAGGACGTTCGACGCCGCGGGTCTGGCGGACTACCTGGCCGAGCTGTGCGGCCGCTATCCCATCCTCTCCGTCGAGGACGGCATGGCCGAGGACGACTGGGACGGCTGGCGCGCGCTCACCGACCGGCTCGGCGCGAAGGTGCAGATCGTCGGCGACGATGTCTTCGTCACCGATCCGGCGCGCCTGGCCCAGGGGATCGAACGCGGGGTGGCCAACGCGATCCTCATCAAGGTCAACCAGATCGGCACGCTGACCGAGACGCTGGAGGCCGTCGATACCGCGCACAAGGCGGGCTACGCGGCGGTCTTCTCGCACCGCTCGGGCGAGACCGAGGACGCGACCATCGCCGACCTGGCGGTCGCCACCAACTGCGGCCAGATCAAGACCGGCTCCCTGTCGCGCTCCGAGCGCCTGGCCAAGTACAACCAGCTCGTGCGCATCGAGGAGGAGCTGGGCCCGGCCGCGATCTATGCCGGCAGGCGCATTTGCCGGGACCAGTGACCGGCGACGCGCGCTCGCCGGTATCATCTGTCTCCCGGACATGAGCCGAAAACGTGAACCCTTGACGGGTCGGGTTCCGCCCCGTCCGAAATCCCGGCGGAATTCTTGACATTTGGGTTGACCGGGCGAATCGGTCTGTGATTCGCTGCCCGGCATGGCCGTGCTGCGCGAACTCAGGGCCAAGGCCCGGCAGATCACGCCGCCGGTGATCGGGGCCTGCCTGGTCGCCTACTTCGCCTATCACGCCGTGCAGGGCGAGCGCGGGCTGCTCGCCTGGCTGCGCCTCAAGCAGGAGCTCGCACAGGCCAACGCGGCCGAGGCCAGCCTCGCCGCCGGGCGGGCCAAGCTCGAGCGGCGCGTCGGCCTGCTGCGCCCCGACCATCTCGACCTGGACATGCTCGACGAGCGCGCCCACGCCGTGCTCAATTACGGCCGCAACGACGAATATGTGATTTTCTTGCCCGCCCGCCCCGGCGCGGCGGAGTGAGGATGCGGCAAGCGTTACGATCTTGCGCAGCGGTAATTAATCAATATTAAGTTAAGTAAGTAAAATATAAATAAATACAACATCTTATATGCCGTTGTCAAAAAAGCTGTTTCCGCCTATTCTCGTGGTCTCACGAATGGCCGCCGGGCGTCTTGTCTGGCGCGCGGGCGGGAGGACCCATGGCGACGAAGGTGAGCAAGGCGGCGGCGACGAAGGCCGCGAAGAGGTCGGCCGCCAAGCGCGCGGCGGCGGCCGTTGAGGCGGTGAGCCCGGAGGAGCTGCTCGCCTGTTACCGCGACATGCTGTTGATCCGGCGCTTCGAGGAAAAGGCCGGGCAGATGTACGGCATGGGCCTGATCGGCGGGTTCTGCCACCTGTACATCGGCCAGGAGGCGGTCGTGGTCGGCATGCGGGCGGCGATCACGGACAAGGACACCGTCATCACGTCCTACCGCGATCACGGGCACATGTTGGCTTGCGGCATGGACCCGAAGGGCGTCATGGCCGAACTGACCGGCCGCCGCGGCGGCTACTCCAAGGGCAAGGGCGGCTCCATGCACATGTTCAGCAAGGAGAAGGGCTTTTACGGCGGCCACGGCATCGTCGCGGCCCAAGTGCCGCTCGGCACCGGCATCGCCTTCGGGCACAAGTACCGGGAGGAGGGCGCGGTGTGCCTGACCTACCTCGGCGACGGCGCGGTCAACCAGGGCCAGGTCTACGAGGCCTTCAACATGGCCGCGTTGTGGAGCCTGCCGGTCGTCTACATCATCGAGAACAACAAGTACGGGATGGGCACGAGCATCGAGCGCGCTTCGGCGCGCACCGACCTGTACCACCGCGGCCACGCCTACGGGATCCCCGGCCAGCAGGTGGACGGGATGGACGTGCTCGCGGTCAAGGAGGCCGGGCAGAAGGTGGTCGCGCACGCGCGGGCCGGCAAGGGCCCGTACATCCTCGAGATGCTGACCTACCGCTACCGTGGCCACTCGATGTCCGACCCGGCCAAGTACCGGACCCGGGAGGAGGTTCAGAAGGTGCGCCAGGAGCGCGACCCGATCGAGCGCCTGCGCGCCACCTTGCTGGACCGGAGTCTGGTCGACGAGGCCAAGCTCAAGGGGATCGACCGCGCGGTCAAGGACATCGTCTCCGAGGCGGCCGAGTTCGCCCAGAACAGTCCCGAGCCCGACCCGTCCGAGCTCTACACCGACGTTTACGCCGAGGCCTGAGCCCCGCCCGGCCGTAGGCCGCGCGGCCCCTTGGGCCGTCCTCGCGGAGGGGGGAAATGCCGATCGAGATTCTCATGCCGGCGCTGTCGCCGACCATGACCGAGGGCAAGCTGGCCAAATGGCTCAAACAGGTCGGCGACCCGGTTTCGGCCGGCGACGTGATCGCCGAGATCGAGACCGACAAGGCGACCATGGAAGTGGAAGCGGTGGACGAGGGCGTGCTCGGCAGGCAGCTCGTCCCCGAGGGCGCCGACGGGATCGCGGTCAACACGCCGATCGCCCTGCTGCTCGAGGAAGGCGAGGACGAGAGCGCCCTGGCCGGAGCGACAGCGCCGCCGGCCGAGGCCAGGGCCCAGGCGCCGTCTCCGAAGGTTGAGACCAGGGCCGAGGCGCCGACCGCCCCGGCGGCGCCCGCCGCGCCGCGCGGCGCGGCCGAGCCGGAATGGACCGGCCCGACGGTCAAGCTCACGGTGCGCGAGGCGCTGCGCGACGCCATGGCCGAGGAGATGCGCCGCGACCCGGACGTGTTCCTGATTGGCGAAGAGGTCGCCGAGTACCAGGGCGCCTACAAGGTCAGCCAGGGTCTGCTCGACGAGTTCGGCCCCAAGCGCGTGATCGACACCCCGATCACCGAGTACGGCTTCGCCGGGATCGGCGTCGGCGCGGCCTTCTACGGCCTCAAGCCCATCGTGGAGTTCATGACCTTCAATTTCGCCATGCAGGCGATCGACCACATCGTCAACTCGGCGGCCAAGACCCGCTACATGTCCGGCGGCCAGATCAACGCCCCGATCGTGTTTCGCGGGCCGAACGGCGCGGCCGCGCGGGTGGCCGCGCAGCACTCCCAATGCTACGCCAGCTGGTACGCCCACGTGCCGGGCCTGAAAGTGATCGCGCCCTGGTCGGCGGCCGACGCCAAGGGCCTGCTCAAGGCCGCGATCCGCGATCCCGGCCCGGTCGTCTTTCTGGAGAACGAGGTCCTCTACGGGCACAGCTTCGAGGTGCCCGAGGCGGACGACTGGGTGGTGCCGATCGGCAAGGCCAAGGTCGTGCGCCCCGGCAAGGACGTGACCATCACCGCGTTCTCGATCATGGTCGGCAAGGCGCTCGAGGCGGCCGAGGCGCTGGCGGCCGACGGCATCGACGCCGAGGTGATCGACCTGCGCACCATCCGGCCGCTCGACGTGGAGGCGGTGGCGGCCTCGGTCAAGAAGACCAACCGCCTGGTCGCGACCGAGGAGGGCTGGCCGTTCGCGGCCATTGGCTCCGAGCTCGCCGCGTGCATGATGGAGCACGCCTTCGACTGGCTCGACGCGCCGGTCAGGCGCGTGTGCGGCGCCGACGTACCGATGCCTTACGCCGCCAATCTCGAGAAGCTCGCCCTGCCGCAGCCCGAACAGGTCGTGGCTGCGGCCAAGCAGGTCTGCTACGCCGAGTGAGCGGAACCGAGGGGGAGGACGGCCATGTCGATCAACATCCTGATGCCGGCGCTCTCGCCGACGATGACCGAGGGCACGCTCGCCAAGTGGCACGTCAAGGAGGGCGACGAGGTGCGCGCCGGCGACGTGCTCGCCGAGATCGAGACCGACAAGGCGACCATGGAGGTTGAGGCGGTCGACGAGGGCCGGGTGGGCAGGATCGTGGTCCCGGAGGGCGCCTCGGAAGTCAGGGTCAACGAGGTCATCGCCGTGCTCCTCGAGGAGGGCGAGGACGCCTCGGCGCTCGAGGGTGCGGTGACCTCGCCCCCTGCCGCGCCGCCGGCCGAGGTGCCGGCCGAGGCGCCGAAGCCAGCCGCGACGCCCGCTCCCATGCCGGCGCCCGCGCCGTCGGGCACCGCCGCCGGCGAACGGCTCTTCGCCAGCCCCCTGGCCAAGCGCATGGCCCGGCAGGCCGGCCTCGACCTCGCCGCGCTGAAGGGGAGCGGCCCGCACGGCCGGATCGTCAAGCGCGACATCGAGGCGGCCCTGGCCGCGGGCGCGCCCGGCGTCGCCCCGGCCGCGGCGCCCGCCCCGGCCGCCGCCGCGCCGGCGGCTCCCGCGGCGCCCGCCGGACCTTCGGCCAAGCAATGGGCCGACATGCTGGGCATGGCCTACGAGCAGCAGCCGCTCAGCACCATGCGCAAGACCATTGCCCGGCGCCTGAGCGAGGCCAAGCAGACGGTTCCGCACTTCTACCTGACCGTCGAGTGCGAGATCGACGAGCTGCTGAGCGTGCGCAAGGAGCTCAACGGCCGCTTCGAGGACCTCAAGATCTCGGTCAACGATTTCGTCATCCGCGCGTGCGCGCTGGCGCTGGTACAGGTGCCGGCGGCCAACGCCTCCTGGGACGAGGAGGGCATCCTGTTCTACAGGCACGCCGACATATCGGTCGCGGTCGCGGCGCCGGGCGGGCTGATCACGCCGATCGTCAAGCAGGCCGAGACCAAGGGCCTGGCCGCGATCTCGCGCGAGATGAAGGACCTCGCGGGCCGGGCGCGTGAGGGCAAGCTGAAGCCCGAGGAGTATCAGGGCGGCACCTTCTCGGTCTCCAACCTCGGCATGTTCGGCGTGCGCGACTTCGCCGCGATCATCAACCCGCCGCAGGGCTGCATCCTGGCCGTGGGCGCGGGCGAGCGGCGACCGGTGGTCAAGGATGGCGCGCTCGCGGTGGCGACGATGATGAGCTGCACGCTCGCCGTGGACCACCGGGTCGTGGACGGCGCCATCGGGGCCGAGTTCCTCGCCGCTTTCAAGAAGCTGATCGAGTATCCGCCGAGCATGCTGCTGTAGGGACCGAGGCAGCCTGGACTGAGGAGGCAAAAAATGCACTTCAAAGTCTATGGTCCGTTCAACATACCTCTGGAAAAACCCAAAAAAGATCCCGGTTACCCCAGCTGAAGGTGAATGACAAACTTTGCAATAAGAAAGATACCAAGTTCCTACGTGAAATTGAGCTGCCCGGATTCTTCAATTCGGGCCCGGGTGATCCAGACAAAGCTGCACGTGAACTGCGACAAGCTTTACGACTGAAATAGAGCGCTTCAAATGGCCGAAACCACATTCGACCTGATCGTGATCGGCGGCGGGCCGGGCGGCTACGTCACCGCCATCCGCG
>JBHHZJ010000137.1:0-6926 GCA_046758005.1 Kiloniellaceae bacterium
CTAGCCCGGGCTGTCCCCGGCCGCCGCGCCGGGCGCGCGCCGACCCTCCAGATAGGCGAGCGCGCCGGAATGCAGCGGCACGGGCTCGGCCGTCGTATTCGGAAGGCGCGCGCCTGCCACCGGCAGCTCGGCGCGGTTGCGGTCGAGCGTCTGGACGACGAGGAAGGCGTGCGCCTTGGGGAAGTCGGCGCGGGCCACGAGCACGTGCGCGCCGAGCGCGAACAGCGCGCGCAGGTCGAGCGGCCCGTAGTCCTTGAAACGTCCCGCCCCGGCGGCGAGCGCGGCGGCGTCGGCGCGCGCCAGCACCGCCACGTCCATCTGCCCGGTGCTCAGCAGGCTGGCCAGGCGCGCCTTGGTCGGCGCCCGGCTCGGCCGCGCCTTGCTGCCCGGAAGGTATTTGGCCAGCGTCTCGGCCACCGCCGCGCCGAGGCGGTAGGCCTCGCGGTCCGACTTGCTGGCCACGATCAGCATGTGGCGCTTGCGGTAGACCAGCCACTGCCGGTAGGGCGTGTGCGCCGAGGCCGCCAGCGCCGCCAGCCCGAGCAGCCCGGCGCGCGCCGCGCCGGAGAGAAACGCGCGGCGGCCGTACCGCCGCGCCCGCGGGCTACTTCCGCTCGAAGACATCGAGGTTGAGGATCGCCGAGACGATGTAATTGGGCACGTCCACGACCTGTCCGATCCGCAGGTCGACCGCGACGCTGCACAGGATGTAGGCCTGCTCGCGGGACAGCCCGTGCTCGCGCATGAGATAATCGATCATCTCGATGAGCGCATCGCGCGCGGCCAGCGTCAGGTCCTCGGACAGGTTCTCCAGGTCCTCGATCTTCTTGGACTCGAGGTAGGTGACGAAGGGCGGGATCTCGCCCTTGCGCTTGAGCGGCAGGCCGGTGGTCGCGTAGAAGCGCGTCGGCATGGTCTCTATGAGCTGCGCCCCGCCCTCGAAGTGCGCCTGCGTGATGTCGGCGCCGGCGCCCTTGCGCACCTCGGTGATGACCGTCACCGTCGCGCCCATCTCGACCGCCGTGCCCGAGACCTCGCCGTCGCCCTGCGCGTAGTGCACGTCGCCGACGAACAGGCCGCAGCCGTCGATGAAGCACGGCAGCAGGAGCGTGGTGCCGACCTGCATCTGCTTGATGTCCATGTTGCCGCCGTTCTCGCGCGGCGGGATGGTACGCAGGCACTCGTCCTTGAACCGGCCCTCGGCCCCGCACACGGCGGCCGGCTGGGCACCGGTCGGCTGGGGCTGGAGTGCGACGCCGCCGACCTCGCCCAACTCCTTCTCGCGGGCGAGCCACGCCTTCACCTCCGGCGCGCCCGGCAGCACGCCGACCGAGCCCATGAATCCCTGGAACGGGATCGCCACCCCCGGCATGTCGTCCGAGACCGCCTTCAGGCGGCTCAGCTTCCAGTTCACGACGTAGGGGTCGGGATAGAGGTCGCGCAGGAAGCCGAATCCGGGAACGATGACCGTGTAGCCGTATTGGTCCGGCTCGATGTCGACCAGGGTGACGGCGAGCACGTCGCCGCGCTGCGCCCCGTTGATGTGGACGGGCCCGGTCATCGGGTGGACCAGGTTCAGGTCGACCGCGGTCACGTCCTCCGGCGTGGAGTCGAGGCCGAGGTCGCTGTCGAGCGCATCGCGCGTCTCGAACACGATGTAGTCGCCCGGATTGGCCCGCGCCGCCGGCTCGATGGCGTGGTGGTAGCGGTTGAAGCACCTCGGGTCGTCGGCGCAGTGCGCGCCGGACTTCTCGATCACGACCCGGGTCTGCCACGTCACGTCGGTGGTGTCGGCCCGGCCCGCTCCGGCCCAGGCGAGAACCAGAAAAGCGCCCGTCAGGGCGGCCAACGCGGCTCGTTCGTTCGTCATGGACTCCTCCCCCGTTCGTATGCCCTGGGTCCCGCACCCGGGCATTTTCATTCACGATAATCGAATTGGCGGCTTGAGTCGATGGACCCCGGCCCGGCCGCCGCGGGCCCGCCCTACAGGTCGATGCTGCGCAGCGCCACGGCGCGTTGCCAGGTTTTCGCCGGATCCTCGGCGAAGATGAGCGAGGTCTCGGCCGGGATAACGAACCAAGCGTCGTGGGCGAGTTCGGACTCCAGCTGTCCCGGCCCCCACCCGGCGTAGCCGAGCGCGAAAAGGCTGCGCGACGGCCCCTCGCCGCGGGCGAGCGCGCCCAATATGTCCGGCTGGGCCGTCATGGCGACGCCGTCGGCGACCCGGATGCTGCCCTCGAGCATGACGTCGGTGCTGTGCAGGAAGAAGCCCCGGCCCCGCTCGACCGGCCCGCCGTAATACACCGGCATGCTGCCGTCCGCGCCCTCCGGCTCGAGCCCAAGGCGCTCGAGCAGGTCGGCGAACGGCACCTCGCCGAGCGGCACGTTGACGACCAGCCCCATCGCCCCGCGCATGTCGTGCTCCACCATGTAGATCACCGTCTCGTTGAAACGCGGATCGCGCATGTTGTCCGAGGCGACAAGGAGCTGGCCGGCCAGGCTCCCGCGCGCGGGCGCGTCGGCCGCACGCAGGTCCCCGTTGGACGCCCCGGCCAACGCCAACCCGATGAGGCAGGCGAGGACGAGGGCGCCGAAGCCGGCTCCGCCCTTGCGGTCGCGCATGGCTGCAGCACCTCCTCATTCCAAGTCGATCACGAGACGGCCCGCCAGGTCCATACGCTTTTTCGTGAGCCGCACGGGGCCGCCCCGGTCCAGCCGCACTGGTCCGCGCGCGCCCCCGCGGTGTCGCGGCGTCGCTAGACAGCCGGCGGCGCGGCGCGCGATTTTCGCCCTGGAGAGAGATCCTCGCCCGGGAGCCGCGCCATGCCGCACAGCCGCCCTCCGCCGCGCCCCCGCCGCGGCCCGCCGTCCAGGGCCCGGGCCCGGCGCACGCCCGCCGCGGGGCTCGCCGACACCGAGGCGCGGGTCGACATGCGCGCCGTGCGCGCATACCGTCTGGGCCGCGTGCGCGAACACTTGCGGGCGCACGACTACGCCGGCTGCGTGCTCTACGACCCGATCAACGTGCGCTACGCCACCGGCGCCCGGAACATGACGGTGTGGTGCCTGCACAACCCGGTGCGGTACTGCTTCATCGCCACCGAGGGGCCGGTCGTGCTGTTCGACTTCCACAACTGCCAGCACCTTTCGGCCGGGCTCGAGACCGTGGACGAAGCGCGCCGGGCCTTGTCCTGGTACTACTTCGGCGCCGGCCCGCGGGTCCAAGAAAAGGCCAAGCGCTGGGCCGCCGAGATCGCCGACCTGGTGCGCGCGCACGGCGGCGGCAACCGGCGCCTGGCGCTCGACCACTGCGACCCGGCGGGTGCGGCGGCCCTGGCCGAGCACGGGCTGGAGGTTCGCGACGGGCAGGAGGTGCTGGAGCGGGCGCGCGCCGTCAAGTCGGACGACGAGCTCGCGCTCATGGGCGTGGCCATGGCGGCGTGCGAGGCCGGCATGGCTCGCATGCGCGCCGCGCTGGAGCCGGGCATGAGCGAGAACGCGCTGTGGTCGATCCTGCACCAGGTCAACATCGCCATGGGCGGGGAGTGGATCGAGACGCGCCTGCTCGCCTCGGGCGGGCGCACCAACCCCTGGTTCCAGGAGTGCGGCGAGCGGATCATCCGCCCCGGCGAGCTGGTCAGCTTCGACACCGACCTGATCGGGCCGTTCGGATACTGCGCCGACATCTCGCGCACCTACTTCTGCGGACCGGGCCGGCCGAGCGACGAGCAGCGCCGCCTGTACCGCCTGGCCTGGGAGCAGATCCTCCACAACATGGACCTCTTGAAGCCCGGGCTGAGCTTCCGCGAGCTCGCCGAGCGGGCGTTCGAGCTGCCCGAGTCCTGTGCGCCCAACCGCTACTCGGTCCTCGTCCACGGGATCGGCATGTGCGACGAGTACCCGCACTGCGCCTACCGGGAGGACATGGAGCGCGGTGGCTACGAAGGCGTCTTCGAGGCCGGGATGGCCGTGTGCGTGGAAAGCTACGTCGGCGAGGCCGGCGGCGCGGAAGGCGTCAAGCTCGAGCAGCAGGTGTTGATCACCGAGCGCGGCGTCGAGCTGCTCTCCACCTACCCCTTCGAGGACGAGTTGCTGGTGCGGGAGATTTAGGCCAAGGGTCGAACCACGAAGGCGCGAAGGCACCGAGGAAACACCGAGAATACATTCTTCGTGTCTTTGTGCCTTCGTGGTGAAATCCTTCGGCCCTTATAGCGCCTCGCCCTTGACCAATCGCGGCAGGTCGCCGAGGAGGCCCATGGCGTGGCGCATGAAGACGCGCTTGAGGGGCGGCGCCTGGTTGACCGCGGCCAGGCCCAGGTCGCGGGCCAGGCGCAGGGGCGCCACGTCGTTGGAGAACAGGCGGTTGAGCCCGTCGGTCGCCACCATCAGCACCGTGTTGTCGAAGCGCCGCCAGCGCTGGTAGCGCGCCAGGACCGCGCCGTCGCCCACGTCCAGGCCGAGCCGCCGGGCGTCGACCAGCGTCTCGGCGAGCGCGGCCACGTCGCGCAGGCCCAGGTTGAGTCCCTGCCCGGCGATGGGGTGGATCACGTGCGCCGCGTCGCCAATGAGCGCCAGGCGCCGGTCCACGTAGCGCGCCGCGTGCATGAGGCCGAGCGGGTAGGTCCAGCGCCCGCCGATTTCGCGCAGCGATCCCAGGCTGTCGCCGAAGCGCCGCTCCAGCTCGCGCCCGAAGTCGGCCGCGCCCAGCCTCATCATGAGCGGCACCAGCGCGCGCCGTTCGGTCCACACCAGCGAGGACCGGTGGCCGCCGTCGGGGCCGCCGGTCATCGGCAGCATGGCGAAGGGCCCCGACGGCAGGAACTGCTCGTGCGCCACGCCGTGGTGCGGCGCCTCGTGCGCGACCGTGCACACGATGCCGCACTGCGGGTAGTCCCAGGTCGCGACCGGGATGCCCGCGGCCCTGCGCAGGGGCGAGTCGCGCCCGTCGGCGGCGACGGCCAGGCGCGCGCGCAACCGCGTCCCGTCATCGAGCCGGGCCTCGACCGGCCGCCCGCCCGCGCCGCGCTCGAACTCGACGAGCCGGGCCGGCGCGCGCAGGTCGAGCCGCGGCAATGCCGCGGCGCGCGCGTGCAGCGCGGCGCGGATCACCCGGTTCTCCACGATGTGGCCGAGCGGCGGGCCCGTCTCGCCGAGGTCGCGGTGCGAGTAATGAAGGAACAACGGCGCGGCGCCCCGGCCGACGCGCCCGTCAGAGACCCGGATGTCGAGGATCGGCTGGGCCTCGGCCGCCATGGCGTCCCAGACCCCGAGCGCGGCAAGCACCTGCTGCGAGCCGTGCGCGATCGCCGAGGCGCGCCCGTCGTGGGCGGCGTCCGTGAGGCGCGCCGGGTCGGCACGCTCGACCAGGACCACCCGCAGGCCCGCGCCGGCCAGCGCGACGGCGAGCGTCAGCCCGACCATGCCGCCGCCGACGACCAGGACCTCGGCCTCGACCGCGCGCACCGCCCCGCCCGAAGTTTCAACCGCGCCCGCCTCTCCCACGGTCATGCCGCTAAGTTCGACGCTTCCCGTGCCGTTGTCCAGTATTCAGCCTGTGACCGGCCCGGCCGGGACTGCCCAACTTAGCGGCAGGTCGCGAATCTTGCATATTTCTTGTGCATATCGCTTGGAACGCAGGACCGTGCGATGTCACGGGCGGACGCCGCGCCCGCCGCACGGAGCCGGGAAATCCGCCGGTTTGGTCGAGCTTCGGCCCCGCTGGCACGGATCTTGATGTCTCCCCGGTATTGGCGGGCGGACCGCCGGCGGGAAGCCGCATCGGGACGGGGGAGAGCGACGCAGCATCGATACGGCAGGATAGGAGGGCTCGGGATGAGGGTATCCGGAAAGTTTATCGCGTTGACGGGCGGCGCGCTGGCGCTCCTCGCCGCAGCGCCGGCGCAGGCCGCGGTTTCGGACGAAGCGCGCTTCGTGTTCAACACCTTCTCGTTCCTGGTCCACGGTTTTCTCGTGATGTGGATGGCGGCCGGCTTCGCCATGCTCGAATCCGGGCTGGTGCGGACCAAGAACACCGCGACCATCTGCCTCAAAAACATCGCGCTCTATTCCGTGGCCGGGATCCTCTACTACCTGATCGGCTACAGCCTGATGTACGTCGACGTCGACAGGTACATCGGCGCCTTCAGCCTGCTCTATAACCCCTCGGAGGCGGAGCTCGCGCTCATCAACGCCGAGGAGGCGACCGAGGCGCTGATCGCGCCGGTCGTGGGCAACGGCTACGCGGTCATGTCCGACTGGTTTTTCCAGATGGTGTTCGTGGCCACCGCCGCCTCGATCGTCTCGGGCACGCTGGCCGAGCGCATCAAGGTCTGGCCGTTCCTGATCTTCATCGCGGTGCTGACCGGCCTCATCTACCCGATCGAGGGCGCCTGGACCTGGGGCGGCGGCTGGCTCGGAAAGCTCGGCTTCTCCGACTTCGCCGGCTCGACCGTGGTTCATTCGGTGGGCGGTTGGGCCGCGCTCAGCGGCGCGATCATCCTGGGCGCGCGCAAGGGCAAGTACGGCCCCGACGGCAAGGTCAACGCGCTGCCCGGGGCCAACCTGCCGCTCGCCACGCTCGGCACCTTCATCCTGTGGTTCGGATGGTTCGGGTTCAACGGCGGCTCGCAGCTCGCGCTCGGATCGGCGCTCGACGCCGCCGCCATGGCGATCGTCTACGTCAACACCAACCTGGCCGCGGCCGCGGGCGTGATCGCCGCGATGGCGGCCACCCAGCTGGTCTACAGGAAGATCGACCTGACCATGGCGCTCAACGGCGCGATCGCCGGCCTGGTCTCGATCACCGCCGGTCCCGACCTGCAGAACCATCTGCTCGCGATCGTCGTCGGCGCCATCGGCGGCGTGCTCGTCGTCTTCGCCATCCCGCTGCTCGACAGGCTGCGCATCGACGACGTGGTCGGGGCGAT
>JBHHZJ010000138.1:0-6821 GCA_046758005.1 Kiloniellaceae bacterium
GCGTGGTGCGGGTCTTGCGCGCGGCCGGGCGCTCCTCCCCGGGCAGGTGCAGGGCATACATGTGCTCGTAGTCCTGGTGAGCTTTCTTCTTGGTGTAGTCGCCCGGCGCGTACCGGCCGAAACGCCGCGGATCGAGGCCAGCCATGTTGATCTCGGCATCGCCGTGCACCATCCACTGCGCCAGATACTTGCCGCAGCCGGCACCCTGGGCGATGCCGATGGCGGAGCCGCAGCATTGCCAAAAATTCCGAAGTCCGCCCGCCGGCCCCAGCAGGGGGTTGTTGTCGGGCGTGTGCGGGATGGCGCCGCAGACGATCCGCTTGATGCCGGCTTCGGCCCAGATCGGCATGCGTTCCAAGACCCGCTCGACGTACGGCCCGATGCGGTCCAGGTCGCCGGCAAACAGCTCGCTCTCGGACGTCCATTCCGGCCAGCCGCCCCGGTGCGTCCAGCACTCCTGCGAGTTTTCGGTCTCGTAGATGCCGATCAGGCCCGCCTTCTGCTCCTGCCGGTAGTAGGCGGAGGGATAGGGATCCCGCATCACCACCATTTCCTCGTCGCGCTCGAGGAACTCCCTGATCGGCTCGGTGACCAGATAGGTGTGCTCCATGTTGGTGATGGGCACGTCGGTGCCGGCCATCCGGCTGATCTGGCGCGCGTAGCAGCCGGCCGCGTTGACCACGTGCTCGCAGATCACGTTGCCTTGTTCGGTGAGGACCTCCCACTCGCCGGTCGACCGCCGCTTGATGTCCATGACCCGGTTGCGGCGCACGATCGTGGCCCCCTTGTCGCGCGCGCCCTTGGCCAGGGCGTTGCAGCATCCCGCCGGGTCGACGTGCCCGTCCTCGGTCGTCCAGGCCCCGGCGAGGACCCCCTCGACCGTCACGAAAGGATTGATCTGCTTGATCTTCTCGGGATCGATGATCTCCAATTGGAAACCGATCAATTTGGCGACCCCCGCCACGTGATGGAACCACTCGACCTCCTGCGGCGTGGTCGCGAAGCGGATGCCGCCACAGCCGTGCCAGCTCACGTATTGGCCGGTCAATCCTTCGAGCCTGGGGTAGAGCCGGACTCCGTAATCATGGATCTTGGCCATGTTGTAATCGGCAATAAAACTCGGGCATTGGCCGGCCGCGTGCCAGGTGGAGCCGGAGGTGAGCTCGCCCTTCTCGAGCAGCACGCTGTCGGCCCAACCCTCCTCGGCCAGGTGATACAGAAGGCCGGCGCCCATCATTCCCCCGCCGATCACGACGACACGTGCGTGGCTCTTCATTCCGAATTCTCCCAAAGGCAGCCGGGCGGGCCTCAGCGCGTGCCCTTTGGCCTCATGTTCTCGCGTGGCAACCGGATCGGGAATCTCTTGCGGATCTTCGCGTCGAGGGCCGTGTCGATGTGGTCCGGGTAGTGCCGGGCGAGGATCTCTTTCGTGCGCCGCTGCGCCTTCGCTACCACGTTGCGCGAGCCTTGCTCCACCCAATCCTTGGGGCTGCTGCGGTCGCCGACCGCCGGATAGAGGTACTCGGTCTGCATCAGCTCGAGGGTCTGCGCGTGGCCGAGGAAGTGGCCCGGGCCTTCCATGCACACTTCGCGGATCGGTTCGATCGACAGGCTCTCGTCGGTGACCTCGATCCCGCGCACGGTGCGCAGGATGCCGCCGAGCATGTCGCTGTCGACCACGAAGCTCTCCAGGCAGCAGCCGAGCAGGCTGGCGTGCATGCCCGCCGATTCGTAAATCAGGTTGCCGCCGGCCTGGGCGGCCAGGGCCACGGTGTAGCCCTTCTCGTAGCCGGACTGCGCGTCCGGCACCTTGGAATCGGTCATCCCCGCGGGCACGCCGCCCGGCAGGTCGTAGAAGTGGGCCATCTGGGCACAGGCGGCCATGAGAACCGCCTGCTCCCCGCTGCCGCCGCTCATCGCGCCGGTGCGCAGGTCGGATACGAACGGCCAGGCCCCGAAAATGCACGGGTGACCCGGCACGATCAGGTTGACGTAGACCAGGCCGGCCAGCACCTCGGCGACCTCCTGCACCACCGCGCCGGCCAGCGCCGCCGGACTGGTCGCGCCGGCCTGGCCGGCGGCCAGCAGCAGCACCGGCATGCCGGCCCTGACGCCGGCCTCCAGGCAGCGGCAGGCGTCGGCCGCGAATTTGAGCGGCGGCACCACGAAACAGCACGACATGCTGACGAAGGGCCGGGCGCGCCACCGTTTCTCGCCGCCGGCGATCGCGTGCAGCATCTGGACGGTTTCATCGAGGTGTTCGGGCTGGAAGAAGCTGGTGCCCACGTGCTTCGAGGTTCCGGCGACCGAGGCATAGCAGGTGTTGATGTCGAGCTCGCGCGAATCCTCCATGTCGCGCAGCACGATCGGCCGCTGGAGGAAATGGATGTGGTCCAGGCTGTCGACCAGGCGGGCGATGTCGTAGAGGTCGGCCAGGGTCGAGTCCCGGTAGGCGCCGGTCTCGGAGTCGACCATGTGCACGGCGGCCCCGGCGGTGCCGAAGTAGACCTTCGTGCCCCACGGCTCCATGTCGTGGCGCGGGTCGAAGCCGTGCAGCACGAAACGGCGCGCGGCCTTGGCCAGCGTGTCTTCGACCAAGCCGCGGGGAAACAGAAGCCGCCCTTCTTCGCTCAGCGTGCCGCCGGCCGCCGTGATCAGCTCAACGCAGGACGGGATGGCGTCGCTGAGGCCGACCTTCTCCAGCACGTCGAGGGCGGTGTCGTGAATGCACTTGACGTCGCCGTCGCTGAGCGGCTTGAAGCGCCCGCCCGCCATGCCGGGCCGCACGGCCATCTTGTCGGCGGGAATGGGCGACGCCCTCAGCTCGCGGCGCGCCTCCCGGCCCCGCCGGCGCGGGCTGATAGGGGCCATCTCATTCATGGATCATCTCCTTGGCTGCGCCGAATGGTGGCGGATTCGATGCCCGGAATTCTCCGCTTCGCAAATTGGCCGGCCCGAAGTTAAGCAATCGCAAACCATGTTTCGAAACCGGAGGGCGCGCGCCATGCATCGGGACCTGACCGACAAGCGTGTCGTGGTCACCGCCGCAGGGATCGAAATCGGCCGGGCCGTCGCCGCCGAGGCGGCGGCCCGCGGTGTCAGTCCCCGGGCCGTACGGGACGGCTACCTGCGTCAGAGCTCGCTGCGCCGCTTCGTGAGCGCCGCGGACATCGCCAACATGGTCCTGTTCCTCTGCTCCGATGCCGGCGCGAGGATCTCGGGCCAAGCGTTGAGCCTGGACGGCCACACCGAGACGCTGGCCAATTGAGCGGCTCATGGCGCCCGCCTCGGCCCGGATGAACGGCGATCGAGAGCGTCGAGAATCGCGACCACGCTCGCGTCCCGCTCCTCTTCCAGCCGGGCGATGGAGCGCCCGTCGGCCTCGGCGAGGCAGCCCGCGACCATGCGCGCGCGCAGCTCCGGCGTCAGCGGCGGGGCCTCGAGGCGCGTCCAGGGCCGCTGGAGCGCCGGCCCGAAATGGTCGAGCATGTGGGCCATGCCGCCCGGACCGCCGGCCAGATGAAAGGTCAGGCACGGGCCCATGACCGCCCAGCGCAGCCCGGGTCCGTAAGTGATGGCGGCGTCGATCTCCTCGACCGTCGCCTCCCCGGCCGCGACCATGTGCAGCGCCTCGCGCCACATCGCGTCCTGCAGGCGGTTGGCGATGAAGCCGGGCAGCTCGCGGCGCATTTCGAGCACGTACTTGCCGGTCGTGCGATAGAAGGCGGCGGCCCAGCGCACCGCCTCCGGGTCGCTGCGCGCGCCGCCCACCACCTCGACCAGCGGGATCAGATAGGGCGGGTTGAAGGGATGGCCGACCACCGTGCGTTGCGGATGGCGGCAGCGCACCTGCAGGTCGGTCATGGCGAAGCCTGAGGTGCTGGACAGGAGCACAACATGCGGCGGGGCGGCGGCGTCCAGTTCGGCGAAGAGCTCAACCTTGCGTTCGAGATCCTCGGGCATGCTCTCCTGCACCACGTCGGCCTCGGCCACGGCCTCAGCCGGCGAATCGGCAAAGCGCAGCCGCTCCGGGCTGGCGCCCGGCTTCAGGCCGAGCCGTTCCAGGGTCGGCCACGCGTCCGCGATCCGGCGGCGCAGCCGGACCTCCGCACCCGGTCCCGGATCGAAGGCCAAGACCTCCAGGCCCTGGCGCAGGAAGTGGGCGGCCCAGCCACCGCCGATCACGCCCGCGCCCACCAACCCGACCCGGCGGACCGCCGAGGGTTCGCATCTGCTCATGGCGCAATCCCCGCGGCGTACCCGCGCGCCCCGTCAGTTGCGCGCCTTGAGGCCGAGCCTGGCGCGCGCCTCGGCGGGGCTCAACGTCCGCGCACCCAGAAGCTCGATGATATGCACGGCCCGCTCGACGAGCTGGCCGTTGCTGGCGAAGACCCCCTTGCCGAGATAGAGGTTGTCCTCCAACCCTACGCGCGCGTGGCCGCCGAGCAGCACCGCCTGCGCCACCATGGGCATCTCCATGCGCGAGATTCCGAAGCCGGCCCAGACGGCGTTTTCCGGCAGCATGTCGACCATGGTCTTCATGGCCGCGGTGTCGGCGGGCGCGCCCCAGGGAATGCCGAGGCAGATCTGGAACAGCGGCGGGGCCGCGATCAGCCCCTCGGCGATCAGCTGCATGGCCAGGCGGACGTGACCGAGGTCGAAGCACTCGAGCTCGGGCTTGACCCCCCACCCCTTCATCCGCTCCGCCATGACGCGCAGGTAACCGGCGGGGCTGATGTACGTGCCGTCACCGAAGTTGAGCGTGCCGCAGTCGAGGCTGCAGATCTCGGGCAGCAGGTGCTCGACGTGGACCAGCCGCTCCTCGGGCCCGACCATGTCCGTGCCGGGGCCGCCGGTGGCGGGGTCGTCCGCGCTCGGAAAGAAATCCCCGCCCATGCCGGCGGTCAGGTTGATCACAACGTCGGTGTCGCTGTCTCGGACGCGCTCGACGACCTCGGCGTAGAGGGCCGGATCGCGGCTCGGCTGGCCGGTCTCGGGGTTGCGCACGTGGATGTGTGCGACCGCCGCGCCCGCCTTGGCCGCCTCGATCGCCGCGGCGGCGATCTGCGCCGGCGTGACCGGAATCGCCGGATGCCTGCCGACCGAGTCGCCGGCGCCGGTGACGGCGCAGGTGACGATCACCTCGCGGTTCATGGTGCCGACTCGCCGGTCCCGTCTCTGCGCGCCGTCCGCTTCGCTGCGCTGGCGTGGAAGCTTCACGCTAGACGAGTCCCTGTGGAAAACTTGCCGCAGATCGGCGCGATCTTGCCCTGCCGCGCCAGGACGGACGCGATCCCGCCCGACCCGAAGAAAAAGAAATGGGGGCCGGCACGGCCCCCCAAAAGTGGTGGGACTGGATGATCGAAGCGGCGCTACATCGCGCGGACCTGGGCGAGGAATTCGCCGACCCTGTGCTGCAGATTGGAGGCCTGCTGGGCCAGCTCGTTGGCCGCGCTGGTCACGTCCTGGGCCATGCGCCCGTTTTCGCTGGAGGCGTCCGAGACGCCGGTGATGTTCTTGGACACCTCCATGGTTGCCGCGCTCTGCTCCTCCACCGCCGAGGAGATCGCCGCGGCGATCTCGTTGATGTCGTTGATCGTCTTGGTGATCGTCCCGATCGCACCCACCGCCGCCCCGGTCGAGGTTTGGATCTCGCCCACCTGCTGAGCGATCTCCTCGGTCGCCTTGGCGGTCTGGTTGGCGAGCGCCTTGACCTCGGAGGCCACCACCGCAAAGCCCTTGCCCGCCTCGCCGGCGCGCGCCGCCTCGATGGTCGCGTTGAGCGCCAGCAGGTTGGTCTGCTCGGCGATGTCCTGGATGATGTTGACCACCTCGCCGATCTTCTGCGCGCCGTGCTGGAGGCCGCTGATCATGGTGTTGGAGCGCTCGGCTTCCTCGACCGCCTGGCGGGCGATCTCGCTCGACTGCGTCACTTGGCGGCTGATCTCCTCGATCGAGCTGCGCAGCTCCTCGGAGGCCGAGGCCACCGTGGCGGACTGCGTGTTGGTCTCCTCGGCCGTGCTCGCCATCGAGCTCGCGCTGCTTTGCATCTGCGTGGCCGCGGCCGTGACCGCCTCGACGACCGAGCCCACGTTGGTCTCGAAGTCGTCGGCCATGCGCGCCTGTTCGGTGATCACGGTCCAGGTCAGCATCGGCCCGATGTAGTCGCCCTCCTTGTCCCTTATCGCCGAGACTTTCAGCGCCAGCCTTTCATCGCCCAACTGGATCCTGGCGCTGTGCGGCAAGTTCTTGGGATCGGCCAGCAAGGCCCGTTGATGCGCCGGATTCTGGTGGAAGATGTCGATGCATTGCCCCTTCAACTGGTCCACCGGCACCGGCAGCAGGTTCTGCAAGGGCCTGAGCGTCTCGAGGCTGGTCTTGTTGACGTAATTGATCTCGAAGGTCTCCTTGTCGATGGTCATGACGTTGATCGGCATCTGGTCGATCATCTGAATGAGGCGCGCGCTCTCGGCGTCGGCCTTGACCTTCTGGGTGACCACGTTCCAGGTGACCATGGGGCCGATGTAGGCGCCGTCCTTGTCGCGGATCGCGCTGACCAGCAGGTCGAGGGTCTCCGGCCCGACCTGGATGAGCGCCTTGTGCGGCAGGTTGTTGGGGTCGGAGAGGATGCGGCGCTGGTGCGCCGGGTCCTTGTGGAAGATGTCGATGCACTGGCCGAGCAGGTCCTCGACCCGGACCGGCAGGTGCGCCTGCAGGGTCTTGAGCGTCTCGGTGGAGAACCGGTTCAGGTAGGTGATCTGGAGGCTCTCCGGGTCGCACATCATGACCCCGAGCGGCATGCCCTCGACCATTTCCTGAAG
>JBHHZJ010000139.1:0-6818 GCA_046758005.1 Kiloniellaceae bacterium
AAGCGGATCGCAACGCGGCCGGCGGGTCAAAGAACGCGGCCTTCGGTGGCGCCCAGGGGCCCCCTGGGGGCGTTGCGGCGCTTGCCCGATATCCTGGCATCGCGCTGCGCGCCGCGCCTGCCCAGGCGGCCCTTGGATCGCCATCAAAAAGGTCATTATCACCGAGATTTGGTATTACCTTACGTTCCGACAACCGCGACCGGGCCCATGCCGCATTCCTTGCGCATCGCGACCTTCAATCTGGAAAGCCTGGACGACCGGCCGGACCTGGCGCCGCCGCTGGCCGATCGCATCGCCGTGCTGCGCCCGCAGATCCTGCGCCTCGAGGCCGACGTCCTGTGCCTGCAGGAGGTCAACGGCCAGCGCCCGCCGGGCGGCGGCCCGCGCCGGCTTCTGGCGCTCGATCGCCTGCTGGAGGAAACGCCCTACGCGGGATACCACCGGGTCTCCTCGACCCGGGTCTTCGGCCCGGAGGGGGAGCGGCGCGGGGCGCGCGGCGTCGATGCCGTGCACAACCTGGTGATCCTCAGCCGCTTTCCGATCCGCGCCTCGGCCGAGTTGCGCCACGACCTCGTCGCAGCCCCGCGCTACCGGCCGGTGACCGCCCGGCCGGCGGCGGCGGAGGCCGAGGCCGTGGAGTGGGACCGCCCGATCCTGAGCGCTGCGATCGACTTGCCCGGCGGGCGCGTGTTGCACGTCGTCAACCTGCACTTGCGCGCGCCGTTGGCCGCGCCGGTGGCCGGGCAGAAGGCGGACTCGCTCACCTGGAACAGCGTCGCCGGCTGGGCCGAGGGATTCTTCCTCGCCACCATGAAACGGGCCGGTCAGGCGCTCGAGACGCGCCTGTTGATCGACCGAATTTTCGTCGCCGAGCCCGAGGCGCTCATTGCCGTGTGCGGCGACTTCAACGCCGAGGAGCGCCAGACCCCGCTGCGCACGATCCGGGGCGATCCCGACGACATCGGGAACCCCGGATTGGCCGCGCGCCGGCTCGTGCCGCTCGAGCGCACGTTGCCGGAATCGCAGCGTTTCTCGGTCGTGCACGCCGGGCACAAGGAGATGCTCGACCACGTGCTGGTGTCGCCCGCGTTGTTGGCGTGTTACCGCGCGGTCGAGGTCGACAACCGGGACCTGCCCGACGAGCTGAGCGACGCCGGCCCCGCCTCGCATCACGCGCCGTTGGTCGCCACCTTCGAGCTGCCCGAGGCTTAGGCCGTGCGGACAACGGCGTTTCATTCCCTGTCAACCCGGAACCCGCTTGGCCCCGAATCGGCGTTTCGGCCGGCGAGCCGAGGTATCCGGGATTCCGGGCGGCCGCCATCGCCCCTTGCCGCCGTGGGTTCCGGATCGCCGCCCCGGCGGGCCGCCGGACCGTCCAACGATCGGGGGGCCCTCCTGATTAAATCGCCGGATATAAATCACATGCAAAACCTAAAGAAGTCTGATAATACAAAAATAATTATGGCCGAGCTTGTGAAGTTGGTTCGATCAAAACGATAAGAATCCTGAGCGGATGTAGCTAGAAGAATCGCAGCGCATCATGTATTGTTGCACACCGCGTTGAGGCGTCTGGGAAGGGCCAGTCGTGATCCTGGCGCGATTAATCGCATTCGTTCTGGCGCTGGCCGTAACGTCATCTCTGGTCCGGGGCCAAACCCCGCCGCTGGGGGGGCTGGAACAGCGGCGGCCGGGCGATGTCCGACCGCCTTTGCCCGAGCTCGAGCGACCAAAGCCCGAACCCCGGTTCGATCTGCCGCCTCTTCCTCCGCCCCCTGAGAAAGCGCCATTGTCGCTCGGCCCGCGCTTTGTCCTGCGCGACGTGACGTTTGAGGGCAACACCGTCCTCACCGATGAGCAGCTAAACGAGGTGGCCGCACCCTTCATCGGTCAACCGGTTGCCGCCGAACAGCTCGAGGATCTCCGGCAAAGACTGACCCGGCTTTACATCGATGCCGGCTACATCAACTCCGGGGCCGTGCTGCCGGATCAGGCCGTGGTGGAGGGGCGCGTCAAGTATCTGATCGTCGAGGGCGAGCTCTCCGAAATCACGGTCGTCGGCAACGAGCGCATGCGGTCCAGCTACCTCGAGGACCGCATCGCGCTGGACGCCGGACCGCCGCTCAACGTGAATGATCTGCAGGAGCGCCTCCGCATCCTGCTCGACGACCCCCTGGTGGAACGCGTCGACGCCGAGCTCGGGCCCGGGCTCCGTCCCGGCGAGAGCGAGCTGAGGGTGCGAGTCGAGGAGACATCGCCGTTCCAGGTCAACCTCGAGATCGCGAACGACCGCCCGCCGAGCGTCGGCGCCGTGCAGGGGCGCGCTCAGCTCGTGGGGCGCAACTGGACCGGGCTCGGCGAAATCACCTCGCTGTCGATCAGCAAGACGGAGGGACTGCGCGACATCCAGGGACAGATCGGCGTCCCGGTCACGCCCTGGGACACGAGGCTGATATTCCTCGTCGGAGACACCGACTCGGAAGTCGTGGAAGAACCTTTCAACGTGATCGATGTCGAGAGCCGGTCGCGAGATTACGAGTTCACGCTGCGCCAACCCGTGTATCGCGCGCCCGGCCAGGAACTTGCGGCCGGCCTGACGTTTGCCCGGCGGGAAAGCGAAACCTTCCTGCTCGGCGAGCCGTTCTCCTTCGCGGAGGGGGTGGAGGACGGACGCAGCGTGGTCTCGGTGTTTCGCGGGGTCGTCGACTGGCTCGACCGAAGCCAGGATCAGGTGATCGCGCTGCGTTCCACGTTCAGCGGGGGCATAGACGTCCTCGGGGCCACGATCAACCCCTCCCCCGTACCCGATGGCAGATTCTTCAGTTGGCTCGGGCAGGTCCAGTTGGTCCGCCGTTTCGACGTGGCGGAGGTTCGCAACATTCGGATCGTCACGCGCGGCGAGGCTCAGTTGACCGACGACCGCCTGCTGCCGCTCGAGAAGTTCGCCATCGGGGGCGCGGACACCGTGCGCGGCTACCGCGAAAACTTCTTGGTTCGGGACAACGGATGGGATGCCTCGGTCGAGCTTCGGGTGCCGGTGTTCGAGCTTCCGATTCCCTTCGTGCCGAGCGAGCTGGAGGACGGGCGGGTCGATATCGCGCCCTTCTTCGATATCGGGCAGTCATGGAACAGCGAGGTGGAGGACCCGGACCCGAAAACGATTTCGGCCGTCGGCATAGGCCTTCGCTGGGCCCCGATCCGGAACGTGCTGGCCAGCCTTTACGTGGGATTTCGTCTGAAGGACGTCGAGGACCCCACTGACTGGGACCTGCAGGACGACGGCATTCACTTCTCGATCCGCACCAGCCTGTTCTGAGCAGTGCGGCCGCCCGCCCACAGCGGGGCCCGCGCGCCGCTATTACAGCCAGCTCCCGATCATCAGGAACGGCGCCCAGTATCCCGGGTGTCGGAAGCGGTAGATCTCCATGAGGGCGAGCTGCGCCCGCCGAAGCGCTTCGGCCTTGGTATTGACGGGCTTCTTCAGCTCCTCGTAGAAGCGTGAGATCAGTATCGCGGTGGACCGGTCGTTGATGAACCAGAGGCTCGCGAGAGCGCTGCGCGCCCCCGCCTTGATCCCGATGCCGGCAAGCCCGAGGGCCGCGCGCTCGTCGCCGGCGGCCGTCGAACATGCGCTCAGGGTCAGTAAATCCACGGGATCTTCGCGAAAACGGCTCAGCTTCACGAAGCGCTCCAGGCCGTCCATGGTAAGCCGTCCGTCATAGGTCAGCAGGAAGCTGTCCCGCGCATCGGGTTCGAACTGCGCGTGCGAGGCAATATGAACCACGCTGTAGGGCGTGACCTCCAGCTCCCGGCTTACGCTCTGCAACAGAAACTGCTCGTTCTCGAGCAGTGTACCAGCGAAGAGATTTTGGAGGGCGCGGAGCTCGGATTCGACGTACGGCAGGGCGGAGAATTCCTGGACCGGCTCGCTCAAGCCGCCCGCCAGAACGACCGCGGGCTCGCGAGCGACGGGGCGGGGCTCGATCAGGGTCAGACCGGGCGCGACGGCCACGGCCATCTTCTCGATCAGATGTCGCTCGCCGTCGTGGAGCGCCGCGAACGAGATCGAGTTGAGTAGCCCGCCGGGCACGACCACCAGGGTCGCAATCTCGTTTTCCGCCAGTTGCGCCTCGATCGGCTCGATCAGCCACGCATACAGCTGTTGCGACGGGGCCAAGTACTGCCGCGTCGTGCGCTTCTCGAGTAGCCTGCGAAACCGCACGATCACCGGCCGCAGCCTCTCTTCCGGAACCGGCACCGTGATTCGCGACAACCCGCCCGGGAGGCTCAGCAACAGCTCGACGCGGTCGTCCAGGAGGATCGGATAGAGCGCCGCGGTGCGCGGCGCGATCTTATCGATTTTCCGTTCCTTGGCGCGCAGCGCGGCCACGCAGTTGTCGTGGAAATAGTCCTCCAACTCCGCGGCCTTCAACAACTCGACGGTGCTCCTCGCCTCGGCGAGCATCGCCTGCTGCTGCGACCTGTCCTCGATCGTCTCCGAGGCCTGGAGCAACAGGTCGGCGAGGCCCAGGATGACCGGCCGGATCGAATCCTGGAACGAGGATTGGCCGCCGCTGAGGCTCACGACCATGTCGGCACGGATCGAACGGAGCGTGACCACGGACGCCTTGTAGGCCTCGACGGCGGCTTGCAGGTCGCCCTGCGCCCACATGATGCGGCCGACCTGCCATTGCCAGAGATAAAGCGCTTCGGGTGCGCCCAATGCTTGCGCGCAGAAGAGCGCGCGCCGGGTGAGGCGCAGCGCCTCGTCGAGACGCCCGCTCCGCTCGTAGAGTTGCGCCATGTATCCGAGCGCGTAGCACTCCGCCCGCTCGTCGCCGATCCGGGATGCCATGTCCAAGGCGCTGCTCAGCGCCAGATAGGCCAGCCGGTGCAGATCCGGCCGGCTCTGCCGGGCCCGCGCCTCTAGGCGCAGCAGCAGGCGTGCGGCGGAGATCAGGCCGTTCGCCGTCCCCGAGGTCGCGGGCACGGCCTTCACGCCGTCCAACGCCTCCTGCAACGATCGCAATGCGGTCTCGCCGCTGCCCTCGGCGTTTTGGGCGTAGGCCGCGTTGACCCGAGCCGTCCACCAGAGCTCCGGTTGGCCAACGGCGGCCGCCAAAACGCCGCTGCGCTGATACGCCTCGGCCGCCTCGGTGTAGAGTTTCCGCTCGAAAAGCAGATTGCCGAGGTTGTTGAGGGTCGTCGCCTCCAGTAGCCGGTCCCCCCTGGTTTTCGCGTAGGAGAGCGTCGCATCGAATTCGGCTTGAGCAGCCTTTCTCTTGCCGGCCAGGGCGTAAACGCTCCCAAGCCTCCCGCGCAGGCGCGGGAGGGCGTCGTCCGCCTCTTGCGTCTCGGCCAGCCCGATCGCGCCTTCGAGATCCGTGATCGATTTCTCCAGGTAACCGAGGACCTGATAGGCTTCCGCCCGGCGTGTCAGGATCGAGATCCGACCCGCCGGATCCTCCAGCTTCGAAGCCGCATCGAGCGCCCCAGTCCAGTAAAGAATCGCCTCGTTGAGCCCGCCGCGGGCAAAAGCCTCGGCGCCGAGCGCCACGTTCGCCTTGAGGTCCGACTCCGGGGAGGTCTGCGCGCGTCCCGGATGCGATACCGCCAGGCTGGCCGCAAGGAACGCGGCCACGCACAGCGGAAACCCGTCGCAATACCTGATCATCGGGACCTCGTCGTCCTTTCTCCGAGCGCTATGAATCGCATGCGATTTGCAGCGTCCCCGGTACGAGCAGCGCGCCGCCGGCGCGCCACGCCGTGACAGGGGCCTTGCCGCCGGCCGTTGCCCGGATCGGGATCGCCGCGGCCTGGGTGCCTGGAGCCTCTTGCGGTCTTGAACCCAGCTTGGCGCCCGCCGCGCCCAGGTAATGGGCGATCATCGCGGGCCCGGGCTGCGCCGGCAGCGCGCCGCGGCCCTTGCCCACGAAGGAGGCCAGCGTGCGCCCGCCGCGTGCCCCGCACTGCTTGGCCAGGCGCGCGGCCGCGTTCATCAGCTTCTCCGTCAGAACCGCCACTCCCGCGCTCAGGTCGGTCTCCGGCGCGCTGATCGAGATCGTCCCGGCGATGCCGAGCTGCGAGGAGGCCTCGACGATGCTGTCGGCGCTGGCGACGAAATTCTCGGTGACGATCAGGATGTTCCCGCCGGGACCGCCGAAGGCGTTGGCCTGGATCGCGCTGGAGTCCAGGATCACGAAGACCGGGCCGACTGTGACGATGTTGCCGCCCGCACCCTCGCCCGTACCCACGGAGGTCGTGATCCGGCTGTCGCGCAGCAGGACGATGACGCCGACGGCGGCCGTGATGTCGCCGCCGTCGGCGGATGCGGCCCGGGTCGAGATTTGCGCACCGTTCGTCAAGGTCAACTCGTTCGCGGACAGCGTGACGTTGCCCGCGGTACCGGCGTTCGGCGCGGAGGAGGCGCTCTCCGTGCGCACGCCGGTGCCCGCCCCGTCGAGCGCGATGATGTTCTGGGCCTGGAGGTCGATGCCGCCGCCGGGACCCGGCCCCTGCGTGGTCGCGCTAACGACGGCACCGCCCGTGAGACGCAGCTCGCCCGCAAGAATGGTGATGCTGCCCGCCGACCCGGCGCCTGGCTGGAGCGAGGTGCTGTCGGTAAGGATGCCGGTATCTGCGCCGTCCAGCGCGATCACCTCGCCTGCCGTGATGAGAATCGCGCCGCCGGGTCCCGTGCCCTGCGTGGTCGCGCTGATCGCCGGCCCTCCGGCCATGCGAAGTTCGCGCGCTGAAAGTGTGATGCTGCCCGCGGTCCCTGCGTTGGGCGCGCCCGAGGTGCTCTCGGTGAGGATGCCGGT
>JBHHZJ010000140.1:0-6555 GCA_046758005.1 Kiloniellaceae bacterium
ACTGCGCCGAGAGCTTCGCCGAGTTCCACGCCAACAACATCCGCGACACCTTCCGCGTGCTGCTCCAGATGGCGGTGGTGCTGACCTTCGGCGCCGCCTGCCCGGTGGTCAAGGTGGGCCGCATGGCCGGCCAGTTCGCCAAGCCGCGCTCGGCCCCAACCGAGGTCCAGGGCGGCGTCGAGCTGCCCAGCTACCGGGGCGACATCGTCAACGCCATCGAGTTCGACGAGGCGGCGCGCGTGCCGGACCCGCAGCGCCTGATCCGCGCCTACAACCAGGCCGCCTCGACGCTCAACCTGCTGCGCGCCTTCGCCCAGGGCGGCTTCGCCGACCTGCACAAGGTGCACCAGTGGAACCTGCGGTTCGTCGCCGGCAGCCCCCAGGGCGAGCGCTACGAGGAGCTGGCCACCCGGATCGACGAGGCGCTGGCGTTCATGGAGGCCTGCGGCATCACCCCCGACGAGGTGGCGCAGCTGCGCGAGACCGAGTTCTACACCAGCCACGAGGCGCTGCTGCTCAACTACGAGCAGGCGCTCACCCGCGTCGATAGCCTGACCGGGCAGTGGTACGACTGCTCGGCCCACTTCCTGTGGATCGGCGACCGCACGCGCCAGCCCGACGGCGCGCACGTCGAGTTCATGCGCGGCATCCACAACCCGATCGGCCTGAAGTGCGGGCCGAGCCTCGATCCGGAGGAGCTCTTGCGCCTGATCGAGGCCCTCAACCCGGACAACGTGGCCGGGCGCCTGACGCTCGTTTGCCGCATGGGCGCGGACAAGGTGGAGGCCAAGCTGCCGGCGCTCGTGCGCGCGGTGAAGCGCGCCGGGCGCCACGTGGTCTGGGCGTGCGATCCCATGCACGGCAATACGGTCAAGTCCTCGAACGGCTACAAGACCCGGTCGTTCGACCGGATTCTCGCCGAGGTGCGCGGGTTCTTCGCCGTGCACCGGGCCGAGGGCACCTACGCCGGCGGCGTCCACTTCGAGATGACCGGGCAGGACGTGACCGAGTGCATCGGCGGCGCCCAGGCGATCAGCGAGGCCAGCCTCGGCGACCGCTACCACACGCACTGCGACCCGCGCCTGAACGCCAACCAGGCGCTCGAGCTCGCCTTCCTGATCGCCGAGCAGCTCAAGGAGGAGCGGCGGGCGCGCGGCAGCACGGGCCGGATCGCCGCTGCGTCCTGAGGCATCGGCCGAGCCGGCCGCCACAGCGGAGGACGACGATGCCCGCCGAGGGCGCGAGACCCAAATCCTTCTCCATCGAGGCCTGGCCGGTCGAGGAGCCGGACATCGCCAACTGGACCGACCACTACTTCCGGCGCACCAAGGAGACGGTCGGGCGCTTCGGCGACTCCATCGCGACCTACGCCCTGTTCATGCGCCGCCCGGTCGTCTCGGCGCCGCGCCTGGCCATCGACTGGCTCCGGGCGATGGCGGCGCGCCGCAACGTGCGCTTCGAGGTCGACCTGCGCTACGAGGAGAGCCGCTGGGTCGGCGCCGGCGAGCCGATCATGTACGTGACCGGCTCGCTCTATCACCTGGTCGATCTCGAGACCCTGCTGCTGCAGAAGCTGGGCGCGCCGTGCGTGGCCGCCTACAACGCCTACACGATGTGCGCCGACCTGCCGCGGGTGGCCTTCCTGGCCATGGACGCGCGCCACTGTGCCGGCACCGAGATGGCCGAGGCCATGGCCTACGCCGCGGCCGTGGGCTCCGCGCGGGCCAGGCGCAAAGTGGGCGCGGTCGGCTTCATCGCCAACGCGACCGACGCGACCGCGCACTACTTCGGGCAGGACCGCGGCAAGGGGACCATGCCGCACGCGCTCATCGGCTACGCCGGATCGACCCTGCGCGCGGCGGAGATGTTCGACGCCTGCTTCCCCGACGAGCCGATGACCGTGCTGGTCGATTACTTCGCCCGGGAGATCACCGACACGCTGACCGTGTGCCGGCGCTTCCCGCAGCGCGCGGGCGAGGGCCGGCTGTCGGTGCGCCTCGATACGCCGGGCAGCCGCTTCATCGAGGGCCTCGACCCGCCGGCCTCCTACGCCGCGCTCGAGCGCAACGCGCCCGCGGCGGTGCGCGGCTACCGCACCGACGCGGAGCTGCGCTACCTGGTCGGCCCCGGCGTTTCGGCCGCCGCCATCTGGGCCCTGCGCGAGGCGCTCGATGACGAAGGCTTCGACAAGGTCAAGATCGTCGCCTCCTCCGGGTTCGACCCGGCCAAGTGCAAAGTGATGGCCGAGGCCAACGCCCCCATCGACGTGATCGGCACCGGCAGCTACCTGCCCGAGCGTTGGCCCGAGACCTACGCCACCGCCGACATCGTGGAATACGACGGCCAGCCCAAGGTCAAGGTCGGGCGCGAGTTCCTGCTGCGCAAAAAGGGTTAGGCCCGCGGCGGCCGGGCTTGCCGCCCCCGGGCTCCGCGGCTAAGTAAGCGCCATGACCGACCGGCTGTCCATCGCGCTGGCGCAGATCAACCCGGTGGTCGGCGACATCGCCGGCAACCTGGCGCTGATCCGCCGGCGCCGGGCCGAGGCCGCGGCGCTCGGCGCCGACCTCGTGGTCACCACCGAGCTCGGCATCGCCGGCTATCCGCCCGAGGACCTGGTCTTGAAGCCCCTGTTCCTGGACCGGGTGCGCGGGGCGGTGGAGGCCTTGGCGGCGGACACCGGCGACGGCGGGCCGGGGCTGATCCTCGGCGCGCCGTGGCGCGAGGAGGGCGAGGTCCGCGGGCCCCTGCGCCAGCACGTGACCAACTCGGTCCTGCTGCTCGACGGCGGCGCGATCCGGGCGCGGCGCGACAAGCACGACCTGCCCAACTACGGCGTGTTCGACGAGGTCCGCGTGTTCAAGGCCGGGCCGCTAACCGGGCCGGTCAACTTCCGCGGGGTGCGCTTGGGGCTTCCGGTGTGCGAGGACCTGTGGACCCCGGAGGTGTGCGAGTGCCTCGCCGAATCGGGCGCCGAGATGCTGGTCGTGCTCAACGGCAGCCCGTACGAGATGGACAAGTTCGACGCGCGCATCCAGATGGGCGTGGCGCGGGTGACCGAGACCGGCCTGCCGCTCGTCTACGTCAACCAGGCGGGCGGCCAGGACGAGCTGGTGTTCGACGGCGGCTCGTTCGTGCTCGACGCCGAATGCGCCCTGCGCGCCCAGCTGCCGCTGTTCCGCGAGGCGCTGGTGGTGACCCAATGGCGGCGCGGCGCGGACGGGGACTGGGCCTGCGCCGACGCGCACCGCGAAGCGCCGGAGGTGGGCATGGAGCCGGTCTACGGCGCGCTCACCCTCGGCCTGCGCGACTACGTCAACAAGAACCGCTTCCCCGGCGTGATCCTGGGCCTGTCGGGCGGCGTCGACTCGGCGCTTACGGCCGCGGTCGCGACCGACGCGCTCGGCCCCGAGCGGGTGCACTGCGTGATGATGCCCTCGCCGTATACCAGCCGGGAGAGCCTGGAGGACGCGGCCGAGGTCGCCCGCCTGCTCGGCGCGCGCCTCGACACCGTGGGCATCGAGCCGGCCATGCGCGCCTTCGAGGGCATGCTCGAGCCGATCTTCGACGCCATGGCGCCCGACACCACGGAGGAGAACGTCCAGGCCCGCTCGCGCATGATCACGCTGATGGCGATCAGCAACAAGCTCGGCCATATGCTGCTCTCGACCGGCAACAAGTCGGAGGTCTCGGTCGGCTACGCCACGCTCTACGGCGACATGGCCGGCGGCTTCAACGTGCTCAAGGACGTTTACAAGACGGCCGTGTACAAGCTCGCCCGCTGGCGAAATCAGGCGTCGCCGAAGGGCGGTCTCGGTCCGGCCGGGCGCGTGATCCCGGAACGGATTCTGACCAAGGCGCCCTCGGCCGAGCTCAGGCCGCACCAGACCGACCAGGACAGCCTGCCGCCCTACGAGGAGCTCGACGACATCCTCGAATGCCTGATCGAGGAGGAGATGGCCGTTGGCGACATCGTCGCGCGCGGCCACGACCGGGCGACGGTCGAGCGCGTCTGGCGCATGTTGGACGCGGCGGAGTACAAGCGCCGCCAGGCCGCGCCCGGCGTCAAGATCACGCGCCGCGCCTTCGGCCGCGACCGGCGCTACCCGATCGTCAACGCGTTCAGGGGGCCGGGGTGAGGACCCTTCCGACCGGTTCTACTTCGGCCGGCGAGGCACGATGAAAAAAGTCGGACCGAACCGTGGCCCGTTTAAGACGGACGAAGCCGCCCTCGAGGCGGTCGTCGATCGTCTGGTCTCCGCCCTTCGTCCCGAGGCGATCTACCTCTTCGGCAGCCGCGCCCGCGGAAACCCTAGACCGGAAAGCGACTTCGACCTGTTGGTCGTGACCCGCTCGGAAGACGGGGAGGCCGCCTACGACTACGAGCGCGTTTACCTGCCGGTCGCCGGGCTGGGGGTGGGATGCGACATCGTTCCCTGCCCCAAGCACGACTTCGAGGCCGAGAAGGGTGCCAGGACCGGGTTGGTCAAGCGCGTGATTCGCGAAGGACGGCTGATTTATGAGCGAGACCGCACGCATTGAGGCGTTGCTGACGCTGGCCGCCGATGACCTCCGAGCGCGGATCAGCTTCGCAAGGACGTGGAAGCGGTGTCCTCGCTGTGTGCGGCGGCGCGCGCCTATCTGGGGTTGGATGCGAATGCCGAGGACACCCACAAGGATTGAAGCTGCCGGTGACCGTGGACCATTGGTCCGCACCCGGATCAGGATCACGCGCCGCGCCTTCGGCCGCGACCGGCGCTACCCGATCGTCAACGCGTTCAAAGGACCGCTTTGAACGTCGCCGCCACGGCCGTCGAAGCCCGATTCGCGCCGGGCCCGACCGGGCCGTTGCACGTGGGCGACAGGCGCTATCCGTGCAGCGGCCCCAGGCATGGACCGACGCCCGGGAATTTGCTACCGCTTGCCGGCCTCGTGCTTCCACACGCTCGGCATGAGGCCTCACCCTGAGCCCGTCGAAGGGCGGGGCGCACCCTATCCACAAGACGACCAGCGACCGACGTGACCCTCCACCTTTACAACACCCTGACGCGCGCCAAGGCGCCGTTCGCGCCGCTCGACCCCGGGAACGTGCGCGTCTACGTGTGCGGGCCCACGGTCTACGACCTCGCGCACATCGGCAACGCGCGCCCCGTGGTGGTCTTCGACGTGCTGTTCCGCCTGCTGCGCCACCTCTACGGGGCCGCGCACGTCACCTACGCGCGCAACATCACCGACGTGGACGACAAGATCATCGCCGCGGCCAGGGAGAGCGGCGAGCCGATCGAGCGGCTGACCGCGCGCACGACCGAGGCGTTCCACGCGGACATGGCGGCGCTCGGCGCGCTGGCGCCCACGGTCGAGCCGCGCGCGACCGGGCACATTCCGCAGATGATCGCCATGATCGAGGCGCTCATTGCGCGCGGCCACGCCTACGCCGCCGACGGGCACGTGCTGTTCTCGGTGCCCTCGATGCCGGACTACGGCCGGCTGTCGCGGCGCAACCGGGAGGAGCTGATCGCCGGCGCGCGGGTCGAGGTCGCGCCCTACAAGGCCGACCCGGCGGACTTCGTGCTGTGGAAGCCGAGCGCGCCCGAGCAGCCCGGCTGGGACAGCCCCTGGGGCCGCGGCCGGCCCGGCTGGCACATCGAGTGCTCGGCCATGAGCGCCCACCACCTGGGCCAGCCGTTCGACATCCACGGCGGCGGCCAGGACCTGATCTTCCCGCACCACGAGAACGAGATCGCGCAGTCCACGTGCGCGTGCCAGCGCGAGTTCGTGCGCGTGTGGATGCACAACGGCTACGTGACCGTGGATGGTCAGAAGATGTCGAAGTCGCTCGGCAACTTCATTACGGTGCATGAGATCCTTACGAAGGATGATTGGGGACACGAGAATCACAAGAAGGGCGAGGCGATCCGCCTCACCCTGCTCACGGCGCACTACCGCCAGCCATTGGATTTCACTTGGGGCAAGCTCGAGGAGGCTAGGGCGCGTCTGAACCACTGGTACCGTGCACTCAATAAGCTCAATGACGTTCCCGCTGAGCCAGCAGGTCAGCTGCCTGTCGAGCAGGCAACAGTAATGGACGACCTCAGCGACGATTTAAACACTCCGCTTGCAATTTCGCGCCTCGATGTCCTTGTGGACTATGCCCACGATCCAAAGAAACTGGATGATTTGACTTATAGCCCGTCGGGCGCAAAGGTCAAAATCTCGGTTGGTCAGATAAAGCATCGAATCATCCAGAGCGCCGAACTGCTTGGCGTCTTGCAGACCGATCCTGAATTCTGGTTCCACGGGGCCGTCGGCGAGGACGCAGCCGAGATCAAGCGCCTGATCGCCGAACGCGCGGCGGCGCGCATGGCGCGCGACTTTGCCGAGGCCGACCGCATCCGCGATGAGTTGAAGAAGAAGGGGATCGTCCTCGAAGACCGGCCCGACGGCACCACCGACTGGCGTCGCGCTTGACGGTCGAGACCCTTAAGATCGTCATGGCCGGGCGGGATCGAGAAGATGATTCGCCGCCAAGGCACGACGATCACGAAGACAATGAGGGCA
>JBHHZJ010000141.1:0-6393 GCA_046758005.1 Kiloniellaceae bacterium
CACACCAAGAACGCTCGCTTCGTGACCCTTCGTGGCCTTGGTGGCTTCGTGGTTCGTTCTTCCGTCTTCGCGTCTTCGTGGTCAGGGCGATTTCCACAGCCCTTCGGTTGCGCGGGCCGGCGCGCAGCCCTTAAGCCGCCGCGAGGGCCTGCTCGAGGTCGGCGATGATGTCGTCCACGTCCTCGATGCCGACCGAGAGGCGGACCAGGCCGTCGGTGAGCCCGCGCGCGTGGCGCTCCGCGGCCGGCACCTCGGCGTGGGTCATGGTGGCGGGATGGGTGATCATGGTCTCGACCGCGCCCAGGCTCTCGGCGAGCCCGCACAGCTCGACCCCGTTCATCAGCGCCGTGCCGGCCGCGATGCCGCCCTTCAACTCGAAGGAGATCATGCCGCTGAAGCCCGACATCTGCGCCTTGGCGACGGCGTGCTGCGGGTGCGAGGGCAGGCCCGGGTAGGCGACGCGCGCCACCTTCGGGTGGCTTTCGAGGTACTCCGCGACCCTCTGGGCGCTGGCCGCGTGGCGCTCCATGCGCAGGTGCAGGGTCTTGACGCCGAGCAGCGTGAGCCAGCAGTCGAACGGGCTGGGCACCGCGCCGATGGTCTTCTGCACGAACTTGAGCTGGTCGTGAATATCGTCGCGGTTGGTCACGACCACGCCGCCGATGATCTGGTTGTGCCCGCTCAGATACTTGGTCGTGGAGTGCATGACGATGTCCGCGCCGAACTCGAGCGGGCGCAGGAACACGGGCGTGGCGAAGGTCGAATCGACGCCGAAGACGAGGCCGTGATCCTTCGCGATCGCGGCCATGGCCTCGAGGTCGGTGACCTTGAGCAGCGGGTTGGTCGGCGTCTCGACCCAGAGCATCCTGGTCTGCGGGCGGATGGCCTGGCGCACGGTCTCGGGCCGCGAGGTGTCGGCGTAGGTGAAGGCCAGGCCGTAGCGCGAGAGCACCTTGTTGAAGTGGCGCGAGACCCCGCCGTAGACGTCGTCGGAGCACACCACGTGGTCGCCGGCGCTCAAGAGCTTGAGGCAGGAGTCGACGGCCGACATGCCGCTGGCGTAGCACACGCCGTACCGGCCGCCCTCGATCGCGGCGAGATTGGCCTCCAGGACCTGGCGCGTCGGGTTGGCCGAGCGGGTGTAGTCGAAGCCCTTGTCCCGGCCGACCTCGTCGAGCACGTAGGTCGCCGTCTCGTAGATCGGCGGGACGATCGACCCCGTGGTGGGGTCCGGCGCGATCCCGGCGCGCACGACCTTGGTATCGAACTTCACAGGCGCGGCTCCTCCGGCTGGACGGTTGCGACGGCTCAGGCCCCGCCATCACGGGGAGGGCGGGACCTAGACCATAGATGAGCCGCCGCGGGATGTACACGAGGGCACACCTGGGCGCGACCGCGCCCGACGACAACCTGGCCCGCGCCGGCGCAGGCGCTCGGCCGAGGTCCCGGGGCCGGGGTCGCCCCCGGGCGCCGTCTTTCCCCCATAAGGCATTGTAAATCAGGTGGTTAAATCCTTCTTAACCCAGGGATTCCACAATGCGGCCAGGTCGGCGCGTCCGGGTGCAAGAACCTAGTCATGCTCATCGTCGTTGGGTCCATCGTGGTGATTGTTGCCGTCGTCGGCGGCTACGCCCTGCCGGGCGGGCATCTGGCGGTGCTCGTCCAGCCCTTCGAGTTGATGATCATCGGCGGCGCCGCCGTCGGTGCGTTCATCACCAGCAACACGAAACCGATTCTCACCGGCACCGGGAAATCGTTCGGCCGGATATTCAAGGGCCCGCGCCACAACCGGGGGGCCTATGTCGAGCTGCTCAGCCTGCTGTACCAGGTCTTCAAGCTGGCCCGGTCGAAGGGCAACCTGGCGCTGGAGAAGCACGTCGAGAACCCCGAGGAAAGCGAGATCTTCTCCGGGTATCCCAAGGTCATGGGCGACCACCACGCGATCACGTTCATCTGCGACTACCTGCGGCTACTGACCATGGGCTCCGACAACCCGCACGAGCTCGAGGCCCTCATGGACCAGGATCTGGACACCCATCACGCGGAGGAAACCGCCGTCGCGAACGCGCTGCGCAACATGGCCGACGCCATGCCGGCACTGGGCATCGTCGCCGCGGTTCTCGGCGTGATCCACACCATGGGCTCGATCACCGAGCCGCCGGAAATTCTGGGCCACCTGATCGGCGCCGCGCTGGTCGGGACCTTCCTGGGTATTCTCCTGTCCTACGGTTTCATCGGCCCGCTGGCCGCGGCGCTCGGCAACATCATCGACGCCGACGCCCGGTATTATCACTGCATCAAGGCCGGCGTCCTGGCCCACGTGGCCGGGCAACCGCCGGCCATCGCCGTGGAATTCGCGCGCAAGACCCTGTCCTCCGACGTGCGTCCGACCTTCTACGAGCTGGAACAGGCGTTCGAATCCCTCGCCCCCGCCGCGGCCTGACGCGCCGGCTGCCGCGCCCGACCAGGACGACGCCCGACCATGGCGCAAAGCGAAGAGAAGAACGCCGCCCCGATCATCATCAAGCGGGTCAAGAAGGGCGGGCACGGGGGCCACCACGGCGGCGCCTGGAAGGTCGCCTACGCCGACTTCGTGACCGCCATGATGGCCTTCTTCCTGCTCCTGTGGCTGCTCCAGGCCACGACCGAGGAGCAGAAGCTGGGCATCGCCGACTACTTCGCTCCGGCGAGCGTGGCCCGCAACACCAGCGGCGGCGGCGGCATGCTGGGCGGCCGGACGTTCACGAAGCAGGGCGCCAACCCGCACGACCGCACCCCGGTCGGCGTCATGATCGAGCTGCCCACCAACCCGCCCGACTGGGACAACACCGGCGACCCGGAAGAGAATACCGCGACCGAGGAGAGCGGCGCCGGCGCGCAGACGGCGCGGCCGCCGGAGGAGCTGAACTCGAACGAGCTCGAGGAATTCCTCGCTAGGCGCGAGGAGGAACAGTTCGCCGCCGCCGAGCAGGCCCTGCGCCAGGCGATCGAAAACGTGCCCGAGCTAAACACCCTCATGAACAACCTGATCATCGACCAGACCGACGAGGGGATGCGCATCCAGATCGTCGACGAGGCGGGGAAATCCATGTTCCCGTCCGGCAGCTCGGAGATGTTCGAGCACACCAGGAAGCTGCTCCAGCTCGTCGTCGATGCGGTCAAGCAGCTGCCGCAGCGGATCGCCATCAAGGGCCATACCGACGCCGCCCCCTTCGTCAACGACCACGGCTACACCAACTGGGAGCTGTCGTCCGACCGCGCCAACTCCAGCCGCCGGGCGCTCATCGAGGCCGGCCTGCCGGCGGATCGGATCGCCTCGGTGGTCGGGCTGGCGGACAAGGATCACCTTGACGAGGACGATCCCTACTCGCCGCGCAACCGGCGCATCTCCATCATCCTGCTGCGCGAGAGCGCGCCGCGCGCGCAGGCGGCCGCCGCGCCCCCGCGGGTGGAGGCGGGCGGGGCCGGCCAGTAGAGACACCGCGACCGCGCGCTTGCGCGCGGCGCCCCGGGGCCCTATCTCTCACCAGGTTGACCTGGTGATCCGGAGCGCCGCGCACCGTGACCTACAACGGCAATCTTCCGAGCTTGCACCTGGGCTCGGCCGCCTGGGCGGAGGCGCCACCCGATCCGCTGGCCGAGCCCGACCTCTATGACGGCCTTGTCTACCGGCGGGTCGCCGGCTATGCCGTCGACGTCGTCCTGATCGCCGTCCTCTCGGTCGCCCTCGGGCTGGCGTTCGGCCTTGCCGGGGTTCTCAGCTTCGGCCTCTTGTCGCCGCTCGGCTTCGCGGCCGTGGCGCTCCTGCCGGTCTCCTATCACAGCTACTTCATCGGCCGTCGGGGCGCGACGCCCGGGATGGCGCTGTTCGATCTGGAGATGCGCACCTGGACCGGCCACCGGCCCGACTACGTCCAGGCCTTTCTGGTGACCGTCCTGTTCTACACGACCGTCACCGTGACCGCCTGGCTCGTGCTCGCAGTGGCCCTGTTCAACGATCGCCGGCGTACCCTGCACGACTACCTCGCGGGGACGGTGGTGGTGCGCCGCTCCCGGGTCGCGGCGGGCGCGCCCGCGTGGGCCGAAAAGTAAACGGGAGGTAAATCGGGACTGGCCTCGGGGACCCCTTCCCTGCGATAATCGAGGTGCCGAGCGGCGCGGCAGCCCCGGCCGGTTTCCGGCGCGGCGGGCGCAGGGACGGCGACGAACGCAAACAAGCCGCGGCATGAGACAGGGTCCGAACCCGGCGGGTGTAAGGATATTCGAAGGCACGGTCGGCCTCGGCCTGCCGCGACAGGCTTTCTACGTTCTGACCGACACCCCCTGCCCCTACCTGCCCGGCCGGCGCGAGCGCAAGCTGATCACGGAGATCGACGGGCCCGAACCCGCGCACCACTACAGCCTGCTGTCGCGCGCCGGCTTTCGCCGCAGCCACCATTTCGCCTATCGGCCGGCCTGTGCCGGCTGCACCGCCTGCGTGCCGGTGCGGGTGCCCGTGCGAGACTTTGGGATGAGCCGCTCCCAGAAGCGCGTATGGCAGGCCAACGCCGATCTGCGGCCGCGCGAGGGGCCGCCGCGCGCGACGGCGGAGCAGTACGAGCTGTTCGCCCGCTATATCTCGTCGCGCCACGGGGACGGAGAGATGGCCGCAATGACCTTCGCCGACTACCGGGGCATGGTGGAACACAGCCGGATCGACACCCGGATCGCGGAGTTCCGCGACCGGGAGGCGCGCCTGGTCGCCGCCTGCCTGGTCGACTGGCTCGAAGACGGCCCGTCCGCCGTTTACAGCTTCTTCGATCCGGAGCTGAGCCGCCGGAGCCTTGGGACCTACATGATCCTGTGGCTGATCGAGGCGGCGCTGGCCCGGCGCCTGCCTTACGCCTATCTCGGATATTGGATCGGCGAGTCCCCCAAGATGGCCTACAAGATTCGCTTTCGGCCCTTGGAGGCATTCGGCGCCGACGGCTGGGAGGTGATGGCGGGCGATTGAGCGCCGCCGCGCCTGTGCCGGAGCGTCCCGTCCTTGAAGTGGCCCGGCACGACCCATATGCTCCGGCAGCGATCGAGATGGCCACCGCCACGCCAAGGCGGTGGAAACGATGGAAAACGTACTGATCGGATAGGGAGGTAACGAACTCATGGCAAATCGCGATTCGAGAAAGACCCCGGCGCCCCCGCCAGGGATCAAGCGCCGGGACTTCATCAGGCAGGCGACCGCCACGACGGCGGCGGCCGCGACGGCGGTGGCGGCCTCGAGTCTTCCGAAGCCGTCCCTTTCCCAGGGCCGGCTTAAATGGCGGATGCAGACGACGTGGCCCAAGAACTTCCCGGGCCTGGGCACCGGCGCCAACAAGCTGGCCGAGTTCATCACCGCGGCCTCGGAAGGCCGGCTCACGGTCGAGGTCTTCGGCGCCGGGGAGATCGTGCCGGCCTTCGAGACCATGGACGCGGTCTCGAGCGGCACCATCGAGATGGGCCACGGGGCTCCCTACTACTGGAAGGGCAAGGTGCCGGCGAGCCAGTTCATCGCCTCGACTCCGTTCGGGCTCAACGTGGCGGAACAGAACGCCTGGCTCCAGTTCGGCGGCGGCCAGCAGCTTGCCGACAGGGTCTACAAGGAGCTGGGTTGCAAGTTCTTCGCCTCGGGCAACACCGGGGTGCAGATGGGCGGCTGGTTCAACAAGGAGATCAACTCACTCGAGGATTACAAGGGGCTGAAGATGCGCATCCCGGGCCTCGGCGGCGAAGTGGTCAAGGCCGCCGGCGGCAACGTGGTGAACCTGCCGGGCGGCGAGATCCCGCCCGCCCTGTCCTCGGGCGCCATCGACGCCACCGAATGGGTCGGCCCGTACAACGACCTCGCCTTCGGTCTCTACAAGAGCGCGAAATTCTACTATTACCCGGGCTGGCACGAACCGGCGACCCTGCTCGACAACTTCATCACCCTCAAGGCCTGGGAGAACCTGAGCGGCGACCTGAAGGCGATCGTTCAGGCCGCGAACGGTTACGCGAACCTTTACGTGCTCAACGAATTCATGGCCAACAACAATTCCTCGTTGAATACGTTGGTGAACAAGCACGGCGTGATCGTGAAGAAGTTCCCGGACGAGGTGCTGAACGGCTTGGGCGCCTTGGCCGGGCAGGTGCTGGGCGACCTGGCCGCGGCCGATTCGCTCAGCCGCGAGGTCATGCACAGCATCGTCACGTTTCGCAAACAGTCGATCGCCTTCGCCAAGGTCTCCGAGCAGGCGTTCTACAATGCCCGCGGCCTGCCCTTTAAGTGGGTGAGCCTGTAGGCGCTGGCGCCTGCACGCCGGGACAACTCCGGCGAATCAATCGAGAACCGGCGGGGACACGTCCCCGCCGGTTTCCATGTCGGGCGCGCCTGGA
>JBHHZJ010000142.1:0-6292 GCA_046758005.1 Kiloniellaceae bacterium
CTAGGGTGTCCGCGCCGGTGTCAGGACACCGAGCGCCCGCGTGAGGTCTCTGTAGTCGAACAAGTCGCCGATAAAGAGTTCGGCGCGGGCGGACCTCGCCTCCAGGCGAGGCCCGCCGGCCGTGCTCAAGCCGTCCCGACCGCCAGCTCGACCCGGTGCCGCGCGACGCGTCGCAGATGCCGGACCTTCAGCAGCACGCTCAGGTGCAGGATGATGAAGATCGGCACGAGGAAGCTCGGGAACAGGTTGAGCGGCCAGACATCCATGGGCGCGCTGGCGACTCCGTCGGCGATCAGATTGGGGAACGCGCCGGCCGAGAGCCCGGCCGTCGCGATGGCGACCGCGAAGTCGAGCAGGCCCAGTAGGTGATACCGCACCAGGCCCGCCGAGGTCGCCCAAGCCGGGTCGCGGCCGATCCGGGCTATGACGAAGGGGGCCGCAAGGCCGATCGCGATGTCGCCCAGTCCCGCCGGCCAGGCGAACAGCCCGGGCAGCACGCCGAAGAAGGTGAGCGGCAGAAAGGCGAATCCCATGACCCGCCAGTGCTGAAGCATCGTCAGCGCCCGGATGTCTTGCGCCAGGATGAAGCCCCGGAACCGGGAGGACAGCGCGTAGAGCGCCAGGAAGACCGCCACAGGGATGGCCGCCGTCATCGCGATGGGCGCGATCAGGGCGGACCCCTCGTTGGGCAGAAGTTGCTCGGTTCCGATGACGTAGGCGGTTGCAAACCACGCGAGCAGGAGCCCGGCGAACCCGGCCCGGACTGGGCCATTCCATTCGGTCTTGTGACGCGGCGTTGTCATTTTGCTCTCTCCTTGCCAAGAGTGCATATGCACCTATTTCATGAAAAAATTAGCGGCTTTGGACGAGGTTCACCGTCTCTGCGAGATCGTCGAGAAAACCGGACCAGCGCTTGCGCCCAAGGGACTCGACGAGCCGCGACTGGGCCTTGCGCCAAAGCGGAAGCGCCTCATCGAAAATGTCCTTGCCTGCGCCGGTCAGGCTGATCCTGCGGACCCGTTGATCCTCGTCCTGATCGATACGGACAAATCCCTTGCCAACGAGAGGCTTCAGGTTCCGCGTCAAGGTCGTGCGATCCATGACCAGGGCCTCCGCCAACCTGGTCAGGGGGAGGTCCCCCCGCTTCGACAGCATTGCCAACACGGTGAACTGCGTTGCCTTGAGGCCGGTCGGCTGCAAGGCGGCATCATAGACTTGGGTCACCACGCGCGCGGCCTTGCGCAGGTTGGCGCAGGTGCATGCGCTCAAATCCACGGCGCTGCGTTGCTCGAGCGTATGAGTTTCCTGTGGCATAACGTGTATATGCACCTTTATTTCCGGTCTGTCAAGAATCCAGGTTCGCGTTCGAGAGGCATGCATCGGCTTCACCCCGGCTCACTCGACGCCGTTGGCGTCCGCTACCGCGCCCGCACATCGGAGTTTCCGACAGGCCCTGCCCGAGATTTGGGGGCCACCTCTCGTGCCGCGGGGGCCTGCTGCGGTCAGGCCATGGCTCCGGTTCCCGTGTAGGCCTTTCTGAACGGGGCGCCATCGTCGAAACGCGTCGGCCGATAGGGCTCGATCGGCAGGACCCGGCTCTCGCCCAAGGCGATCTGCTCGGCGACCATCTGGCCAATACAGGGCGCGAGCTTGAAACCGCCCCCCGACAGGCCGCAGACCGCGATCAGCCCCTCCTTGCCGGGAAAGCCTCCGATGAGCGGATTGCTGTCCGGCGAGACGTCGTAGCGTCCCGCCCAATGGCTGGAGATGCGCGCGCCCGTCAGCCCCCGGAAGCAATTCTCGAAGTTCCGCAGGAACCGCCCGGCACCGTCGCGCGGCAGGCTTTCATCGAGGGCGTCGGGATCGGGCACGTTGCCCCCCCTGTGGCTGTCGCCGAACAGCATGCCGCCGCTCTGCGGGCGGTTGTAGCAAACCCCGGGCAGATCACGCACCACGGGGAAGCGGTCGCTCGTGTAGTCCTCGTGAAAGCGGAAATGGACGACCTTGTGGCCGGTGATCTCGTATGGGTAGTGAACCCCCGCGGTCGCGGTGATGGCGTTGGTCCATACCCCGGTTGCAACAACGACGGTTTGGGCCGGTACGACGCCCTCGTCCGTTTCCACGCCACCGATTCGACCGCCGACCTCGAGCAAGCGCCGGACACGGACCCCCTGGCGAATTTCGACGCCCAGACGCCGGGCGGCCGTCGCGTAGTTCGTGGTGGTCAGGTGCGGATCGGCAAAGCCGGACAAGGGCTCGAAAGCCGCCTCGGCGATGCGCGTGGGATTGAGCAGGGGGTGGAGGTCCAGGGCCTGGCGCGTATCGATCAGCTCGACCTCGGCACCGGCGGCTTGTTGCAGTCTGATGTTGGCCTCGAAGTCATTCAGGGTATCGGCGTCCGTGAAAATCAGATAGCCGCAGGGCGTAAATCCCGATGTGCCGCCGACCCGTTCGCCGAAATCGGCCAGGATGTCCCGTCCGATCCGGGCCATTCGGCAGGTCAGGGGGTTCGAGTAGTGGGTTCGGACGATGGCGCAACTCATCGCGGTATCGCCCGAGCATATGGTGTTTCTCTCCAGGAGCAGGATGCGTTGACGCGCCAAGCGAGCGAGGTTGTATGCGATGGAACACCCCACCACGCCGCCACCAACGATTACCGTGTCATAGCACCGTGTCATAGCCCTTGCTCATCAGGGACTCCCACCGAAAAAACGGCTCTTCAACCGGCGTTCCACCGATCATTCCACGGCGTCGCTGGCCGCCACCGCGCCTGGCTGCACGTTGACATCAGCGGCCGTCAAACCTAATGTTCGCCCATGGAAGCACCTTGGACTATACCAGAAGCGAAATTATGGTCTATACCAAACGAAGTGCGGACATCGTGGGACCGCAGGGTTCCGTATTACCTGCGCATTCGGGACCATTTCGCGTCCTTGATCGAGGCCGGGTCGTTGGCTCCCGGGATGAAACTGCCGCCGGAGCGGACGCTCGGCGACGAATTTCGAATTACCAGGGTCACGGTCCGCCAGGCGCTGATGCAACTCGAGGCCGAGGGACTGATCTTTCGGGAGACCCGTCGCGGATGGTTCGTTTCGCCACCGAGGATCCGGTACGATCCCACGGCGAACGCCAGCTTCACCGAAAGCGTCACCGAGCAAGGCCGGGTTGCCGGCACGACGGTCCTGTCGACGGAACGGATCGCCGCCTCCACCTGGGAAAGCAAGAACCTGAATTGTGCCGTCGGCGATCCCATCTATCTTATTCGCAGGCTTCGCTCGGTCGATGGGAGGGCTGTTCTTGTCGAGCATCTTCACGTCAAGGCCGAGCGATGCCCCGGCCTTTTGGAATATTCGCTGGATCGGTCCTTGACGGAGTTGATGTCCGAGAAATTCGGGATCGTCGAGCGGCGCGCGCGCATCAACATGCGCCCAACGGTCTTGCCCGAGCCCCATGCCCAGGCCCTGGGCGTCGCCGCCGGGACGGCCAGCCTTTACCTTTCCCGGATCATCTACGATCAGTTCAACGAGGTGATCGAGTTTGATCAAGAGTTCTGGCGCCACGACGCGCTGGATATCTGGGTCGAAATCGGTGAGCAGATAGACGAGGCGCGGAAAGACGCGCCGGCAACCACGGAAGGATCGCGCGGCGTACGTGGAGGGAGGCGGCATGGCCGATGATCCGCCGATCGTTTCCGTAATCGATATCTGCAAGACGTTCGAGGTGCCGAAGCAGGAGCCTGTCCGGGCTCTTCATCATGTCACCAATCACGTCGACAAGGGCGAGGTCCTGGTCGTGATCGGGCCGAGCGGATCGGGGAAAAGCACTTTTCTGCGCACCCTCAACGGCCTGGAGACGGTTGATAGCGGCAGAATCGTGATCGACGGCGTCGATCTTACCGGTCCGAAAACCAACCTGAATCGGCTGCGCCAGGACGTCGGCATGGTCTTTCAGCACTTCAACCTTTTCCAGCACAAGACAGCCTTGCAGAACCTGACCATGCCGCAGACCGTTGTGCTCAAACGTTCGCGAGGTGAGGCCGAGGAGATTGCTCGCCAACTGCTCGAGCGAGTCGGCATCGCCGAAAAGGCGGACTCCTATCCGAGCCAGCTCTCCGGCGGTCAGCAGCAGCGTGTCGCGATCGCGCGGTCGCTGGCCATGAATCCGAAGGTCATGTTGTTCGACGAGGCGACATCCGCGCTCGATCCGGAAACAGTCGGTGGTGTCTTGCAGCTCATGGGAGAGCTTGCCCATGAAGGCATGACCATGGTGGTCGTCACCCACGAGATGGGCTTTGCCCGCGAGGCGGCGGACCGCATGATTTTCATGGATGGCGGCGAGATCGTGGAAGAGGGCGAACCCAAAATGTTTTTCAGTGCGCCACGGGAAGAACGCACGCAAGCCTTTCTCAACCAAATTCTTTGAGAGTTCGCCTCGAAATGAATTGATGAATTTCAATGGCTTGCGGATGCAGTCATTGCCCCTGTTGTCACCCTCGCGCTTGACGCGAGGGTCCATCCATCAGCGAGACTGCGACCTCGATGGATTGCCGGATCAAGTCCGGCAATGACATATTGAAGAACGGGTTATGCCAACCCATTGATAGATAGAGCTTCATTTCGAGCCGGACACTGAGACCCATGCCGAGCATCGGGACCCGGCATTTTCATCCGGTCGTCATGTCCGTTTCGTAGGCAAGGCCGATTTCGCTGGCCGCAATCGCGCCGGTCCCTAGACTCCCTGGCCAACATATTCGGTGGCGATCGCCACATCGCGCGAGGCGTCGGGCCGATCGACTCCTGGCCGCAGGGTTTTTGGTATAGACCAAAATCAAGCCATGGTATATACCAACCTGGCCGTTATTGGGACAGGCCGTTGCTTAAGACTCGATTCTTGGATCGCCGAATCGATGAGGGACACTAGAAAAAGGGAGACGTGACATGAAGGGACTCACCAGACTGCTGGGATTTGGCCTATGCGCATTCGCGCTAAGTGCGCTTTTCACCTCGCCATCCTCGGCCGATGTGGTGAACGACATCATCAAGAGGGGGGAGCTGCGCGTCGCCGTTCAAACCCAAGGTCCGCCTGTGAGCTTTGTCGACAAGAATGGTGAACGCACCGGCTTCGCCATCGAGGTCGTGAAGATGATGGCCAAGGACATGGGCGTTGAATTGAAGCTGCTCGACTATGACTGGAAGGGTCTGATTCCCGCCGTTCGGTCGGGCAAGGCCGATTTCCTGGCCGCCGATATGACGCCCAACGCCAAACGCACGCTGGTCTTGAGTTTCACGGAGCCCTATCTCTATAGCGACGTCGTCCTCTACGCCAAGAAAAGCAAGCCGTTCAAGAAATGGCAGGATGCCTGCAAGAAAGGCGTCACCGTCGGCGTCGTGCAGGGCAGCAGCAACGTCGGGCTCCTCAAGCAGAAATGCTCGGCGGCGGCGATCAAGGAGTTCGCCGGCGGCGGCGCAGCGGTCGCCCAGGCGGTCGCCGCCGACCGGGTTGACGCCGGCATCAACGACCAGGCGTCGGCGGCCGGCTACATGATCGAGTATCCGGAGTTTCACGTCCTTGATGGGGCGCCGAAACGCTGGCCCCTCAGCTTCGCCACGCGCCCCGAGGAGACCCACCTTTTGCGGTGGATGGACAACTACTTCATGCTGATCCGGAATGACGGTCGCCTGGATCAACTCGCCGACTATTGGATGCGCGGACCGGCCTGGAAGAAGGACCACTAAGCGGACGCAGCCGTTAGGCGGACCGGGCAGTTTCGCCGTGCAATCGCCGGGGGCTCTACCGAAACGGGGGAGCCCCCGGTCCCGTCGAACCAGGCGTTGATGTCTGACGATCGCGGCAATGGATTGGGTCCTCGACTTCTACAACTACCGAGTCGTCGGCCAGTATCTGCCCGAGTTCGCGCGCGGCGTCTGGTCAACCGCCTGGATCTCCGCGGTCGCGCTGGTCGTATCGCTCATCATCGGCACCGTCGTCGCCATGATGCGCATGTCGGCCAATCCGATCTGGTGGCGTCTTGCCGCCGGATATCTTCAGACCATTCGCTCGACACCGCTGCTGGTTCAGATTTACCTCATCTACTTCACGTTGCCGGCCCTGCCGATCCTGGGACGCCGGCTCGACGAGATCGAGGGCGGGATCCTGGCTCTCGGGCTCAACGCCGGCGCCTACATGAGCGAGATCATTCGGGCCGGCATCGAATCCATATCGCGCGGTCAGATCGAGGGCGCGATGTCGGTCGGCATGAGCTTCATCCAGCGGATGCGTTACGTGGTCCTGC
>JBHHZJ010000143.1:0-6284 GCA_046758005.1 Kiloniellaceae bacterium
AGCAGATCCGGGTCGATGAATCGCCTTCGGGCGATTCTCATCGACCCGGATCTGCCCTAGGGTCCCACCGGGATGCGCAGCAATCTCAACGAGCCAACGGTTGCGCCTATTTCTCCTTTGGGCGAGGCGAGGCCGTGTGGTCAGACGGCGCCGCCGATGAGCCGCTCACGGCGTAGGCTCCCTCCAAGCGGGACAGCCGACGATCCATTTCCCGCAATTCCTTGGCGAGGTCGCCAACAGCATTGCCCAGTCTTTCCACCCGTTCGCCGATGACGGCGGCAGTCTGCACGGCATCGAGGACTTTATCGAACCAGCTCATCCGCTCACCGAGATATTGGCACCCCAGGCCGCGTCGGCCACGCTCGCGAAGCGGTCTCTGTCAAATTCACTCGACCCCTCCTGAAAGCCGTCATTCAACTATCCTCGTTTGATCGCCTCCCCGCCGGCCCCGATCGCCCCTTCGACCTCATTGACGAGGTCTTGGCCTTCTCAATGGCCGTGACGCTCGCGCGAGCCTAATCGAGCCGTTTTTCCGTGAAATGGTCCTTCGTGGCTTCGATTTCGTCGAAGGCCTTGTCAAGCGCCGCATTGGCTCGTTGCATGGTCTGGAGCGCGACTTCGGACAGACGTTCGAGTGCTTCGATTTGTTCGGCCGAGGGCTCCATCCGGCCGGGCGGCGTCGGCGTTCCGTGCTCTTCGACACGAGCGGATTCGCCATAGCGTGCCCGCTCCTCGCGGGCCGTGACATCGCGGCTCGCGCCTTCCTGAGGATAACGGCCCGTGGTACCGGAGGGGGGTTCCGACGTGCCCAACGACGAGACTGCGCCGCGAACAAGCTCACCCATGCTGACCTGCTCGCGCTTTGCGATCTCGGCGATCCGGGCCTTTTCCTCCTTGGACAAGAGGATAACCAAGCGTTCCGACTTCATGCTCGGGGCGGCCTCATATGTTCATGTCAATGAACATGATAATACGCCTTGCCTCCCGGCGCAAATCGGTTCCCCGATCAGGGGCTTGTCGCATGCGCGCGCTCACACCGGCACAGTTTCGGCGACTTCGGCACTGCCCGCGGCGATCGCCTCGGCGTGGTGGCAGGAGACCAGGCGCTCGTCGAAACCGCGCAGCTCGGGCCGCTCCCGGGCGCAGAGTTCCGTGGCGAAGGGGCAACGCCCATGGAAGGCGCAGCCCGGCGGCGGATCGATGGGCGAGGGCAGCTCGCCCTTCAGCGCCACCCGCTTGCGCCGCTGCGCCGGGTCCACGGCGGGCGTGCTGGCGAGCAGCGCCCGGGTGTACGGATGGCGCGGCCGGGCGAAGATCTCCTTCCCCGGCCCCTGCTCGACCGGCCGGCCGAGGTACATGACCATGACGTCGTTGGCGATGTGCCGCACGACGCCGAGGTCGTGGGAGATGAACAGGTAGGCGAGGTCGAACTCCTCCTGCAGGTCGATGAGCAGGTTGAGCACCTGGGCCTGGATCGAAACGTCGAGCGCGGAGACCGGCTCGTCGGCGACCAGGATGCGCGGGCGCAGCATGAGCGCCCGGGCGATCGCGATGCGCTGGCGCTGGCCGCCGGAGAACATGTGCGGATAGCGGCCGTAGTGCTCGGGCCGCAGGCCGACCTTGGCCATCATCTCCTCGGCGCGGGCGCGGCGCTCGGCGGCGCCGTGGGACGTGTTGATGACCAGCGGCTCCTCCAGGATGGCGCCGACCTTCTTGCGCGGGTTGAGCGAGCCGTAGGGGTCCTGGAACACGATCTGGACCGTCTGGCGCAGGCTTTTGCGCCGCTCCCCGTCCGCCTCGGCCACGTCCTGGCCGTCGATCAGCAGGCGTCCGGCGGTCGGCGGCTCGATCAAGGTGACCAGGCGGGCGAGCGTGGACTTGCCGCATCCCGACTCGCCGACCACGGCCAGCGTCTGGCCGCGCGCCAGCGTGAAGCTCGCCCCGGCCAGGGCCCTGACCGTGGCGCGGCCGGCGAACATGCCGCGCCGGACCTCGTAGTGGCGGGCCACGTCGATGGCCTCGAGCACGACCTCCGCGCTCACGCCGCCGCCCCCTCCCCGCGCGCCGCGGCGCCGCACGGCGCGTCGCCGTCGAGCGGGTGGTAGCAGCGCAGCCTGCCGTCGCCGTCGGGCGCGAGCGCCGGCCGCTCGCGCCGGCAGCGCTCGCTCGCATAGCGGCAGCGCGGCCCGAACTGGCACCCGGTCGGCCGGTCGCCCGCCCCGGGCACGACCCCGGGAATGGTCGGCAGGCGGCGGGCGCCGATGCTGCGCTCCGGCAGCGCGGCGAGCAGGGCGCCGGTATAGGGATGGCGCGGCTTTTCGAACAGGCTGTCGACGGCGCGCTCCTCGACCTGCTGGCCGGCGTACATGACCGAGACCCGCTGGGCGGTCTCGGCCACCACGGCCATGTCGTGGGTGATCAGGATCAGAGCCATGCCCTGCTCGCGCTGCAGGTCCACCAGCAGGTCCAGGATCTGCGCCTGGATCGTCACGTCGAGCGCCGTGGTCGGCTCGTCGGCGATCAAGAGGCGCGGATTGCAGGCGATCGCCATGGCGATCATCACCCGCTGGTTCATGCCGCCCGAGAGCTGGTGCGGGAAGGCGCCGAGCCGGCTCTCGGGCGCCGGGATGCCGACCTGATCGAGCAGCTCGACGGCCCGCCGGCGCCGGCCGGCGCGGGAACCGCCGAGGTGGGTCCTGAGCGTCTCCATGATCTGGAAGCCGACGGTGAAGCACGGGTTGAGGCTGGTCGTCGGCTCCTGGAAGATCATGGCCATGTCCTTGCCGGTCAGCCGCCGCCGCTCGGCCGGCGTCAGGCCCAGCAGATCCGCGCCGGCGAAGCTCAGCCGGTCGGCGCTCACCTTGGCGGTCCACGGCAACAGGCCCATGAGCGCGAGTACGGTGACGCTCTTGCCCGAACCCGACTCGCCGACCACGCCGAGGACCTCGCCCTCGTCCAGGGTCATGTCGATGCCGTCCACGGCGCGGAACGGACCCTGAGTGGTCTGGAACTCGACCGTAAGGTTGCGGATCTCGAGCAGCGCCACCGGGCTCAGCTCCGCTTCATCTTGGGGTCGAGGGCGTCGCGCAGGCCGTCGCCCATCAGGTTGAAGGCCCACACCGCGAGGAAGATGGCGACGCCCGGGAAGGTCACGACCCACCAGGCGCGCAGGATGAACTCGCGCGCGTCGGCCAGCATGGTGCCCCATTCCGGGGTCGGCGGCTGCGCGCCCATGCCGAGGAAGCCGAGCGCGGCGGCGTCGAGGATCGCGGTCGAGAAGCCGAGCGTGGCCTGGACGATCAGCGGAGCCATGCAGTTGGGCAGGACCGTGATCACCATGAGGCGCAAGCGCCCGGCCCCGGCGACCCGGCTGGCGGTGACATAGTCCTTGGACAGCTCGGTGATCGCGGACGCCCGCGTCAGGCGCACGAAATGCGGCAGGAAGACGACCGCGATGGCGATCATCGCGTTTCGCAGGCTGGGCCCCAGGATGGCCACGATCACCAGCGCCAACAGCAGGCTGGGCACCGCGAGGATCACATCCATCATGCGCATGAGCACGACCTCGATCGCGCCGCGGAAATACGCCGCGGCGAGGCCGAGGGCGATGCCGGCCGACAGCGACAGCGTGATCACGATGCAGCCGACGAACAGCGAATAGCGCGAGCCGTGCATGATGCGCGAAAGGATGTCGCGTCCGGTCGCATCGGTGCCGAGCACGAAGTCCCACGATCCGCCGTCCTGCCAGACCGGGGGCGCGAGCAGGTGATCGCGGAACTGCTCGATCGGCGAATGACGGGCCAGAACGTCGGCCAAGACCGCCACGAGCACGATCAGCGTCACGATCACGAGGCCCGCGACCGCGCCCCTGTTCTCGCTGAAGTAGTACCAGAACTCGCGCAGCGGATGGATCGGCGCGGCCGAGGCCTGGGGTTCCTGTCGGGCGTCCGCGACGGCGATCATGGCCTCACCGGGCGTGGCGAATACGCGGGTTGATCAGGCCGTAGAGCAGGTCGACCACCAGGTTCACGATCATGACCATGGAAGCGATGAGCAGCAGGCCGCTCTGCACCGAGGGGTAATCGCGGCGGAAGATCGAATCGACGAGCCACTTGCCCACGCCGGGCCAGGAGAAGATCGTCTCGGTCAGGATCGCGCCGGCGAGCAGCACGCCGACCTGCAGGCCGATCACGGTGACCACCGGGATGAGCGCGTTGCGCAGGGCGTGCAGACCGATCACCCGGAACGGCGAGAGCCCCTTGGCCCGTGCGGTGCGCACGTAGTCCTCGTTCAGCACCTCTAGCATGGCCGAGCGGGTCTGGCGCGCGATCACGGCGAGCGGAATCGTGGCCAACACGACCGACGGCAGGATCAGGTGGCGCACGGCCGAGACGAACGCCCCCTTCTCCTCGGACAGCAGCGTGTCGATCAGCATGAAGCCGGTCACCGGATCGACCCAGAAGAGCGCCGAAATCCGCCCCGAGACCGGCGTCCACTGCAAGATGCCGGAGAACAGGATGATCAGCATCAGGCCCGACCAGAAGATCGGCATGGAATAGCCGGTGAGCGACAGCGTCATGACCGTGTGGTCGAAGGCCGAGCCGCGCCGGACCGCGGCGAAGATGCCGGCCGGCAGCCCGATCGCGAGCGCGATGGCGAGCGCGCAGATCGACAGCTCGATGGTCGCCGGAAACAGGGTCAGGAACTCGTCGAGCACCGGCTGCTTGGTGACGATCGACTTGCCGAGGTCGCCCTGCAGCACGTCACCGAGGAAGCCCAGGTACTGCTCCCACATCGGGCGGTCGAAGCCCATTTCGTGCAGGAGCCGGGCGTGGCGCGCGGGGTCGATCCCACGCTCGCCGACCAAAAGCTCGATCGGGTCGCCCGGCACCAGGCGGATGAAGGCGAAGGCCGCCAGCGTCACCCCGATGAACGTGGGCGCGAGCAGCAGCAGCCGGTTGAAGACGAAGCGAAACATGACCCCGAAGTTCGATCAAACGCTGCGACGGAGGCCGCCTAGACCCGCCCGCCGCTTAAGACGGCCGGCAACCGGGCGCGCGGGATCGACCTTGCGCCGCGCACGGGCCCGCGTGCGGCGGTCCGAGACCGCGCTCGAGTCTGGTATGATGGGCGCCTGCGTAACACGGTTCTCGACGTTTACGGCGAAGGAAAGAGGCAAGCCATGAAGTACATTCTGCTCGGCACGCTTAGCACCGACTGGGCCGCCAAGCACGGCCAGCGGGTCGAAAGCGCCAAGAAGAAGCTCGCGGAACTCGGCATCACGCTGGAAGCAGTCTACTACACGCAAGGTCAGTTCGACTTCGTCGACGTGGTCGAGGCACCGGACCCGGAGGCCCTACTTACGTTCTCGATCTGGTACGTCACCCAAGGTTTCGGGCGCATCCAATCGATGCCGGCCTTCGACGCGGATACCCTGGCGCGCGCGGCGGGCAAGGCCTGATCCGGTCGTCACGCTGAAGGTTGCCGCCGGCCGGCCCGCGCCAGAGGCCAAGGAGCCGCGGCCGGTCCTGCCAAAGGTCGACGGGAGAGGCGCAAAAACCCCTCCCGTCCCTTTGGCGTGCAAGTCCGCCTTCCCTATTGCTTCAGGTCCACGCCGTAGAAGATGTGGCCGCCGAAGGGATCGATGCGGTAGTCGACCACCTCCTTGCGCACGGGCATGAAGACGATCGAGTGTGCGATCGTAACCCACGGCGCCTCTTCCTTGAACACGACCTGGGCCTTCTTGTACAGGCGCGTCCGCTCGGCCACGTCGGCGGTCTGCTTGGCCTTGACCAGCAGGTCTTCGAACGGCTTGTAGCACCACCGGGCGCGGTTGGCGCTGTCCTTGGCCGCCTCGCAGCCGAGCAGCACGAACAGGAAGTTGTCCGGGTCGCCATTGTCGCCGGTCCAGCCGAGCAGGACGGTGTCGTGCTCGCCGAGCTTGGAGCGCTTCAGGTACTCGCCCCACTCGTAGGTGACGATCTTGGCCTCGACGCCGACCTTGGCCCAGTCGGCCTGAATGAGCTCGGCCATTCGCCGGGCGTTCGGGTTATAGGGGCGCTGCACCGGCATGGCCCAAATGTTGGTCTTCAAATTGCTGACCCCGGCCTCGGCGAGCAGCTTCTTGGCCCGCTCCGGGTCGTAGGGGTAGTCCTTCACGGCATCGTTGTAGGACCAGATCGTCGGCGGGATCGGGTTCTTGGCCACCTTGCCGGCGCCCTGGAAGACCACGTCGATGATCGCCTGCTTGTTGATCGCCATGTTGAGCGCCTGGCGGACCCGCT
>JBHHZJ010000144.1:0-6196 GCA_046758005.1 Kiloniellaceae bacterium
AGGTGAGCTCGACCGAGACCGGGTCGCAGTCGATGCCGCCGACCTGCTGGAAGTACGTGAACTGGGTGATCTCCATGCCGTCGCACCACACCTCCCACCCCAAACCCCAGGCGCCCAGCGTCGGGCTCTCCCAGTCGTCCTCGACGAAGCGGATGTCGTGCGCCATGGGGTCGAGGCCGAGCGCCCGGAGCGAGCCCAGATACAGCTCCTGCGAGTCCGGGGGCGAGGGCTTCATCAACACCTGGAACTGGTAGTAGTGCTGCAGACGGTTCGGGTTCTCGCCGTAGCGCCCGTCGGTCGGCCGGCGCGAGGGCTGGACGTAGGCGCAGTTCCACGTGCCGGGGCCGAGCGCGCGCAGGGTGGTCGCCGGATGGAACGTGCCCGCCCCGACCTCCATGTCGTAGGGTTGCAGGATCACGCAGCCGCGCCCGGCCCAGTAGTCCTGGAGCCTCAGGATCAACCGCTGGAAACAGGTCTCGGGGTTGGCCCTTGCTGGAATGCCGGCCCTGGACATCTACCGCCCGGTCGTTGTGCAGCGCGGAAAACGCGCGAGAGATTAGCCCCCGCCGTAGGCCAGATCAAGCAACGCGCGGGCCGGCGGCTACTTGATCCCGGCGTGCATGAAGGACTGGACGAACTGGCGCTGGAACAGGAGGAAGGCGATCAGCAGCGGCGCCACCGCGAGCAACGTGCCGGCCGTGATGATCGACCAGTCCACGCCGGACTCGGGCGCGCCAAAGATCGCGAGCCCGACCGTGAGCGGCCGGGTCTCGACCGAATTGGTCACGACCAGCGGCCACAGGAAGTTGTTCCAGTGGTAGCTGACGGAAACCAGGCCGTAGGCCACGTAGATCGGCCTGGCGAGCGGCACGTAGACCTTCCACAGCACCTGCAGGAAGGAGCAGCCCTCGACCCGCGCGGCCTCCTCGAGCTCCTTGGGCACCGTCTTGAAGGTCTGGCGCAACAGGAAGATGCCGAACGCGCTCGCCATGTAGGGCAGGCCGATGCCCAGGATCGTGTCGACCAGGCCAAGACGGCTCATGGTCCGGTAGTTCTCGACGATCAGCACCTCGGGCATGATCATGAGCTGCACCAGGACCAGCGCGAACGCCACGTCCCGGCCGAAAAACGCGAAGCGCGCGAAGGCGTAGGCGGCCAGCGTGCAGAGCACGAACTGGGCCGCGAGGATCGAGGTGACGAGCAGGAACGTGTTCAGGTAGTAGCGCGCGAACGGCGCCTGGCTCCAGGCCTCGCGGAAGTTCTCCAGGGTCAGCGGCGCGAAGAGCTCGAAACGGGTCGCGTAGACCGAGGGGTGGAACGAGGCCCAGAACGCGTAGAGCAGCGGGGCCAGCCAGAGCAGGGCGAGCAGCCAGGCGCCGGTAACCTCGAGCCAGCGCCAAGCGCTCTCGCCCGGCGCGCGTGCGAGCGCGGCGGCCGGCCGGCCCATCGTTTCGCCGCTCGCCGCGTTCATCGCCCGAAACCGCGCATGCCCGCCCCCTTCACCGGTAATGGATCCGCTTTTCCAGGATGACGAACTGGCCGATCGAGATGACCGCCAGCGCCGCCAACAGCACCACCGTGAGCGTCGCGGCGTAGGCCTCGTCGAAGAAGCTGAAGGCGACCTCGTAGATGTAATAGAGCAGGAGGCTGCTGGCGTTGTCCGGGCCGCCCTTGGTCAGGATGAAGAGGTGGTCGACCAGCTTGAAGGAATTGATGACCGCGTTGATGAGCACAAACAGCGTGGTCGGCATGAGCAGCGGGAACGTCACCCGCCAGAAGAAGTACCAGCGATTGGCGCCCTCCAGCTTGGCCGCCTCTTCGAGCTCCGGCGGCAGGGATTGCAGGGCCGCCAAATAAAAGATCATGAAGAACCCGGCCTCCTTCCAGATGGTCATCACGATGATGCAGCCGAGCACCGTGTCCGGGTCGCCCAGCCAGTTGTGCCCGGGCGCGCCGAACATCGACAGGATCTGGTCGAGCAGGCCGATCTCCGGGGTGTAGAAGAACAGCCAGATGTTGGCCACCGCGATCATCGGCAGCACGGTCGGGGTGAAGTACGCCATGCGCACCAGGCCGCGCGCCGGCAGGCGGCCGTTGACCCACAGCGCCATCACCAGCGCGAGCGCGATGCTCGCCGGGATCGTGCCGAGCGCGAACCAGAGGTTGTTGCCGACCACCTTCCAGAACACCTCGTCGGCAAACATGAACCCGTAGTTCTCGAGCCCGACGAAGGTGGGCGGGCGCGCGGCGGTCCCCTCGGAGAAGACGCTGCGTGCGAGCGTCGCCGCGGTCGGATAATGGGTGAAGGCGATCAGGAGGATCGCGGCCGGCGTCAGGAGCAGCCAGCCGTACACGTGAACGCGATGGGACCTCGTGAGCGTCATTGTTCGGAAAAAGGCGGCCCCGGAGGAGCGCAACTCGTCGCTCCCCCGGGACCGAAAACGACTCCTAAACGACTCCTACCAAACGACTCCTAACGGTAACGCTTGAGCAGGCGGTCGGCCTGGGACTGCGCGGACTTCAGCGCCGCGTCCGGCGACTTGGACCCGGTCAGGGCCGCCTGGATCGCGTCGTCCAGCAACTTGCGCACCCGCCCGGTCTGGTACGTGGACAGCTCGGCGGTCGCGAACTGGAGCTGATCGCGGGCCACCGCCGCCGCCGGGAACCCGGCGACGTACGCCTTGAGCGCCTCGGTCTGGTAGGCGTCCGGGCGCGTGCCGATGTAGCCGGTCTTGATGCTCCACTCGGCCGTCCGCTCGGGCTGGGTCAGGAACCTGATCAGCCGCAGCGCCGCCTTGCGTTCCTCGGGCGTGGTCTGCTTGAAGATGTAGAAGTTGCCGCCCCCGGTCGGCGTCCCGCGCCGCTTCTTGGCCGGCAGCATGGCCACGCCGAAGTCGAAGCTCGCCTTTTTCTTGACCACAGTGAGGTTGCCCGTCGAGTGCCACATGATCGCCGTCTTGCCCTCGAGGAAGTTGCGGCGCAGCGTCCCCCACTCGATGGTGCCGTCCGGCATGATCTTGTGGCTCTGGCCGAGGTCGGCCCAGAACCGGAGCGCCTCGACGGTCGCCGCCTTGTCGAAGTAGGTCTTGTTGCCGTCCCGGTTCATCAGAACCTGGTCGTTCTGCATGGTCAGCGCGCCGAACATCCAGTAGGGATAGCCGGTCGAAGGAATCATCAGGGCCCAGCGCTGCACCTGCCCCGAGGCGTCCTTCTTGACCAGCTTCTTGCCCATGGAGACCAGCTCGTCCCAGGTTGCCGGCGGCCTCTCGGGATCGAGCCCGACGTCGCGGAAGGCGTCCTTGTTGTAATACATGACGATGGTCGAGCGCTGGAACGGGATGCCCCAGATCTTGCCGGCGGTGACGCCGTTCTCCATCAGCGCCGGAAAGAAGCTCTTGAGCCAGGCCCGTTCCTCGTCGGTCTCGACGATGTCGTCGAAGGCGACGATGGCGTCCTGCTCGATCAGTTCGTAGATGTCGATCGCGAACATGACCGAGAGCTGCGCCGGCTGCCCGCTCTTCAGCGCGGCCAACGCCTTGATGCGGGCGTCGTTGTAGTTGCCCGCGTAGATCGCATTGACCTTGACGTCCGGGTTCTCCTTCTCGAAGTCGGCCACCAGCCCGTCGACGATCTTGGTCAGCGGCCCGCCGACGGCGACCGGATAGTACATGGTGAGTTCCACCTTGGCCCAGGCCCCGGTGCCCGCGCCGAGCACGAGGGCGGCGGCCGCCACCGCCGCGCCCAGGAACCGTTTCCCGCGATCAAGCATGTCCTTGGTCCTCCCTTTCGCGTTGCGGAGAGCCCGACCTTCGCGCCCCCCTGGTTTCTCGTACGTTCGTCGACCGCCCTCAGGCCGCCATGGCCAGGGCCTGCCGCCCGCGCACCCTGCGGCCGGTCGCCGCGTCGAACACGTGGACGTGTTCCGGGGCCCACACGAGGTTGGCGCGCTCGCCGCCGCGGATCCCGAAACGGCCGGAGACCCGGACCATGAGCGACTGGGTGCCGAGGCCTGCGGTCACGATCGTGTCGGCCCCGAGGTAATCCGACCACACCAGCTCGGCCGGCAGGCCGCCGCCCTCGGCGATCCGGATGTGCTCGGGCCGGATGCCGAGCTTCAGGCCGCGCCCCTGTCCGTCGAGAACGGCCTTGGAATCCGACCCGGCGATGACCGCGCCCTGCGCGCCGTCGCTCAGATCGAGCAGGTTCATGGGCGGCGTGCCGATGAAGGCGGCGGCGAAGACACTCTCCGGCCGGTCGTAGAGCTGGTCGGGCGTGCCGGCCTGCTCGATCCGTCCGTCGCGCAGCAGGATCACCCTGTCGGCCATGGACATGGCCTCGGTCTGGTCGTGGGTGACGTAGACGACGGTCATTCCCAGGCGCCGCTGCAGGACGCGGATCTCCCCGCGCATGTCGTGGCGAAGCTTGGCGTCGAGGTTGGACAGCGGCTCGTCCATCAGGCAGATCGGGTTTTCCGCGATGATCGCCCGGGCCAGCGCCACGCGCTGGCGCTGCCCGCCGGACAGTTGCGCCGGCTTGCGCTGCAAGAGGTCCGAAAGGCCGACGATTTCCGCCACGCGCGCGAGCCGCGCGTTCCGCTCGGCCGGCGGCGTGCCGCGGACCTTGAGCCCGAAGACGATGTTTTCGGCCACGTTGAGATGTGGGAACAGTGCGTAGGACTGGAAGACCATCGAGATCTTCCGCCGCGACGGCGGCGTGTCGGTCACCTCGCGGCCGGCGATGTACACCCTGCCCGCGGTCACGGGCTCGAGGCCGGCGATCATCCTCAGCGTCGTCGACTTGCCGCAGCCCGACGGGCCCAGGAGCACGACGAAACTGCCGTCGTCCACCGCGAACGACACCTGGTCGACCGCGACGGTCGCGCCCCAGGCTTTGGTGACCTCGACGAGCTCGATCGCGGACACGGCTCAGGCCTCGTCCCGGACCTCCGGCCGCGCGGCGGCGCGTGGCCGGGTCGTCGTCTTGGCCGATCCGGGGGCCGTGCTCGCGACGAACAACCGCACGCCATGCGCGCGCAGAACGCCCGCGAGCTCCCGCGGCGGCGGCGCGTCGGTGAACAGCGCGTCGATCTCCGAGACGTGCGCCAGCCTCACCATCGCGTCGCCGTCGAACTTGGTGTGGTCCGCGACGAAGAACCGGCGCCGGGAGATCGCCATGGCGGTCAGCGACACCTGAACGTCGCGGTAGTCGTAGTCGAGCATCTCGCCCTCGCCGTCGATCGCCCCGATCCCGAAGATCCCGTAACCGACCTTGAACCGCCTGAGGAACCCGGTCGTCGCCTCGCCGGTCACCGCCTGGTCCCGGTTGCGGACCATGCCGCCGGCGAGGTTGATCTCGAAATCGGTCCGCTGGCTCAGGATCGAGACAACCCCGATGTGGTTGGTGAGGATGCGCAGCCCTTCGTGGTCGAGCAGCGCCTCGGCGACCGCCTCCATCGTGGTCCCGATGTCGATGAACAGCGAGGCCTCGTTGGGGATCTCCCGGGCCACGAGCCTGGCGATCTCGCGCTTCGCCGCGGCGTTGCGGACCTTGCGGCTCGAATAGGCCAGCTTGTCGGTCCCCGCCGGCAGGCCCGCGCCGCCGTGGTAACGGAGCAACAGGTCGCGGGCGCACAGCCGCTTGATGTCGCGCCGGATCGTCTGGGACGAGACCGCGAAGTACTCGGACATCGCCTCGATGGAGACGTAGCCGCGGCGGCGGACGAGCTCGACGATCCGCCTCTGGCGCCCATGCATGTCGAGGCGCCGGGCGCGCCCTCCGCGATCCGCGGCCCCCACGTGGTCGAACGACGACCTCAGCACGCCTCCCGGTCCCTGCGTCTGTGCATTCTTCTTGCGACGCCGCGCGCCCGCCACGCCGGGCCGCGCGACCGCCCTGCGGCTCGAAGCATAGTACGAAAGATGACATCCATGTAAGATACTTTACATCGAGCGGCGCGAACCGCGCCCCGGCCCTCGCCGCGCATGCGCGGCGCGGTGGCCGGAAAACGGAAACGACGATTGCGCGCGCCGCGCCGCGATTTGGCCGGCCAGACGTGCCGGCGTCGGCCTATGGCCTACCGGACGACCGGGGGGTCCGGATTTAGTTCGGCACGATTCGCCACCGTCCGTCGGCCTGCCGGCAGGCCCTGCCGGGGATGTGCAGCTCCGCGCCCGCGAAGACGATGGTGTCCGGGAAC
>JBHHZJ010000145.1:0-6176 GCA_046758005.1 Kiloniellaceae bacterium
GAATCCGACAGTGCGGCCCCGCCGCCCGTGCCAAAATCGTATCATGCGCGCGCCGCCACGCGGGCCGGCGCGCGGGCGCGGGGCATCATGGCCGCGCGGGCCAACGCGGTGGCCTTCCGGGGAGTCGAGGCGGTCGATCACAACCTGATGATGTCATGACCTATTATTACGACGGCAAATCAACGGCATAACCGGGACCGGATACCGCCTCGACGGCTACCGACCGCCAAGGGTGGACCCGGCCGCCGCCTTTCGGAACAGCACGTTGCGGGTCGCGTCCCCGGCCGCAAACGCGGTGTCCTCGACGAAGCCGAGCCCGTCGAGCAACTCGCGGATTCCACCGCCGCCGGACTCGCGGGTCGATCCGTCGATCTCCACCAGCACGGTCTTCACGTGGGCGCGCAGCGTCTGCCTCGCGCCCTTGAGGATCCTGAGCTCGATGCTGTCCACGTCCAGCTTGACGTGATCGGGCGGCGGCGGACCGAAGGTCCGGCGGAACGCGTCGACCGAGAAGCCGGGCACCGCCTGCCGGAAGACGGCCTTCATCTCGCCCTGCACGGTCCGGGTCTGTCCAAATGCGTGCATGGAGTGGCCGGCTTCGGTGTTGGCCATGTACAGATGGTCGAGCCGGTTGGTCTCGTCGAAGGCGAGGCAGTAGGCGTCGACGCGCTCGTCCAGTCCGTTGAGCTCCACGTTGCGCACCAGAACCGCGTAGGTGGCGGCGCTCGGCTCGAAGGCGAGCACGCGCATGCCGCGGGCCTTGGCCGCATAAAGCGCGTAGACCCCGATGTTGGCGCCGATGTCCCACAGCACTTCGTCGGCGGGGAGGCCGTCGAGCCAGCGGATGGTCTCCGGCTCGTTCTCGTAGAGGCGCCACGGGTCGTGCAACGCGCGGGCGGTCGGCGCTTGGAAGCGCAGCGGCCCCGCCGCGGTTTTCACCGCCACTTCCTGCACCAAGCCCTCGGCGACGAGGGCCCGCGTGATGGCCCGGCGGTAGGGCTTCATCCAGGCGCTCGCGCCGGTCACGAGGGCGGTGAGGGTGCTGGCGACGGTCTTGCTCATCGGGTCTCCGCCGAGGGCTTTTCGCAGGGGCGTCCCGCCGTCAATAGCCGATTGGGCGGCCGCCGAACAGGCACCGGGCGCGTCCTCGGCGAATCGGCGCCTCCGCCTCCCGTCCGGCGGCCCGGGCCGCGATCGCGGCCCGGTCCCGCTGGATTGCGCGCGGCCCGCGGCATACAATCGCACGGCAAGAGACGCGCGCGGAGGGAATTCGGCGTGCGGTCGCGGGGGGCGCGATGGTCGCGCGGGTCAACACGGTGGCCTTTCACGGCGTCGAAGTGGTCGATGTCGACGCGCAGGTGCAGATGGCCGCCGGCATGCCCGCCTTCACGGTGGTCGGCCTGCCCGACAAGGCGGTCGCAGAGAGCCGCGAGCGGGTGCGCGCGGCGCTGGGCGCGCTGGGCCTGGCGCTGCCGCCCAAGCGCATCACGGTCAACCTCGCCCCGGCGGATCTGCTCAAGGAGGGCAGCCACTTCGATCTGCCGATCGCGCTTGGCGTCCTGGTCGCCATGGGAGTGCTGCCGGGCGACGAGATCGGTGCCTACGCCGCGCTCGGCGAGCTGGCGCTCGACGGGCGGATCAGCCCGGTTGCCGGGGTGCTGCCCGCGGCGCTGCACGCGCTCGCGGCCGAGCGCGGGCTCATTTGCCCGGCGGCGCAGGGCGGCGAGGCCGCCTGGGCCAACGGGATCGAGGTGCTGGCGCCCGACTCGCTGCTCGCGCTCGTGAACCACTTCAAGGGCACGCAGGTCCTTTCGCCGCCGGAGCCCGCCCTCGCCGAGGCGGTGCCCGAGGCGCTCGACCTGCGCGACATCAAGGGCCAGGAAACCGCCAAGCGCGCCCTCGAGGTGGCCGCCGCCGGCGGCCACAATCTGCTCATGATCGGCCCGCCGGGCGCGGGCAAGTCGATGCTGGCCCAGCGCCTGCCCGGCATCCTGCCCTCGCTCACGCCGGCCGAGGCGCTCGAGGTCAGCATGATCCACTCGGTCGCGGGCCGGCTCGAGGGCGGCAGGCTGCTGCGCCGGCGGCCGTTCCGCGATCCGCACCACTCGGCCTCGCTTCCGGCGCTCGCCGGCGGCGGCCTGCGCGCCCGCCCGGGCGAGATCTCGCTCGCCCACCTCGGCGTGCTGTTCCTCGACGAGCTGCCGGAGTTCGCCCGCCCGACGCTCGAGGCGCTGCGCCAGCCGCTCGAGACCGGCCGGATCGCCATCGCCCGGGCCAACACGCACGTCACCTACCCGGCACGCGTCCAGCTCGTGGCCGCCATGAACCCGTGCCGCTGCGGCCATCTCGACGACCCGGCGCTCGCCTGCACGCGGGCGCCGCGCTGCGCGCTCGAATACCAGGCGCGCATCTCCGGGCCGCTGTTCGACCGCATCGACCTGCACGTCGAGGTGCCGGCGGTCTCGCCCGCGGACCTCGGGCTGCCGCCGCCGGCCGAGGGCTCGGCCGAGATCGCCGCGCGCGTGGCCGCGGCGCGCCAGCGCCAGGCCGCCCGCTACGCGGAGGTCGATCAAAGCCAACGCCCGCGCACCAACGCCGAGGCCGACGGCAAGCTCCTGGAAAAGGTCGCCGAGCCGGGGGCGGACGGCCGCGCACTACTGGCCGAGGCCGCCGAGCGCATGAAGCTGACCGCGCGCGCCTACCACCGGGTGCTGCGCGTGGCGCGCACGCTGGCCGACCTCGACGCAAGCGAGGATGTGCGCCGCATCCACGTCGCGGAAGCGCTCAGCTACCGCCGCATCGCCCCGGGACGGGGGTAGCCGCCCGCTCAAGTCAGGGGCCCGCGGGCGGGCGCCGGCGGGCCTCCTGGGGCTTCTCGCGCGCGAGCGCGATCAGTGCGGGCCGATCTCGTGCAGCGCTTCGCGCGTACGGTCCTCCAGCGGCGCCCAGCATTCGCGACCGATCTTGGCGGTGAGGTTCATCAGTTTGCTCACCTCCTCGAAGTACTGCTGGGTGGCCTCGCGGGCGTAGTCGCATTGCACGCGGAACGCCTCCTCGACGTCCTTGCAGCGCATGAGCGATCCCTGCGTCTCCAGGTCGCGGCGGAAGCGCGCGGTGCCGAACTCCATGATCTCGCGGCCCACGGTGACCATGCCCTCCAGCACCGCCTCGTTGGCCTTCATGACCGCCTTGAGCGTCTCGTCGTTCGAGGCCACGAGGGATTCGACATCCACCTGAGGCGCGCCTTCCTTCGATTCCGTCGTCCCGGATTTCTTCGCCATCGCCTGATCCTCCTGTCTTCGCATGCCGCCGGCACTTCGGCCGTCTTTTCGCAACGAATTAATCCTTCTTAACCATAACGACAATAGGGGCGTTTCCCTGCCGGTTCGGCTTGCGATCCTCGGTTATGGCAAAGATCACAGGATGTGCGCAAAACGTCGGCCGAGAGGTCAAACGGTCCTATCGTGCCGCATCGTGTCAAAAATCGACGCATACAGGACAGAGAATACTAGATATTGCGTGGTTATCCAGATATACTGCGATATCTAGTAGCTGATGGGGCGACTCGCTGGGCAAGACCGGGGTAGCGAGGAAAGCGGGGGTTCGTGCAGGATCACGCCTATCACGCCCGGGCGACGGCGCTTTCGATGGCCCACGGGGCCGCGCTCGCCCGCCTGCTGCACGCCCACGGGAAGCACGCCCACGCGGACCGACTCGAGGCCGCGCTGCGGGAATGCTTCCGGATCGTGGCCGACGAACTCGGCCACCACGTCCTGGCCGAGGCGGTGCGCTGGGTCGCCGAGGAAACGGGCGGCGCGCGCGAAAACGACTCGCCTCCGCCGCGGCACCATTAACGCCCCGCGGGCGCCGGCGCGGCCGGCCCGTTATTTCCCCGGCGGCTTGATCATGCGCCCCAGGGGCTGGCCGCCGAAGATGTGCATGTGGAAGTGCGGCACCTCCTGGTTGGCGTGCGCGCCGGTGTTGGCGAGGACGCGGTAGCCCGAGTCGGCCACGCCCAGGTCGCGCGCGATCTTTCCCACCGCGCGCACGAAGGCGGCGACCTCCGCCTCGGAGGCCTGCTGCGAGAAGTCGTCGAAGGAGACGTATTCGCCCTTGGGGACCACCAGGACGTGGGTCGGGGTCTGCGGGTTGATGTCGCGGAAGGCGAACACATGCTCGTCCTCGTAGACCTTGTCGCACGGGATCTCGCCGCGGATGATCCTGGCGAAGATGTTGCTCCGGTCGTAGCCCATGGATTTTCGCCCTCCTTCCAATGCCCCCTGGCGCCCGCGTCAGTCCTTCGGCGGAGCGGCCTTCTCGGCGACCCCGGAGACGCCCATGCGCGTCTCGAGCGCCGCCCACACCGCCGCCGGCTCGAGCCCCCGCGCGGCCCAGAGCACGAGCAGGTGGTAGAGGAGATCGGCGCTCTCGGCGCCGAGCGCCTGCTTGTCCCCGGCCACCCCCTCGATCACGGTCTCGACCGCCTCCTCGCCCACCTTCTGGGCGACCTTGGCCACGCCCTTGCGCAGCAGCCTGGCGGTGCGCGAGGTGGCCGGGTCGCCGCCGCGCCGGCTCTCGATCACCTGGTACAGCCGGTCGAGCACCCGGCCGTCGAGATGCCGGGCCTCGCGGTCTTCGCGGGTCATGGCGGGGTCCCTTTTGTGGCGCGATATCCGTAACAGGAATCCGGCGCCCTGTCAGCCCGCCCGGCCGCGCGGCGGGCCGGGCTCGGGACAATTGCGGGAATTGCGGGGGACATGATACTTGATTGACGGCGAACTGAGTATTGCGTCCCCCGATCTCGCCGATCTCATCTCGCGCAGCCGGACTCAGGAATGAGGCTCTTGGTTCACCGTTGGCCTTCTTCGCCCACGGCGCCCTACCCTTCCTGTTACGGCGGCCAGCGTTATGCGCCGTGCAAGAGGCGCAGAACCACGACGGCGGACGCCTCGACGCGGTAGACAACGACATACGGCGTCCCGGTCACCACCAGCTCGCGCGTACCCGGCACCCGGCCGGGCGGAGCGCTTTCCGGATAGTCGGCGAGCCGGGCCACGGCGGCCTCGATCGCATCGCCCATGTCGAGCGCCGCCCACGGATTGCGCTCGGCGATATAGGCGAGTTGGCTGGCGCGGTTGCCTTCGGCCTCGGGCAGCCACTCGATCCTCACGCCGTCTTGCCGCCGGCGCGCTTCAGCAGCTTGGCGTGCTGCCTGCGCCAGTTCGACCGCACGTCCTCATGCGAAATGCGACGCACCGCCGGATCGTCGGCCTCGCGCATGCCCTGCTCCACCTCGCCCCGAAACCAAGCGTCATGCTCGCGCGCCTCCTGCTGGCGCCGGACCGCCTCACGCATGAGAACCCGCAGGAGCTGGGCCGCGGTGCGGTCCTGGGCCTTGGCTGTTTCGGCGAAGGCGGATTTCAAATCGTCATCGACCCGGAAGGTGAACGTGACCTGTGCCATGGTACGCTCCATTGTGTTACCTACAACATACTATGTAACACAACGCCGGGAGCCTTTCAATGTCGAGGGTGACCCAGGTGACGCAAGATTCCTTGGCTTGGCTGCGCGTCACCGAGACCCCGGACCAGCGATGCACCACTGCGTGCTGCATCGCATCCGGGGCGACGAGTCATAAGAACGGCGACCCGCCGATCAGGCGGCTGGCCGGACCGGGATGCCGGCCGCGGCGAGGTGCGCCTTGGCTTCGGCAATGGAATGCTCGCCGAAATGGAAGATCGAGGCGGCGAGCACCGCGGTGGCGTGGCCGTCGCGGATGCCCTCGACCAGGTGATCGAGCGCGCCCACGCCGCCCGAGGCGATGACCGGCACCGGCACCGAATCGGCGACCGCGCGGGTCAGCTCGACATCGTAGCCCAGCCTGGTGCCGTCGCGGTCCATGGAGGTAAGCAGGATCTCGCCGGCGCCCAGCGCCACGACGCGCCGCGCCCAGGCGAGCGCGTCCAGCCCGGTCGGCTCGCGCCCGCCGTGGGTGAACACTTCGAAGCCCCCCGGGAGATGGTCGCCCGCGGTGCGCTTGGCGTCGATGGCCACGACGATGCACTGGCGGCCGAACTTCCCGGCCGCGGCGCGCACCAGCTCCGGGTCTTCGACCGCGGCGGTGTTGATCGCCACCTTGTCCGCCCCGGCCAGCAGCAGGGCGCGTACGTCCTCGG
>JBHHZJ010000146.1:0-6010 GCA_046758005.1 Kiloniellaceae bacterium
TCCGCTTGTGGTGCGCGCACCACGGCGCGAACCGCGCCTAACCGGCGGGTCAAAGCCCAGCGGTCAAAAGGGTCATTATCACCGAGACTTGGTATAAACCCCGCCCGGCGCCCCGGCCCGCCCGGCGCGAAGCCTCGGGAGGTCGTTTCTCATGCGACGCCGCGTCCGATACAAGGTCCCGTGACCGTTGTTGGCGTGTCCCGCCTCGGTCGCCGCCGAACGGAAATAGGTCAGGATGAAAACCCGAATCGCCGCGGTCAGGCTCGACGCCTGGCGGCGCGCGTCGACCAAGCCGCAGACCTCGTGCAGGGTCATGCCCTCGCGCCGGCAGATTTCCGCCAGGGCATCCCACATTGCCGGCTCGAGGCGCACGCTGGTGCGCCGCCTGCCGATAAAGACGTTCTTGTTCACGAGCGTGCTCACGCCCTTGGCCCGGCGGCTGTTGGGGACGACATTCCCCGGGCCTTTGCCCTCGGCGTCGAGGTCGCCAATTTCGTACGCCCTCTTTGGATGCTCTTGCCCGCTATGGTAGGCAGGAACAAACCGAATGCAACTTAAAACTGTATTATAGGAAAAATGCAATCATTGGGAGAGTGACGCACGAACGCCGGGGTATCCGGCCGGACGGGCCGGCATCGCATTGGCGGGTGTCGGCGCGGTGAAAAGGGCTTATATTCATTCGGGGCGAGCCTCGACGGCGCGCGGCGAGCGCCGCGGGAGCCGGCCCTCCATCCGTGCGGAGCAGGAGCCTAGGGAATGAGCGTGCAAGAGCGCATTGGGGCGAAGCTCACGTCCTCGTTGGCGCCGGCGCACCTCGAGGTCGTCAACGAAAGCCACATGCACAGCGTGCCGCCAGGGTCCGAAACGCATTTCAAGGTGGTCGTCGTCTCCGATCGCTTCGAAGGCGTGCCGCTGGTCCGGCGCCATCGGACGGTGAACGCGATCCTGCAGGAGGAGCTGCGCGAGCGCGTCCACGCCCTGTCGTTGCAAACGCTGACCGCCGCCGAGTGGGCGCGCCGCGACGGCCAAACGATGGCCTCGCCCGCGTGCCGGGGCGGGAGCAAGGCGGACGAATAGCGCCGCGCCGAGCGACGCCTGGCCCTGCGCGGCGACGGCCCGCGAGACGCGAGGGATCGTGGCCAAGGCCGCGGCGCGATAGCCGGGACAATCCGGCCCGGCGCCGCCGCGCGGCATCACGGAAAATCCGGCAGGGCGCTCGTCGGTGGGCAAGTTCGCGAACATCACGCTGGGCCTGGCGGTCCTCTACTGCGCCTCGATCCTTGGCTACGCGCTCTACCGCTGGCTCAACCAGGGGCTGGAGGGCGCCGAGGCCGTTCTTTACATCGTCGTTCCGGCGATCCTGGCGGGTGCCCTGGCCGCCTGTTTCAGGCTCGGCCGCGACGGCCGGGCCACCGCGGCCCTGATCCTCTTGGGCGCCGGGGCCGGAACCTACGCCGCCGAGGGCTACCTCGCTCTCCGGGTGCACCCCATTCGCTCTCAGATCGCGTTCGTCGAGCAGCTCCGGCGTCAGGGCCTGGAGGCCTACCCGTTCGTCAATCCGGACGCACTGCTGCGGCCCGGGCCGGACGGCGTCCTGCGCTCGATCCTCGCCCTGGACGGGATCGAAGTGCTGCCGTTGGCCCAGGTTCCGGACACCTTCAGCGTTGCCTGCAACGAAACCGGCGAGCACATGACCTACCGGATCGACGAGCACGGCTTCCGCAACCCCGCAGGCCTGTGGGACGCGCCGAGGATCGACATCGCCGCCGTGGGGGATTCGTTCGTCGAAGGGGATTGCGTCCCGCAAGGACGCAACATGATCTCTTGGGTCAGGCAGGCGCGCCCGAACACGATCAACCTTGGGGTGGGTGGAACGGGACCCCTCGCGCAGTTGGCGATACTCAAGGAATACGCGTCCCGCCTTGCGCCGAAAATCGTGATCTGGGCGTTCTACGAAGGGAACGATTTGGGCGAGTTGATCCGGGAAAGAAGGAGCCCCTTGCTGATGCGGTACCTCGATCCGGGGTTCAGCCAGGGCTTGCCCGGCCGGCGGGACGAGATTCGCGCGATCCTGGCGGACTTCCTCGAGGAGCAGATGCACAAGGTCAGCGACTCGAAGGATTTCGGCACGCGCCTTGTCAAGTTTGCCACGCTTTACGATTTGCGGGAGGAACTCCGCCTGAGCCTCGGCGGCGGCAAAGGTGCTGGACCGGACGAGTTGCGGCTGTTGGCCGCGATCCTGGCGGAGGCGAACGCCGCCGTCACGTCCTGGGGCGGCGCGCTTCGTTTCGTCTACCTGCCGAGCGCCGCCCGTTACTTCGGCGCCGAGGACGACGAACGGGTCCTGCGGGCGACGCAGGAACGGGTCCGGCGCATCGTCGTCGGCCTGCAAGTTCCGTTCGTGAACGTGGCGGCGGCCTTCGACGCCGCGGCGCGCCCCAAGGCGCTTTGGTTCCACGCCGACAGCCACTACAACGAGGAGGGCTACCGCGTCGCGGGGCAGGCGATCCTGGATTCGCTCGACGCTTCGGGAGACTAGCCCGTGCGGGCAATTCCGGTCATTCCGGCCGCGACTTTTCTTCAAACCATTAATTTTGCTAGAAAAATAGCCGTACCGGAATCCAGGGGGCAAGCCGCGACAGGACCGGCCCTGGATCCCGGATACCTCGGTTCGCCAACCGAACCTCGATCCCCGCTTGCGCGGGGACAAGCTTGGGGCAAACCGGGTTCCGGGACGACGGCCGTCAACCATACGGAAAGGCCGCTGGGGGACGATCGGAGCGGACCAGGCAACCGGGCCCGCCCGGCTTGCCTGCCGGCGCGGCGATATCCATACTTTAGGCATGTCACGCACGATCCCAGAAGCCATCAACGCGCCCTTCCGGCGGCTCCCCGGCGCCGCCCGGGGCTGCCAGCACCCGGGTTGCCGGGAGGCCGGGGAGTACCGCGCCCCGGTCTCACGGGAGCGGCTGAACGAGTACTATTGGTTCTGCCTCGAGCACGTGCGCGAATACAACCAGGCGTGGGACTACTTCGCCGGCATGAGCGAAGCGGAAATCGAGCAGCAGCGGCGTGCCGACACGGTCTGGCAGCGGCCGAGCTGGCCGCTGGGCCGCTTCGGCGAACGGGGCGCCTACGGGGCGCGGGTTCGCATGCGGGACGGGTTCGGGTTCTTCGCCGAGGACGAGGCCGGGCGGCGCGCGCCGCGCCCGATGACCGAGGAGCAAAAAGCGCTCGTGGTGCTCGACCTCGAAGAGCCGGTCACGTTCGATGACGTCAGGGCTCGCTACAAGACTTTGGTCAAGAAGCTGCACCCGGACGCCAACGGTGGCGACCGCGAGGCGGAGGAGCGACTGAAATCCGTCAACCAAGCATACGCGGCGCTCAAGGTCAGCTTCGCCTGAGCCGCCGAATTGTTTGGACCGTGCGGCATCTTCGCTTATCTACATTAGCCGGGACCAAGTCAGGCAAGACGGAAGGAGCCTTCATGGCCTCAGCACAAGTCATCGGTGGCGGCGACCTGCCGATGGACGGACCGGACATAACCGTCTCGGTCCGGCAGAGCTTCGGGATCGACTGCGACATGCAGGTCCCGGCCTACAGCCAACCCAGCGAGTACGTCCCCGACCTGGACGAGGTGTACCGCTTCGATCGGGACACGACGCTCTCGATCCTGGCCGGGTTCGCCTACAACCGGCGGGTCATGATCCAGGGCTATCACGGCACCGGCAAGTCGACCCACATCGAACAGGTCTCGGCCCGGCTCAACTGGCCTTGCCTGCGCATCAATCTGGACAGCCACATCAGCCGCATCGACCTCGTCGGCAAGGACGCCATCGTGCTCAGGGACGGCAAGCAGGTGACCGAGTTCCGCCAGGGGCTGCTGCCCTGGTCGCTGCAGCGGCCGATGGCGCTCGTCTTCGACGAGTACGACGCCGGGCGTCCCGACGTCATGTTCGTGATCCAGCGGGTGCTGGAGGTCGAGGGCCGGCTGACGCTGCTCGACCAAAACCGCGTCATCCGGCCGCATCCGGCCTTCCGCCTGTTCGCCACGACCAACACCATCGGCCTGGGCGACACGACCGGCCTCTATCACGGCACGCAGCAGCTCAACCAGGGCCAGATGGACCGCTGGAACATCGTCGCCACGCTCAACTACCTGGCGCACGAGGAGGAGGAGGAGATCGTCCTGGCGAAGTGCCCGGATTACGACACCAAGGAGGCGCGCGATACGATCGCGGCCATGGTGGCGGTGGCGGATCTCAGCCGCAGCGGCTTCATCAACGGCGACATCTCGACCGTGATGAGCCCGCGCACGGTCATCACGTGGGCGCAGAACGCGAAGATCTTCGACGACATCGGTTTCGCCTTCCGGGTCACCTTCCTGAACAAGTGCGACGAGATGGAACGCCCGGTCGTCGCCGAGTACTACCAGCGCTGCTTCGGCACCGAGCTTCCCGAAAGCGGAGTCAAGGCGAGCCTGGTCTAGCCGCAGGCGCGCGGCGGGAAAGGCGGGCATGAGCGAGAAGGAAAGCCCCATCGAAGTGTTCCGGCGCGCGACCGGCGCGGCGATCCGCGCGATCGCTGAACGCGACGACCTCAGCGCCGCGTTCACGCCCGGCCCGCAGGGCCTGGCCGGAACGGAGGTGCGCCTGCCGCTGCCGGCGCGCGACCTGCCCGCGGCGGACGTGGCCACGGTACGCGGCGAGGCGGACGCGGTGGCGTTGCGCCTGCGCTACCACGATCAGGGCCTCCACGAGCACCACCGGCCGGGCGCGGAGCCGGCGCGGCAGGTCTTCGACACGGTCGAGCAGACGCGCTGCGAGGCGCTCGGCATGCGGCGCATGGCCGGCGTCGCGGCCAACCTGGATGCGGCGCTGCAGGATCGCTACCGCGTCCGGGGGTATGCGCGCGCGGCCAGCCAGGAGGACGTGCCGCTGTCCGAGGTCCTGCGCGTGCTCGCGCGCGAGGCGATCACCGGCATGCCGCCGCCGCCCGCGGCCCGCGCGATGGTCGAGCTGTGGCGGCCGAGCCTGGACGTCCGCGTGATGCAGGATTTGAAGGATCTGCGCGACCAGATCCAGGACCAGGAGCGCTTCGCCGAAATCGTGCGTAAGCTCCTTGCCCATCTCGATCTCGACGCGGGCCCGGAGGAGGACCCGGCGCACGACGACGACCAGCACCGGGGCGAAAACGCCGAGGATGATCCCTCGCAGGCGCGCGGCGAGGGCGGCGAGCGCGATGCCTCCGACGCCCGGGCCACGCTCGAGGGTCAGCCCGGCGAATCCAGCGAGGCCGACGGCGCCGAGGACGATCAGGCCGGGGCGGAAAGCGAGATGATGCCGGGCGCCGGCGACGATGAGCCGGGCCGCCCGGGCCGGCTGCCCTACTTCGACGGTCGGCGCAACGCCACGGACAGGGAGGCCTACCGCGCCTTCACCACGGACTTCGACGAGGTCGTCGACGCCGCCGAGCTGTGCGACCCGGACGAGCTGACCCGCCTGCGCCACCTGCTCGACCAGCAGCTGTCCAGCCTGCACAGCGTGATCGCGCGCCTGGCGAACCGCTTGCAGCGCCGGTTGCTCGCCAAGCAGACCCGGGACTGGGAGTTCAACCTGGACGAGGGCCTGCTGGATACCGCGCGCCTGGCGCGCGTCGTGGTCAACCCGCTCCATTCCCTGACCTTCAAGCGGGAAAAGGACATGGAGTTCCGCGACACCGTGGTCACCCTGTTGATCGACAACTCCGGCTCCATGCGCGGGCGGCCGATCGCGGTGGCGGCGATGTGCGCCGACATCCTGGCTCGCACACTGGAGCGCTGCGGCGTCAAGGTGGAGATCCTGGGCTTCACCACCCGGATGTGGAAGGGCGGCCAGGCGCGCGAGCGCTGGATCGCGGCGGGCAAGCCGGCCGACCCCGGGCGCCTCAACGACCTGCGCCACATCATCTACAAGCCGGCCGACGCGCCCTGGCGACGGGCGCGCAAGAGCCTCGGCCTGATGCTGCGCGA
>JBHHZJ010000147.1:0-5960 GCA_046758005.1 Kiloniellaceae bacterium
CCGGCGCGCGCCCTCAGCTCATCAATTCCTCGAGGCTCTGGCGCTCCTGGTCGATCGGCGGGAACAGCGCCAGCGAAATCTGCGCGATCAGCCGAACGAAGCCGGGATCGCGCGGCCCGGTCGGGCCCGCGATGCTGCCGCTGGTCGCGGTGATCACGATCTCGCGCGCGCAGAACGCCGCCGCGACCCGGTTGGGCTCGGCCGGCTTGCGCGGCCGGGTCTCGGCCCCGCCGGCGCACAGCGTGTAGGCGCTCGTCCCCGGCGCCGGGTCGAGCACGACGACCACCCGGTACGGCGAGGCGAAATCCTCCGGCGCCTCGGTGAAGAAGGGGAATTTCGCCCCGAAGTGGGACCGGGCCATGGTCTCGATCACGACCGCGTCGACTTCCTCCTTGGGCACGCGGAACGGGTTGCCGACGACCTCGGTCAACATGCCGCCCCTGCCGGCGATGTACTCCAGGACTCTCGGGCTGTAGGTGCCGGTGATGTCGGCCGGCTGGACCACGGGCGCCCCGGCGCAGGCCGCGAGCAGGCTTGCGCCAAGAACCGTCAATGTGATTTGAGCAGGTTTGTGCATGGTCTCGGAAGCTCCACAACAACTCCGCATGTCATAACGGATGCACCATCCCACGAGAAGGCCGGCGCCGATTCCGTGGCGTTGCGGCCGGTGAAGCCTATTCCTTCACCGCGCTCAAGACCACGGCGCCGATGCCGCCGGCCACGTTGAGCCCCGCCTGGCCCGAAATGCTGACCGGTTGCAGGGCGATGGAATTGCCGCCCCCGAAGAGGACATTCGCGCCCAGGCCCACGCCCGCGGTAACCTCCGCGCCGGCGCCCACGTAGGTGCCGGCCAGCGCACCGGGTCCCAGGTTGAGCGACGGGGCAACCACGGTCCAGAGAATGACCCCGCTCTCGGTGTAGCCGATGTCGACGCCGAACCTCTGGATCTTTCCCGTGTAGCGCTCCGTCTGACGGTCGCCGACCGGGGTGTACACGCACTTCAAATCCTTGGTGGACCCGAACACGAAGCCCCATCCGCTGGCGACGTCGCATTTCAGGAAGCCCGCGTTGACCCCCTCGGCCGCGTGCGCCGAAGGGGCGAGCGTCGCGCTCAGGACAAGCGACGCGACCGCAAGCAGTACCGGGAATCGGGGTGTGCGCATGGAACCCTCCTTGCCGTCAGCCGTCCGAACGATGGCATTTCGCCATTCCCCGCCTCGTTCGGCCCGTTCAGGGCATCGGCTCCTTCGCCCCCACCATATGACCGGTTTGAATCCGATGAAGATGATATGGGATCGGAACGCGCCAATATCCAAAATAGATTTTCGGCGATAGATTTTCGGGGCCTGCTGGGGCATTTGCCGCCGAACGCGCCTTCGAGCGTCACGGGCGGGAGAGCCGATCGGCCTGGCGGATGGGCTCCGGCAGGCGGTAGCGCGGGGCGCAGCGCAGCACGAGCTCGATCGCCGTCTCGAGGCAGATCCGGTGCCCGACCGAGACGAACACCGGCCGCGTCTCGGCCCGCGTCCTCACGGCCGCCCCGATCACCTCCCCGTCGTCGAGCAGCGGCGCCCACCGCCCGCGTTCGCCTCCGGGCTCGTCGCAGTGGCCGACCAGGCGCGACTTGGTGACCCCGATGGTCGGGACATCCGCGAGCACGCCGATGTGGCAGGCGATGCCGAAGCGGCGCGGATGGGCCAGGCCCTGGCCGTCCACCAGCAGCAGGTCGGGCGCTTCGGGCAACCGCCGCAGGGCGTCGAGGATGGCCGGCGCCTCCCGAAGGGACAGCAGCCCCGGCACGTAGGGAAAGTCCGTGGGGCGGCTTGCGCTGGTCCAGGTCTGCAGCGCAAGGCCGGGAAACGAGAGCAGCGCGGCGGCCGCGCGCGTCAGGCCGTTGCCGGGGCGGTGGCTGGCGTCGACCCCGCCGACCAGGCGCACCGGCCCGAGGCGGTCTTGCGCGACCACGCGACCGCGCAGGCGTTCCTGGAGCGCCCGGGCCTCCCGGGCCGAGCGCGGCCACGACTGGCGCAAGATCTTCATCCCCGACTCCCATGCGGTGCGGGTCGCCGAATTGGCCGCGCCAACGCGGTGCGACCGCCACTTTCGCGCCTTGGCCTAGTGGTCTAGATTAGCGCGCCTCCTGAAGCTTCGCGGGCAATCGCCATGGCCAAGGTCATCGACTACTACCTTTCGCTCATCTCGCCCTACGCCTATTTGGGCAGCCGTCAGCTCGAGGAGATCGCCCGGCGCCGCGGCGCCGAGGTCCGGGTCAAGCCGGTCGATTACAGCGTGATCTTCCCCAAGACCGGCGGCCTGCCGCTGGCCCAGCGCGCGCCCGAGCGCCAGGCATACCGGCTGGTCGAGCTCAAGCGCTGGCGCGCGTACCGGGGCCTGCCGCTCAACCTGCATCCCCAGTACTTCCCGGCGCCGGAGGGGCTGGCCGCGTGCCTGGTCATCGCCGCCGGCGAGACCGGCGGCGATCCACTGCGCCTGGCGCACGCGATCCTGCGCGCGGTCTGGGCGGAGGAACGCAACATCGCCGAAAGCGGTACGCTGGAGGCGATCGCGCGCGAGACCGGGCACGACGACCCCGACCTCATGGCCAAGGCCCTCGACCCGGACACCCGCGCGCGGCACGCGCAACTGACCCAGGAGGCGCTCGAGCGCGGAGTCTTCGGCGCCCCGACCTACGTCGTCGACGGCGAGCTGTTCTGGGGCCAGGACCGCCTCGATTTCCTCGATCGGGCGCTGGCGGCATAGGGCCTGCCCGGCGGCGGGAGCATGGCGCGGTGAGCGTCTTCGAGGACTACGACCGGACCAGCCGCCACTATGACCGCACGCGGGTGCCGGTCGGCGCGGAGATCATCCTCGGCTGCCTGGCCCGGCACGCCAAGCCCTTGAACGAACTCGCGGTGCTCGACGCCGGCTGCGGCACGGGGGCCTACTCGCGGGCCATCGTCGACCGGGTCGGGCGCATCGACGCCATCGACTTGAGCGAGGGCATGCTCGCCCAGGCGCGGGCCAAGCTCGCGCCCCAGGCCGCGGCCGGGCGCGTCCGCTTCCACCGGGGCTCGATCGCGGACCTGCCTTTCGCCGCCGGGTCGTTCGACGCGGCGATGATCAACCAGGTCGTGCACCACCTGGGCGACACCGCCGAGGACGGGTTTTCGCGCCTGCGCCGCGTGGTCGGCGAGTTCGCCCGCGTGCTGCGTCCCGGCGGCGTCCTCGTGTTCAACCACTGCTCGCAAGAACAACTCCGCCACGCCTATTGGTATCATGATCTGATCCCGCGCGCGCAGGAGGCCATGTGCCGGCGCTTCGCGCCGCTCGAGACGCTGCGCGCCATCTTCGAGGCCGCCGGCTTCGTCAACCGGGGCGGCTTCGTGCCCGTGGACGCCGTCTGTCAGGGCGAGGCGTACTTCGAGGGGCGCGGGCCGCTCCGCAAGGCCTGGCGCGACGGCGATTCCATCTGGGCGCTGGTCGAGGAGGGGGAGCTGTCCCAGGCACTCGCCCGCGTGCGCGCGCTCGATGCGGCCGGCCGGCTCGAGGCCTTCGTCGCGGAGCACGACGCGCGCCGCCCGTCGATCGGCCAGGTCACCTTCCTGTTCGCCACGCGCGCCGAAGCCGCGGCCGCGTAGCGGCGGCAGCCGCGCTCCGCCTCCTCCAACCGCGGCCGCAACCGGTCCTTGCGCCGGCGCCGCCGCCGCGCCGTGCGGGGCCGGCGCGTGCCGCGCGCCTCGGACGGGGCGCGGCGGCGGACGCGCTGGGTCACGACGCGCTGCATCCCCTCCGCGGCGTCGGCCAGCGGCGGGGCGACGCGGCACCAGACGTTGCGCGCGGCGAAGGCGGCGCACAGCGCCCGCGCCGCGCTGCGCGAGAGGGGCCCGCCCTGGATCCGGTAGTAGACGCCACGCTCCGGGCCGAGGTCGGCGCGCACGACCGCCAGACGCAGGCCCCTGAGCAGGCCCCCGTAGAGGCGCTTCAGGCGCGCCCACTCCGCCTCGGCGTCGCGCGGGTTGCGGATCGAGGTGAGGTGGATGCGGAACCCGCCCAGCGGCGCGGGTTCCGCCGGCGCCGCCTCCTCGGCCGGCTTGGCCGCCACGGCGGGCGCGGCCGCGGGCGGCGGGGACGGCCGGACCACACGGCACCAGACGCCCCGCCCGGCGAACGCGGCGCAGCGCGAACGCGCCCCGGATTCGCTGAGCGGTCCGGCCTTGATGCGGTACCAGACGCCGCGCGGCGCGCCGAGGTCGGCGCGCGTCACGGTCAACTCCAGCCCTTCGAGGAGCCGTCCGTAGAGACGCTTCAGGCGCGCCCATTCCATTTGCGCATCCGCCGGGTTGCGGATCGAGGTCAAATGGATGCGGAATTCCGGAGCCGGCGGCGGCGGAGGGGCCGCGACCTCGGGCGGCTTCGGCGGCGCCCGCGCGGCGATCCTGGCCAGCCGCTCGCGCGCGGCCTGGACGCTCGGGTGGTCGGGTCCCAGCGCCGGCTGCCAAGCGGTCAGGACGCGCTCGTACAGCTCCCGGGCCTCGGGCGTCCGGCCCGTGGCCTCGTAGATCGAGCCGAGGTTGTTGAGCGTCCGGGCGATCCCGGCCTGATAGCGCGCCAGCGCCCGCTCCTGGATCTCGAGCGAGCGCTCGTACAGGGGCTCCGCGTCCCGGTACTGCGTCTGCGCGGCGTAGAGGTCGGCCAGGCTATCCAACATGGGTACGATCGCCGGGCTGTCGGTCCCGTTCCGCCGCTCGCCGAGCTCCAGCGCCATGAGGAAGTAGGGCAGGGCCTGTTCGAACTTGCCCGCCTTGGACAGGGCGCGTCCCCGCTCAAGGTACGCCTCCAGATCCTCGCTCTGCGCATAGAGCATCCCGCATCCGAAGACCAACGCCGCGAGGAGCACAGGGAACAGGCGGAAACCCATGAGGCGCGACCATAACCGAGCGCTCCGAGTCGCACATAACGGTCGTGCGTTGCGGGCGCGGGGCGGCACGGGCGCCGAATGGAAACCGCAACGGGGACGGGCCGGCGCGCGAAATTGCGCGCGTCCGCGGTGGCGGTCGTGTCGACCCGACCTCAAGGAGGTTTGAAAGCCCGTCTCATAAAACCGTCCCAGACCGTCATTTTTTCGAGCGCGGTCCGCGCGCCCCCGCGCGGCCGCTCCGACCGCTTTACTTCGCCCCAAAACGCTTCATAGTATGCCTCGCAAGTGTCGGAAATGACGCGACTCGGCACGGCCGACGGGGGGCATGAAGGCAACGGACGCGACGCCGACCAAGCGCCGCAGAATCTCGCACCGAGCTGGCGGCATGAAGGCCGCGCCCGCAACGTGGCAGGCGCGACACCAAGCGGCGTGCGTGATCAGCCCGAGGGGACGGAAATGGCCGATCAACACGAGCAGCAAATCACTGGCAGCGCCGACTATCCCGTCGCCGACGACGGGTATTTCGTCAAGCGGGGACCACGCCGCTACGCCGGTGTGTGGTCGCCGTGGGCCGTGGGGGTTGGCGCGGTCATTTCCGGCGACGTCTTCGGCTGGAACCTCGGCCTCGATTCGGGCGGCTTCGGCGGCCTGTTCGACGCCACGATCATTATCGCCGTGATGTCCGTCGGCGTGTGCTACTCGATCGCCGATCACTCAGCCGCGCGGGTTACTTTCCGCGCCGGCGGTCGATAACCCATGGCGCGCACAAGGCTCCCCACGCGGCGCCGATCGCGGCGCCGTTCGCGGGCGCGGCACTCGGCTTCGTGGTCGTCTTGATGATCGAGTTCGGCGAAAGTATCTTCGACGATGTGCCACTCGGCGCGGTGCTGCTGAACATGGCCGTGTTCGGCGCGGTCATCGCGCACCTCTTGCAAATGATCTCGATCATCCCGTTGCGCCAATGCCAGACCTGCTTGAAGCTACGTCGGCTAGAGCGGATCGTGATTGATTGGAACCACTTCGCGGCTCCAATCAATCACGT
>JBHHZJ010000148.1:0-5885 GCA_046758005.1 Kiloniellaceae bacterium
CCTTGGGCCCGGTGCCGGACAGGCCCTCGCCGCCGAACGGCTGCACGCCGACCACGGCGCCGATCATGTTGCGGTTGACGTAGGCGTTGCCGACGCGCAGGCGCCGGTGGATGTACTCGACGGTCGAATCTATTCGGCTGTGGATGCCGAGCGTCAGGCCGTAGCCGGTGCCGTTGACCGCCGCGATCACATCGTCGAGTCGATCGCCCTTGTAGCGGATGACGTGCAGGATCGGGCCGAAGACCTCGCGCTGAAGGCGGCTCATCGCGTCGATCTCGAAGGCGGCCGGGGCGAAGAAGGTGCCGTGCTCGGTTCCCGGGGCGAGCTTCGCGCGTTGCAGCAGGCGGCCTTCGGCGGTCATGCGCCTGGCGTGGCCCTCGAGCATGGCCCGGGCCTCCGAGTCGATCACCGGCCCCACGTCGGTCGACAGCCAGGCCGGGTCGGCGACGACCAGCTCCTCCATGGCGCCGGCCAGCATGGCGAGCATCCGCTCGGCCACGTCCTCTTGGAGGAACAGGACGCGCAAGGCCGAACAGCGCTGCCCGGCGCTGTGGAAGGCGGAGACGATCACGTCGCGCACGACCTGTTCGGGCAGCGCGGTCGAATCGACGATCATGGCGTTCTGCCCGCCGGTCTCGGCGATGAGCGGCACGATCGGCCCGTCGCGCCGCGCCAGGGCCTCGTGGATCGACTTCGCGGTGTCGGTCGAGCCGGTGAAGGCCACGCCGGCCACGCGCGGGTCCCTGACCAGCGGGGCGCCGACGCCCGGCCCGTCGCCGGGCAGCAGGTGGAGGGCCTCGCCCGGCACGCCGGCCCGGTGGAACAGGCGCACCGCCGCGGCGGCGACGAGCGGGGTCTGCTCGGCGGGCTTGGCGATGACCGCGTTGCCGGCGGCCAGCGCCGCGCTCACCTGCCCGGTGAAGATGGCGAGCGGGAAGTTCCACGGGCTGATGCACGCGAACACGCCGCGCCCGTGCAGCGCGATCTCGTTGCGTTCTCCCGTCGGACCGGGCAACGCCTGCGGCGCGGCGAACTCGGCCCGGGCGCGGGCCGCATAGAAGCGGCAGAAGTCGGCCGCCTCGCGCACCTCGGCGAGCGAATCCGGGATCGACTTGCCGGCCTCGCGCACGCACAGCGCCATCAGCTCGGCGCGGTTCTCCTCGAGCAGGTCGGCCACGCGATCGAGGCACGCGGCGCGCCGCTGCGCCGGGGTCGCATCCCACGCCGGCGCCGCCCGCGCGGCGCGGGCGAGGGCCTGCTCGACGTGCGCGGGCGCCGCTTCGACCACCTCCCCGACGGTGCGCCGGTTGTCGGCGGGATCGACCACGGGGCGCGCCGCGCCGCGCGCCTCGACGCCGCCGACGATGGGCGCGGCCGTCCAGCCCCGCGCGGCCGCCTCCATCGCCGCGCCCAGGGGCGCCAGGACCTGGGGGTCGGTCAGGTCGACGCCGGCCGAGTTGCGCCGCTCCGGCAGGTACAGCTCGGCGGGCAGTGGAATCCGGGGGTGCGGGATCGTGCTGAGCCGTCGAACGCCGGCGACCGGGTCGGCGATGATCTCCTCGATCGGCAGCTTCTCGTCCACGATGCGGTTGACGAAGGAGGTGTTGGCGCCGTTCTCGAGCAGCCGGCGCACGAGGTAGGGCAGCAGGTCCTCGTGGCTGCCGACCGGGGCGTAGACGCGTACCGGCAGGCCCAGGTTCTCCTCGCCGACGACCTGCGCGTAGAGCGCCTCGCCCATGCCGTGCAGGCGCTGAAACTCGAAGTCGCGGCGGTCTCCCGCCGCCTCCAGCACGGCGGCCAGGGTGTGCGCGTTGTGGGTGGCGAACTGCGGATAGAAGGCGTCCGCATCGGCGAACAGGGCCTTGACGCAGGCGAGGTAACAAACGTCGGTCGAGACCTTGCGCGTGAACACCGGGTAGCCGTCCAGCCCGGCCACCTGGGCCAGCTTGATCTCGGTGTCCCAGTAGGCGCCCTTGACCAGGCGCACCATCAGGCGCCGCCCGTGCCGGCGCGCCATGTCAGCGAGCCAGTCGAGAACGAAGCGCGCGCGCTTCAGGTAGGCTTGCACGGCCACGCCGAAGCCGTCCCAACCGGCCAATTCCGGATCTCCCGAAACGGCCTCGATCACGTCGAGGGACAGGTCGAGCCGGTCGGCCTCCTCGGCGTCCACGGTGAGGCCGATTCCGGCCGTCCCGGCGTCGAGCGCGAGCGCCTTGAGGCGCGGCGCGAGCTCGTCGAGCACGCGGCGGCGCTGGGCGAACTCGTAGCGCGGGTGCAGGGCCGAGAGCTTGACCGAGATGCCCGGCCCGTCGATCACGCCCTTGCCCTGCGCGGCCTCGCCGATCGCCGCGATGGCGGCGCGGTAGGCCTCGAAGTAGCGCCTGGCGTCGGCCATCGTGCGCGCGGCCTCGCCCAGCATGTCGTAGGAGTAGCGGTAGCCGCGCTGCTGCTCCGGCTTGGCCCGCTCCAGCGCCTCCTTGATGGTGCGGCCCATGACGAACTGGCGGCCCAGGATGCGCATGGCCTGGGTGATGGCGCCGCGGATCACCGGCTCGCCGCTCGAATGGATCAGGCGGCGCAGCGTGCCGGCCAGGTCCTTGGTGTCGCGCTCGTCCAGGCGCACGACCCGGCCGGTGAGCATGAGCGCCCAGGTCGAGGCGTTGACGAACAGCGATTCGCTGCGGCCGAGGTGGCCCTCCCAGTCGGCGGCGGCGATCTTGTCCTTGATCAGCTTGTCCACGGTCTCCGAATCGGGCACGCGCAGCAGCGCCTCGGCCAGGCACATGAGCACCACGCCTTCCTTCGTGGACAGGCCGAACTCGTGCAGGAAGGCGTCGATGCCGCCCTGGCCGACGCGCGCGCGCCGGACCTCGGCGACGAGCGTGCGCGCACGCGCGGCGACGCGCTCGAGCGCGGCGGGCGCAAGCCGCGCCTCGTCGGCCAGCCGGCGCACGATTTCGGTCTCGTCGGCGCGGACATGATCGCGGATCGCCTTGCGCGACGGGCTGGCCTCGGCAAGCGCTGGGTCGATGATCATGATGGGCTTACGGACAGGGCCAATACGGCGGCAACCGGCTGGCAAGGACTTTAACCGACATCGGCGGGGTCGCGAAGCCCCGCGTGGACGGGCGAGCGCGGCGACCTCAACCGCCGGGCGGCGAAGCGACCACATCCGCGTAGGCGTGGCGCTTCGCGATCGACCCGGCGTGCAGGAAGACATCGAGCGCGGCTTCGAAGGCCCGCTCGGTGATCTCGACGTGCGGCGTCCAGCAGCCGAGGCGCTGGTAAGAGCCAATGGTGGCGGTCAAGACGTCCGGGTCGATGTCCGGGAAGAAATCGCGCTCGATACGGGCGACCTCGGCGGCCGGCATCCCGATCAGGTCCGCGCGCGCCTTGCGATAGGCGCGCATGAAGGCCTTCGCCATGTCGGTTTCGAGCCACTCGGGCCTTGCCGCCAGGCTGGAGAAGGCGCAGGGCCCGATGGCATCGCCGAGCGATGCGACGACGTGGCCGAGCCCATCGCGCTCCAACTGCTGCGGCGCCGGCCCCTGCTGGTGGACGTAGTCGCCCCGACCGGCGCGAAAGGCCGCGTCCATCTCCTCGGGACCGCCGGCGTCGATGGCGACGATGGACCCGTAATCCAGGCCCATCCTGTGGCAGGCGAACCGAAACATGGCGAGCGGCTGAGCGCCGTGGTCGACGAGGACCCGCCTGCCCGCGAGCTTGCGCCAAGCGAAGTCCGGGTCGGGCTCGCGCGCGGCGAGGAAGAAGCCGTCCTTCTCGTTGATCTGCGCGAAGTGAACGGCGCCCGGCTCGATCCCCTTTTCCAGCGCCGCGAAGCCTTGCGAGGGCGCCGACTGCACGACGTGGGCCGAGCCGTCCCGCAACGCCGCGATCGCCGATTTGCCCGGAGGCGCGATGCCGTGCGCGGGCTCCAGCCCCTCGTCGCGCAAATATCCGCCCGCGATGGTCAGGATGAGCGGGCTGTAGAAGGCGGAGAAGCGGGTGAACTGGATGTTGATGCGGGCCACGGCGCTGTCTCTTCGCTTGCAACGATGGCTTTGACTCGGATAGCACGATAACACGGGAATCGCCTGGTGGACGTCGCGCGCGCGGAGCCTTTTGCGCCTCGGCCGGCTCTCCGCGCGGGCACCGGCGAGGGCCGAGCCGACTCCGGTCCGCCGCGTTAGACTCCGTTGTAGGGCTTCCTTATCCTGTGACCTGCGATGGACGATATTACCGTGAAGATCGACGAGATTTACGTCCCGGCCAAGCGGCGCAACGACGTGAAGCCCGAGGTGGTCGAGCGACTCGCCGAGAACATCCTGGAGAACGGCCTGCAGGTGCCGATCAGCGTGCGTCGCGACGGCGAGCGCTTCGTCCTCGTCTCCGGCCTGCAACGGCTGGAGGCGTGCAAGGCGCTCGGCGAGGAGACGATAACGGCGATCGTGGTCGGACCGCCCCGGCATTGAGGCGGGCGGCCGGACCGGCCGGCCGGGCTAATGAAAGTCCCGCGAGCGGTAGATCCGGCGCGCCTGCGCGGCGCGCCTATTGTGGGGCGGGGCGAGCGGCTCGCCGAGATCGCGCGCCGACGGCGCTTGCAACTGCGCCAGGCGCGGCGTCAGGTCATAGAGGCGCTCGGCGATGACGTGGACGACCAGGCCCTCGCGCTGCAACGGCCCTTCGACGCAAAGCAGCCTGGCGCCGAGCACGACCTTGCGCTGGCGGGCGAAGACGTCGGGCCAGACGATGACGTTGGCGACCCCGGTCTCGTCCTCCAGCGTGGCGAAGATCACGCCCTTGGCCGTGCCCGGCCGCTGGCGCACGAGCACCAGGCCGGCGACCTTGAGCCGCCGGCCGTTCGGCAGGTCCATCAGGCGCGCGGTCTCGACGATCCCCTCGGCCTCGAGACCTTCGCGCAGGAAGGACACCGGATGCGCCTTCAAGGAAAAGCGCAGGCTGGCGTAGTCGTCGACCACGTGCTCGCTCAAGCTCATTTCGGGCAGGCCGGCCGCGGGCTCGGCACCGATCTCCTCGGCGCGGGCGGCGGCGAACAGCGGCAGCGGGGCCGAGGACGTCCGGCCCGCCGGCAGGGCCTTGACCGCCCACAGCGCCTCGCGCCGGTCGAGGCCCATGGAGCGGAAGGCGTCGGCCCGCGCCAGCGCCTCGAGCGCGGTCCGGCCGAGGGCGGCGCGGCGCCACAGCGCGACCGGGTCGGCGTAGCCCGGCCCGCGCGCGGCGACCAGCGAGCGGGCGTCGGCCTCGACCAGGCCCTTGACCTGGCGCAGGCCCAGGCGCAGCGCGAGACCGCCGGACCGGGACGATTCCAGCGTGCCATCCCAGTCGCTTTCGTTGACGTCCACGGGGCGCACCTCGACGCCGTGTTCGCGCGCGTCGCGGATGATCTGCGCCGGGGCGTAGAAGCCCATGGGCTGGCTGTTCAAGAGCGCGGCGGCGAAGACCGCCGGGTGATGGCACTTGAGCCAAGCGGAGACGTAGACCAAGAGCGCGAAGCTGGCCGCGTGGCTCTCGGGAAAGCCGTAGGTGCCGAAGCCCTCTATCTGGCGGAAGCAGCGCTCGGCGAAGGCGCGGTCGTAGCCGCGCGCGGCCATGCCCTCGATCAGCTTCTCCCGGAACGTGTGGATCGTGCCGACCCGGCGGAAGGTCGCCATGGCGCGGCGCAGCCGGTCGGCCTCGGACGGCGTGAAGCCGGCGGCGACGATGGCGATCTTCATCGCCTGCTCCTGGAAGAGCGGCACGCCGAGGGTCTTGCCGAGCACCCGGCGCAGCGCCTCGGACGGGTAGTCGACCTTCTCCTCGCCGTTGCGCCGGCGCAGGTAGGGGTGGACCATGTCGCCCTGGATCGGCCCGGGGCGCACGATCGC
>JBHHZJ010000149.1:0-5645 GCA_046758005.1 Kiloniellaceae bacterium
AATCCGACGCTTAGGGAGTTGGCGTCCCCTAGGGGAGTCGAACCCCTGTTTCCGCCGTGAGAGGGCGGCGTCCTGGGCCACTAGACGAAGGGGACTGCAAGAGCGGCCGTGCGGCCCTTGACATAGCGAATGCGCGATCGCGTGACAAGGGCGGGATCGGGCGCGCCCGCGCGGCAAGAGCAGCCGCGGCTTCAAGAGGCCGCGACGCCCGGCCGGCGCCCCGCGCCGCGCGCCTCGGCCAGGCGCCGGGCGGCGGCGAGGAAGGCGTCGACGTCCCTCGGGTCCGTGTCGAACGAGGCCACCAGGCGCACCTCGCGCCTCTCGTGCGGCCCCCAACGGTAGAAGACGAAACCCTCGCCGAGCAGACCCGTTATCATCGCCTCGGGCAGGCGGGCGAAGACCTCGTTCGCCTCGACCGCATGGGAGAGCGAAACGCCGGGCAGCGCGGCCAGGCCCTCGGACAGGCGCCTGGCCATCGCGTTGGCGTGGCGCGCGTGGCGCAACCACAACCCGTCGGCGAGGTAGGCGTCGAGCTGGGCCGAGAGGAATCGCATCTTGGAGAACAGATGCCCGCCGCGCTTGCGCCGGTAGCCGAAGGTCGCCGCCAGCACCGGCTTGAACAGCACGACCGCCTCGGCGCCCAGCGCGCCGTTCTTGGTCGCGCCGAACGAGAGCGCATCGACGCCCGCCTTCCAGGTGATCTCGGCCGGCGCGCAGCCGAGCGAGGCGACCGCGTTGGCGAAGCGCGCGCCGTCCACGTGCAGGCCGAGCCGGTGCGCCCGCGCGACCTCGGCGAGCGCGCCGATCTCCTCGGCCGTGTAGACCGTGCCGGCCTCGCTCGCCTGGGTCAGGCTGACCGCCGCCGGCTGCACCTCGTGCACCACGCCTTCGCCGGCGATCGCGCCGGCCAGATCCTCGGCCGCGATCTTGCCGTGCGCGCCCGGCAGCGGCACCAGCTTGGCGCCGCCGGTGTAGAACTCGGGCGCGCCGCATTCGTCGACCTGGACGTGCGCGGCCTCGTGGCAGTAGACCGCGCCGAAGGGCGGGGCCATGAGAGAAAGCGCGAGCGCGTTGGCCGCGGTGCCGGTGGCCACGGGAAAGGCCGCGACCTCGGTCTCGAACACCTCGGCCAGGCGGGCCTCGACCCGGCGGGTCAGCTCGTCGTTGCCGTAGGGCATGGCCGCGCCGGCATTGGCCGCCTCGATCGCGCGCAGGATCTCCGGCGCCGCGCCGCTTGCGTTGTCCGAACAGAAGTTCACCATCGCGATGCCTTATGGTAGAGGCCGGCGCCGGGACCGGCCGCGCTCACGGCCCGGGCGCCGCGGTGACGCGGCCGAGCACCCGGCCGTCGGACAGGTCGATGACCACGACCTGCTGGCAATCGCGCTCGGCCGGGCCGTCGATGCGTAGGATCAGGCGGCCCTCCTGGCTGCGCGCCTCGGCGATCGCGCAGCCGGCGGGCAGCGGCAGCGACACCTCGCCCAAGCGGCCAGGCCCGTCCGTGCCCTCGGACAATCTGGTGACCAGGCCGTAGGCGAGGAGCGCCAGGCTGGCCATGATGAGTAGGCCCATGACGACGACCAGAGCCTTGAGCGCCTGCATGCCTTGGATCCAGAATCTTGCCCGCGCGGTCGGCGAGCCGGGAGCGGCCCGATGACGGCGGTGGCCGGCGCGCGGACCTACGAGATCACGGCCGGCGAGGCCGAGGCCGGGCAGCGCCTCGACCGCCTGCTCGCCGCACGCCTGCCGGCGATCTCGCGCACCCGCCTCAAAGCCCTGATCGAGGGGGGCCGGGTCACGTCCGGCGGCGAAACGATAGTCGAGCCGGCATATCGGGTCAAACCCGGTCAAACTTTCGCCATCTTCGTCCCCGAGCCTGCCCCTGCCGCGCCGGAAGCGCAGGCCATCGCGCTCGACATCGTCTACGAGGATGCGCACCTCATCGTGCTCGACAAACCCGCCGGCATGGTCGTCCACCCCGCACCCGGGAACCCGGACCGCACGCTGGTCAACGCGCTCCTGGCCCACTGCGGCGCGGGGCTTGCCGGCATCGGCGGCGTGCGCCGGCCCGGCATCGTGCACCGCCTGGACAAGGACACGAGCGGCCTGATGGTCGTGGCCAAGACCGAGGAGGCCTACCGGGGCCTGGCCAAGATGTTCGCGGCCCGCGAGGTGGAGCGCGCCTACCGGGCCGTGGTCTGGGGCGTGCCCGAACCGCGCGCCGGCGAAATCGCCGGCAACATCGGCCGCAGCCCGCGCAACCGCAAGAAAATGGCGGTCCTGCGCCGCGGCGGCAAGCCGGCGCGTACCCGCTACCGCGTGCTGAAGGATCTGGCCGGCGGGCTGGCCAGCCTGGTCGAATGCCGTTTGCTGTCCGGGCGGACCCACCAGATCCGGGTTCACATGGCCGCCAAGGGCCACCCGGTGCTCGGCGATCCCCTTTACGGCCGGGCCGGCCAAGGGCGGCGCGACCGCCTGCCGCAGGCCGCGCGCGCGGCCCTCGAGGCGCTCGACCGCCAGGCGCTGCACGCCAAATCCTTGGCATTTCCGCATCCCGCCACCGGGGCTGCGCTCCGCTTCGAGAGCGAATTACCGCAAGACGTAAAGAACTTGATAACCTTCTTAGAAGCATTATAATATGTGGGAAACCTGATGAGATTGGTCAGCTTTTCTTGATCCCAATGATCACTGGTGCTATACACATATCAGGATTCGCTGAAGTACGGCGCCGGCGGCCGGCAGGGGTCTATCGAGCCGGTCGCCTTGCCCATGACGCTGTCGAAGGATTGCGCCGATGACGCCGCAAAAGCTGCCCGTGTTGGTCTCCGAGGGCAACCTGCCCCGCTATCTGCAGGAGATCCGCAAGTTCCCCATGCTCGAGGCGGACGAGGAGTACATGCTGGCCAAGCGCTGGCGCGAGCGGGACGACATCGAGGCGGCGCACAAGCTCGTGACCTCGCACCTGCGGCTGGTGGCGAAGATCGCGATGGGCTACCGGGGCTACGGCCTGCCGCTGTCCGAGCTCATTTCCGAGGGCAACGTCGGCATGATGCAGGCGGTGAAGCGCTTCGATCCGGAGCGCGGATTCCGCCTCGCGACCTACGCGATGTGGTGGATCCGCGCCGCGATCCAGGAGTACATCCTGCATTCCTGGTCGCTGGTCAAAATGGGCACCACGGCGGCGCAGAAGAAGCTGTTCTTCAACCTGCGCAAGCTGAAGGGGCAGATGCAGGCGATCGAGGAGGGCGACCTCGACCCCGATCAGGTGACCAAGATCGCCAATGCCTTGAACGTGCCGGAGAGCGACGTCGTGACCATGAACCGGCGTCTCGCCGCGCCGGACCACTCCCTCAACGCCCCGCTGCGCATCGACGGCGACGGGGAGTGGCAGGACTGGCTGGTCGACGAGTCGGAGGACCAGGAAAGCGTGCTCGCGGAATCGGAGGAGCTCTCGCGGCGGCGCGAGCTGCTCCAGGCGGCCATGAAGACGCTCAACAAGCGCGAACGCCATATCCTCGAGGAGCGGCGCCTCAAGGAGCAGCCGACAACCCTGGAAGAACTGTCCCAGCAGTACGGGATCAGCCGGGAGCGTGTGCGCCAGATCGAGGTGCGCGCGTTCGAGAAGCTGCAAAAGGCGATCCGCAACGCGGCCATCGAGAAGCGGCTGGCCAACGCCTGACCGCCCCTGCCCGTCATCGATCGCCGGGGCGCGGCAGCACCATGACCGCACCGGAGCCGCACCTGGACCGCACCGCCGACGATCCGCGCGCCGGGTGGGACGCGGTCGCCTCCGGCTGGGCCGAGTGGTGGGACACGATCGAGCGCGGCGCGCGACCCGTCAGCGAGCGCTTGATCGACCTGGCCGGCCTGGCTCCCGGGCAGCGCGTGCTCGACGTGGCCACGGGGCTCGGCGAGCCGGCGGCGACGGCGGCGCGCCGGATCGCGCCGAACGGCCGTGTGCTCGCGACCGACTTCGCCCCCGCCATGCTGGAGCAGGCCCGCGCCCGGGCGCGCCGCCTGGGCCTGGACAACATCGACTTCCGGATCATGGACGCGGCCGACCCGGACCTGCCGAGCGCCGCCTTCGACGCGGTGCTGTGCCGCTGGGGCTTGATGTTCGTGCCCGAGCCGGCACGCAGCTTGGCGGCCTTGCACCGGGCGCTCAAACCGGGCGGCCGGCTGGCGATCGCGGTCTGGGGCCCGCCCGAGGCGGTGCCCGCGATCGACCTGCCGAACCGGATCGTTGCCGGGCGGCTCGACCTTCCGGCGCCGCCGGACGGAACGCCGAGCCCGTTCAGCCTGTGCGATGCCGATGCCCTGCGCCGAACGCTGCGCGCGGCGGGCTACGACGCGCTCACGTCGGAGCCGGTGAGCGTGGTGTTCCGCTTCGATTCGGTCGAGGGCTTCATCCGGTTTCGTCGCGAGGTCTCGAGCGTCGAGGCGCGCACGGCGGATTGCCCCCCGGCGCGGCGCGAAGCGGCGTGGCGCGCCGTCGGCCAATCGGTCGAGCGATTCGTGACCGAGGACGGCGCGCTGGCGATCCCGAACCTGGCGCTCTGCGTGTCCGGGCGCCGTCAGGCCTATCGTCGGTGAATGTCTAGCAGGCTGCGGAAAAACTAATGATCCCCCAGGTCTTCCCTGGGATCATTGATTGGAAGGTCGCTCTCGGCGTGTCGAACTTGGTATTTTGTCTTGTTGCGGGCTGTTTGTCGGCGGTGATCCTGGGGGTTGGGCGGAGTCCGGCCTTGGTCATGGGCTTGCTCCCAGCAGCTTGGGTAATCGGACCAGGTTGTAGGCCGCCAGCGCCAAGGTGAACTGGGACCGCACCCGATCCTCACCGCGCATCCCATCCTCCTTCGGTTCCAAAACCAAAGGAATCACGTCAAATCCGTCGTTGCCAGGAGTTTTTCAGCAGCCTGCTAGGGCAAGCGCCCGTGCAGGTTTCGGAACCAATCGAGGCTCTGCCGGGTCTGCGCGATCTCGTGGTCGAGCCACGCGGCGAGGTGGCCGGGCGCGGCGGCGTGGCGCGCGCGCAGCTCGGTCAGGCGCACGAGCTGGCGCTCGCACATCTCGCCGATCATCTCCGCCTGGAGGCGCTGGTCCTCGGGCTCGAGCAGGTGCAGGAAGCGCATCTTGAGGGCGATGATCAGCTTGTTGATGTCGCTGACCGCCGGCCGGACGTTGGAGTTGAGCAGGCGCACGAGCTCGCGCCGGCCAGCCTCGGTGACGCGCAGGAGCGCGCTTTCGCCGCCCTCGCGCGGGTCGGCGGCCTCGACCAGGCCCTCGACCTTCAGCACCTCGATGGGCGCGCCGACCAGCTCCAGCGACGGCCCCACGACGTGCCCGGTGAAGTGGCGCACCTCGCCGGCCAGCTCGGCGTAGCCGGTCTCGCGCGTGGCCAGGATGCCGAGCGCCAGCAGCCGTACGGCCTCGCTCGGAATCAGGGTGTTGTCGCGGTACATGGCGCTCGATCCTACGGCGCGACGCTTAAGATAAGAAGCGGGTCAAGCACAAGGTAGGGCGGGCGAGGGCAAAAGTCCAGAAAGCGACCCATCCCACCGGTGTCCCTGCAAGTGTCCCTCCAAGCTCGGCTCATGAAGACGACGCGGACGTGTCGCGGTCATGGTCCGGAAGATCGCCTCTAG
>JBHHZJ010000150.1:0-5599 GCA_046758005.1 Kiloniellaceae bacterium
GCTCGACATCGGGGATGAAGCCCATGTCGAGCATGCGGTCGGCCTCGTCGATGACCAGGATCTTGACGTCGGCGAGCAGCACCTTGCCGCGCTCAAACAGGTCGAGCAGCCGTCCCGGCGTGGCGATCAGCACGTCGACCCCGCGGTCGAGGCGGCGCAACTGCTCGGTCAGCGAGGTCCCGCCGGTCAACAGGGCCATGGTCAGCTTGTGGTACTTGCCGTAGCGCTCGAAGCTGTCGGCGACCTGGGCGGCGAGCTCGCGCGTGGGCGCCACGATCAGCGAGCGCGGCATGCGCGCCTTGGACCGGCCGTTGGCCAGGATGTCGATCATCGGAAGGGTGAAGGAGGCGGTCTTGCCGGTGCCGGTCTGGGCGCAGCCGAGCAGGTCGCGGCCCATGAGGACGTAAGGGATGGCCTGGGCCTGGATCGGCGTGGGCTCGACGTAGCCGGCCTCGTCCACCGCCCTCAGGACCTCGGGACTCAGTCCAAGATCGGTGAAGCGCATGTATGTCGGATCGTTCGGAATTTGTGGGGAAGGGTCGTTCTTATCACTGCGCTTCTATTTGATGCTTCGCGGCGGAATGTCAACCGGTTCCGTCAACAAAAGGCCTGGAAAATCAGGGATTTTCCCGGCATGGTCTTGGCCGCGAAATAATGTTCGTTTAGCGTGCGCGGCAACTTGGTCTTTATTGCGCCGGAGCCGGTGAGCGCCGCGCTGCGCGACTGGCTCGCGAGGCGGTGAGCGGCGCCCGCGCGATTCCACGTCACCGCAAAACGCGCTAAGAGCCGGCCTCGGCGAACGCCGCAGAGAATCCCCGCAACGTGATCGTCTTGTCGAGAATGATCTCGGCGCCTTCGGTCGTGACGGTGACGCGCGCCGAACGCCCCTTGCGGAACTGTTTCAGGAGCACGGCCGATTTCTCGAGCCCGAAATAGCAGGCCCCGGTTTCGCATTCGTCCGCGCTCACCGGCTCCTTGTCGTCGACCTTGACGACCGTTGCGGCAAAGGGCTCGTCCTCCCCGGCCACGACCAGCGGGATTTTTCCACTCTGGCTGTGCACGAAATAGATGACGAATTCCCGGTCGCGGTCGCTCGTCGACACCTCCGTCGTGCAGATCTCGGCGCCCAGCGTTTCGCCGCCCAGACATTGGAAGCGCCAGATTTCCGGTTCCGCCGCGTGGGCCGCGGCGCCCATCGACACGGCCAGTGCGAGCAGGGCGCTCGCCGTGTCCCGGCGACTCATACCGGCGAGCGGATGACGCCATCCGCTCGCCGGTGTGTCGTCGTTTATTTGCGCGCCGCCGCCCAGGGCCAACCCGGCGCGCCGATACCGATCAGCGCCCGAGTCACCTCGTGCGCTCATCGGTATCATGGTTCCGCGCGCCTTGGCGTGGCTGGCATCCGAGACCTCGAAGACCGGAAACGGCGCCATACTAAAGGGTGGCGGTCGCAGGTCAATGAATATTCCAGGGACAGTTTACAACTACGGCGACATGAATAAGGGGACAGTATACTTGGAATAAGGGGACAGTATACTTAATTCAAGGACGGAGCAAGTAGACGTAGGCTCTGCCTTGTCCTTGAATTAAGTATACTGTCCCCTTATTCCTCCCTTATTCCTCTGTCCTCTTATTCCTGCCGCTAGTCGGGCAGCGGCCGCGACCAGCAGCGCACCACGCGGCGTCCGACCTGGGTCGAGTCGCGCAGGTGACAGGCCGTGAGCCGGTCTTGCTCCCTGTCCACGAGCCACAGCGTGCGGCCCGCCAACGCCCGCACCGCAGCGGCGGCCGGCGCGGCGGGTGCCGTGACGAGCGGCGCGCCCCGCACGACCTCGACCGCGCCCGCCGGGGCCGCGCCCGGCGTGCCGGGGCCGAGCGTCTCGACCGCGGCGCCGCGGTGGACGGTGACGACGTCCCGGGACGCCGCACCGGCGGCGTCGGGAACGCTCAGAAGGGCGATCGCGCCGGCGGCCAAGGCCATCCCCGCGATCGCGGTCGATCCAAAGCGCATCTTCCGACCTCCCTGACTGTCTTGCGTTCTGTCTTGCTTTCGTTGGGCCCTTGTTCAACCGGGCCCGCCGGCCAAGCATGGCACACAAACGGGTCCCGGCGGAACCCCGGGTGCGGCCCGCGGTCCCGGGAAGCGGCGAGGGCTCGGGCGAGCCTACGGGGGATTCACCGCGCCGGCCTCGGCCAGCCACCGGCCCGTGACGCGCACGATCTCGTGCAGCCGGGCGACCTGATCGGCGCCGACCCCGATGTGGTCCCCGGCAAGCTCCACGAAGGTCTTGGGCTCGGGCGTGAGGTCCCGGAGCAGCCGGGCGGAGCGGCGGGGTATGAACTCGTCCTCGCCGCCGCCGAGGATGAGGAACCGGCCCGAGAGATGGGGCAGGTGTTCGGCCGGCTCGACCGGGCGGAGCAGCAGGCGCACGGCCTGGGCGGCCAAGGGCTTGAACCAGTCCGGTCGGAGGTACGGATGCCCGGCGACCAGCGCGCCCAGGTCGGCCCCCCCGTACGCGATCACGGTCCAGCCGATGCGCCGCCCGGCGGCCTGGCTGAGGCGCTGCACGGCCGGCGCCGCCAGCGCCCCGAGCGAGAAGCCGAGCAGGCTCACCCGCCCGGCGTCGGCCCACGGCCGGGCCGCGAGCCACTCGATCACCGCCGCCACCTGTCCCGGCGCCGCGAGCAGCCGGCCGTAGTAGTCGAAGGCGACCCGGGTGAGCGCCAGCCCCTTCGGCAGCTTGCGCGGGATCGGCCACTCGTAGACGACGAGGATGTTGTCGCCGCTCGGCGGAATGTAGCGCGCGGTCTTCACGGCCGCGCCCAGGCCGCCGACGACGACGAGAACGGGGAGCGGCCGCTGGGGCAGCGGGTCCGGGAAGCTGACGACCAGGCGGATCTCGCCGAGCGCGTCTTCGCGCAGCACGTAGCGCTGCAGCAGCCGGCCGTTTTCGCGCGTGGCCTGCTCGGTGACGAAGAGGCGCGCCGGTCCGCCGGCGCGGGGCAGGGCGGCGATGGGGTCGCGCACGGCCAGCCAGGCAACGAAGCCGCCGACGCCCACAAGTATCGCGGCGGCCAGGACCAGCAGGGTTCTCCGGGCTCGGCTCACGGCAAGCATGTTTTGGCATGGGTGTGTCGCGGCGTCGCCCGAAGGCGACAAGGGGCCGGACCGCATGGGTCCAACCCCTTGTCCGTGTTGGCTCCGCGGGCAGGACTCGAACCTGCGACCCGGTGGTTAACAGCCACCTGCTCTACCAACTGAGCTACCGCGGATCAGAGGGCATCGGCCCGTCGCCGGCACGCCCGGTTCGTCTTTGGCTTTGGCGCGGCGGCGTTATATCAAAGCGCTCGACGCCCGGCAATTTATTTGCCGCCGCGGCCCGCCCGCCTCAGGCGCCGGCGATCACGGCCAGGATGCACTGCGCCACCGGGAGGTAGTCCGAGTTCGGCATGTGGAACCAGCGCAGGAACTCGGCCGTGGACATGTCTCCGGACAGCCAGGTCTCCAGGAACATCCGGCTGACCGGATGCAAGCGCTCCGGCAGGCAATTCAGGATACTTTGCGGCATCACACCGTAATCCTGGGCGGCAAATCCGCGGACAAGCCTGGCGCCTCGGCGCGCACGAGGCGTCAAACCTTACGGGCCCGGGGCGAGGCGGCGCAACCACCGCTTCCCCGCGCACCATCGCGCCGCGTTCGCAGGCGCAATTTCGCTCAATATATAGTAGAGTCGCACCATGATTCCACTGAATATTGGGCGGGCGAAGCCGTCGAGCGCATGTGACAAGGGTGAACGGCGCCGGCGCGGAACCACTGCCGCCCGATGGCGGCATGGTGGCGGGCGGCGGTCGCGGGAAGCGAATGGTAAGGTTTTCCGGCTATCGTCCCGGACCGCCGGGCTTCGCCAAGGGCGGGAGAGGTAGCGACGCGGGGCTGCGTGCGGACATGAGAGGGGACATCGTCGGCCGGGCGTGCCGTGCCGTGGAACGCGCCGCGGACCGCCGCGCCGGCGCGGCGCGCATGTCGGTCCGCGCCGCGTTCCGGGCCGTGTTGGCGCAGCCGTGCCGGTTTCACCTGTGCGCCGGAGCAGTGGCCCTGGTCGCAGCCGCCATGGTGCTCGGCGCGGGCGGGCATCGCGAGGAGGGGACCACCGACCAGTACCGCCCCGGCGGGATGGAGGTGCGGCGCGCCGCCGAGGTGCTGAGCCGGCGCGCGCGCGCCGTCGACGGCTGTCTGCGGGTGGGGGAGACGGACCGCAGCAGCCCCGAGCGGGACGAGCTGAGCCGCGTGTTCGCGATCCTTGGGCGCAGCGCCACGGGCCGCGCGGTCCTGCGCCAGGCGCAACGGCGCGACGTGCACGTATGCATCGACGAACGGACCGATCTGCTCGCCTATTACTTCGCCGGCGTGCGTGTCGTGGGAGTGAGCGCCGAACTGTCTCAGGGCGGCAAGATCGTCTTCCTCGCCCACGAGCTCGCCCACGTCCCGCAGCATCCGGCCTACTCCGACAACCGCTTCTTCCCGGCAAGCGACCTGGTCCTGCTGCGCCGCGTGCGCGAGGCGGTGGCCGAGGCGGTGGCGACCCGGATCGCCTGGGAGCTGCGCGAGAACGGCTATCCGCACGCCTGGGAGGAAAAGGTCTCGACCTCCTACGGTGATGTGGCGCGGGCGTTCGAGGAGGCGATGACGGCGGACCGCTCGGGCGGTGGCGCGCTGCGCGCGACGCGGGCCGCCTTCGACCGATGGTTCGCGGCGCCTTGGCGGCTCAACGTCTACGACCGCATGACCGTGGACCACCTGGAGCGGATCTCGGGCGACGAGTTGGGCCTGGTGCCGCCTCGTCGGTTCCTGACCCACGGGTTCCTGGAGGGGATCGCGTGGCTCGACGGCCGCAACTTCCTGGCCGCGACCGCGGGCCGGCGGCTGACCGACCCGTACTACGCGGGCAACCTTTCGATCCGCAACGCCGCACGCCTCGAGCGCGTGCTCGACCTCGCCACGTTCACGGCCCTGCCGTTCGACCCGGCCCCGATGGCCGGCGTCGCGTCCTGATTCTCCGCCGCGGCCAGCGCCACGGCACCGGCCTCGAAGCGCCGGCTTCGGCCCTTGTCAGTCCTTGCGCTCGGGCTGCTTGGCACCGCCGGAGTCGATCGAACTGTAGGCCAGGACCGCACTGAAGGCGATGAAGGCCACGATCACCCCGATGAGGTAATAGGTCTCGCCGGTCGTCACCGTCGGGCTCCTTCCCGATCCGTCCCCGGTACGGAACAGGAGGTGCGGGCCAGGCGCCTTGATCTGGATCAAAATGCCCCGGCCGCGCCGTGTGCGCACACGCGTCCGGCACGCCCGGCCAAAGTTCACTCGAAAACGTAGAAGTTTCGTGCAAGCACCGACAGAAATTATATTTTTCTGCTCGCCGCGAGAAATCGCAAAGTCACGTAACGAGGTGCGGGCCGCATTCCTCGGCTGTTGACGGCCTCCAAGAAGGCGAGGCGGCCCTGGTCGGGCGGGCGGCCCGCGGACCGCCGGAACCGCGTCGCGCATGTCGTGGAGGCCCGGGCCGGAATCGAACCGACGTACGGGGCTTTGCAGGCCCCT
>JBHHZJ010000151.1:0-5570 GCA_046758005.1 Kiloniellaceae bacterium
ACTCGGAGCGCACGCCGCCCATCGCGTTGAGCGCGTGGCACAGGTTGATCCGCCCGTCCTTCCTCGGCACGCGGTTGGCGACCAGGCGGTCGAGGAACGCCGCCGCGCCGGGGCCGGAGACGATGAATTTCGAAAACGCCGTCATGTCGAGCAGGCCGACGTTCTCGTGCACGTTGCGGCACTCGTTGCCGACGTGCTCGAAGTAGTTGGAGCGCCGGAAGCTCCAGACGTCCCTGGGCTCCACGCCCTCGGGCGCGAACCAGTTGGGCCGCTCCCACCCGAACTTCTGCCCGAACACGGCGCCGCGCGCCTTCATGCGGTCGTAGCACGGCGCGGTCTTGAACGGGCGGGCGGCCGGGCGCTCCTCGTCGTGGAAGTGGACGATGAAGACGTGCTCGTAGGCCTCCTCGTTCTTGGTCTTGAGGTAGGCCTTGGAAACGTAGTCGCCGAAGCGCCGCGGATCGACGCCCAGCATGTCGATCGAGGGCTGGCCCTCGACGATCCACTCGGCGAGCTGCCAGCCGGCGCCGCCGGCCGCGGTGACGCCGAAGCTGTGTCCCTCGTTGATCCAGAAGTTGCGCAGGCCCCAGGCCGGTCCGACCAGCGGGCTGCCGTCCGGGGTGTAGGCGATGGGGCCGTTGATCACCTCCCTGACGCCGACCTCGCCGAAGATGGGCACGCGGTTGATCGCCGCCTCGATGTGCGGCTCGAGCCGGTCGAGGTCGGCCGGGAAGAGGTCCTTCTCGAAGGTCGCGGGCACGCCGTCGACGAAGCACGCCGGCGCGCCCTTCTCGTAGGGGCCGAGGATCAGACCCTGGCGCTCCTCGCGCATGTAGTAGGAGGCGTCGGACTCGCGCAGGATCGGCATCTCGCGCAGGCCCTGTTTCCTGCGCTCCTCGAGCAGCGGGTGCGGCTCGGTGATGATGTACTGGTGCTCGACGGGGATCGAGGGGATGTCGATGCCGACCATGCGCCCGGTCTGGCGCGCGTAGTTTCCCGTGGCGGAGACGACGTGCTCGCAGGTGATGTCGCCTTTCGTGGTCTTGACCACCCACTCGCCGTTCGGTTTTCGCTCGATGCCGACGACCGGCGTGTGCTGGTAAATCTCCGCGCCCATGTTGCGCGCGCCGCGGGCCAGCGCCATGGTCACGTCGGACGGCTGGATGTAGCCGTCGTCCGGGTGCAGGATCGCGCCGACCAGGCCGTCCACGTTGCAGAACGGGACCAGCTCCTTGATCTCGCTCGGGGTCAGGAACTCCACCTCGACGCCGATGGTGCGCGCGGTGCCGGCGTAGTGGCGGTACTCGTCCATGCGGTCGCGGTTGGTGGCGAGGCGCAGGTTGCCGACCACGGCGAAGCCGACCGGCTGTCCGGTCTCCTCCTCGAGGGTCTTGTAGAGCGCGACGGAGTACTTGTGGATCTGGCCGACGCTGTAGCTCATGTTGAACAGCGGCAACAGGCCCGCGGCGTGCCAGGTCGAGCCGGCGGTCAGCTCGGTCCGCTCGCACAGCACCACGTCGCGCCAGCCCTTCCTGGCCAGATGATAGAGCGTGGCGACGCCGACGACGCCGCCGCCGACGACCACCACGCGCGCGTGTGTCTTCATCGCCCGCCTCCCGATAGGCAAGATAGGCAAGGCCCTCGCTCCGAGCTTGTCGAACGGCGAGGGGCCGACCGACCCCGGCCCCGTGCCGCGACAGGCTCAGCAAGAGGCTCGCGGATGCACGCCCGAAATTGGCCGATAGGATATCCGCCTTCCGGACAGATTGCGACACGGCCCCGCGCGATTCCGACACGCCCCGCCAAGTCCCCCGAGCGCTCGGCGATGATGCCATCCCGGCAGCATCGGTCTATAACCTCGCACCTCTGCCTCGTCGATCGGACTGTCGCCGAGGGCCCGAGGTCGAGGAAGCATTGGTGGAGGAAGGGACATGATCGAGGACACGCGGCGAATCGTCACCGGCCACGACGAAAACGGAACGTCGGTGGTCGTCATCGACGGGCCGCCGGGCAACAGGCTGGCCAAGGGGGCGAGGGGGCTCGTCCAGCTGTGGCAGACGGACGGCAAGGCGTTGGACCGACGGGACGGAGCCGACATCGTTCCGGACAGGCTCACCCTCTATCCGCCCGCGGGTGGCACCAAGTTGCTGTTCGTCGCCATCGGCCCGGACGATCCGGGGCTGACGAGCGAGGAGTTGGAGGAACAGGCCGCCGACGGCTTCGCGGCCATGGACGCGTCCGACGCCCGGGTGAACACGCGACGCCATCCGCGCATGCACGAGACCAAGACGGTCGATTACATCATCCTGCTCCAGGGCGAGGTCACGCTGCTCCTCGACGGGGACTCCCGGGACCTGAGGCCGTTCGACGTGGTGATCCAGCGCGGCACCAATCACGCCTGGATCTGCAAGGGCGAAGAGCCCGCGTTGCTGGCCGCCGTGCTGATCGACGCGAATTTCCGGTGATGGAGGCCTCGGCGACGTCGCCCGAGCAAGGACCACGAGGACAGGCGCGACATGAGCGAGGCGGTCATAGACATTGCGTTGATCCGCCCGTTGCTCAAAATGCCCTCATGACAGGAAGACCGGGACCGACAATCGGGCGGTCGCGCCATCACGAGGAGGATTACGGGCGATGATCAAAGGGCTGCACCACAATGCCTACCGCTGCCGCGATTCGGAGGAGACGCGCCGTTTCTACGAGGATTTTTTTTGGGAACAAAGGACGACATACCGGCGAGTGGATGGCCTCATCCGCTCGCTGGTATGAGGCCGCGCGAACGGCATGGTGTTGACCGCGGACGCAAACAGCGCGCCGTCGCGATGCCGAGACCATAGCCGACGGTCAACCCTTCGATGCCCCACCTGCCCTTGGACTCGCGGGCGCGCTCTTCGGTGCCGCCACCGACCGCGACGGGATGGACGCTGCGCTCGTCGAACTCGCCGCGCCTGCGGTCGAGGTCGCGGACGTAGCCGGCGCACGCCGCACAGTGCGGGCCGCGGCAGAACACAATCATGGCGAAGTGTTGCGGCCTTCATCGCGGTCGAGCTGGCTCACCCGATTGCGGATCGCCTGGGCCGAGGGCTCGAACTCTCGCGACAACCCCTCGGGCGTGTGCCCGGCGCGCACCGGCTCGACCATCTGCGCGCGGAACTTATACCAGCGGTCATTGAAAATGACCGCTGGGCGTTCAAACGCCACGCAGGCTTTCCTCGCCTAAGCTCGGGCGCGCGGTCGCGCTTGCCGAAGGGCATTGTGAGTCAATCACAATGCCCTTCGGTATTAGGCGGATAGGGTGGACGTGTCTTCGGCATCGTGGACTCCTTTCTCCCAACCGATCGGGTGTCCACGAAAACGGGTCAAGTACATGCATTACTCGACCGGGACCCGAGGCTGACGCTGCGGCGGCGCCGCGCTATACTGCGCGCCGCACCCGCCGGGCGCCCGGCGGCCACGCAGGGAGCCCGGCCCCATGAGCGAGCGCAGCTTCGGCTTCGTCGCCAGCGACACGCAGGAGGCCCAAGAAGCCCTCGGGCGCCTGCGCGCGCGCTACGTTCACGTTCCGCCGGAGCAGGCCGATGTCATCGTCGCGCTCGGCGGCGACGGCTTCATGCTCGAGACCCTGCACCGCTACCTGAAGCGCGGCGTGCCGATCTACGGCATGAACTGCGGCACGGTCGGATTCCTGATGAACCAGTACGGCGAGGACGACCTGCCGGCGCGTCTGGCCCGGGCCGAGGAGGCGGTCCTGCACCCGCTCAGCATGGCGGCGCGCACCACCGACGGGCGGAGCGCGCGGGCGCTGGCCATCAACGAGGTCTCGCTGCTGCGCGAGGGCCGCCAGGCGGCCAAGCTGCGCATCGCCATCGACGGCGTGGTGCGCCTGGAGGAGCTGATCTGCGACGGGGTGCTGGTCGCCACGCCGGCGGGCAGCACGGCCTACAACCTCTCCGCGCACGGGCCGATCGTGCCGCGGGGGGCGCCGTTGCTCGCGCTCACCCCGATCAGCGCCTTCCGGCCGCGGCGCTGGCGCGGCGCGCTGTTGCCCGACTCGGCCGAGGTCGTCATCGACGTGCTCGAGGCCGACAAGCGCCCGGTCAGCGCCACCGCCGACTTCACCGAGGTGCGCGACGTGACCCGGGTGCAGGTGCGCGAGGACAAGTCGATCTCGCTGCACCTGCTCTTCGACCCGGAGCACGACCTGGAGGAGCGCATCATCAAGGAGCAGTTCCTGCCCTGATCCCGCGCGCCCTCTCACGCCCCCCGCCAGAACGGGATCGAGGACTCGCGCTCGACGTCGGCGCGGCTCAATCCCATGTCGCGCAGCATGCGGTCATCCAGCGACCGCAGATGCGCCCTCTCGGCCGCCCGCTCCTGCCACGCCAGCAAGGTATCGACGGCCTTGGCCGGCAGGTGCAGCAGCGCGCGCACGAAGCCGCCGGAGGTCCCGGGAACGATGACGGAAGGCCGAACGACGTCGGTGCACTGTGCCCTGTTCATAACAAATCTCCTCATCCAAAAACGGGGTCTGAAACGCCCCTGCGGCCAAGGCCCGGAGCCACTCGTAACAGGCCTTTGACGCCTGGGTTGCCCATCCAGATAAGGGCTAGATAAGGGCGTTTGATCTGCGCCGCAAACGATGTTATTTCATCCGTCGGATAAGATAATTTAATGCAAAGATACCATGGCCCGGCGCCTGCCCCCGCTCAATGCCCTGCGCGCCTTCGAGGCCGCCGCGCGCCACCTGTCCTTCACCAGGGCGGCCGAGGAGCTGCACGTCACCCAGGCCGCGGTCAGCCACCAGATCAAGGCCCTGGAGGAGGCGCTCGGGGTCAAGCTGTTCCGCCGCTTCAACCGCCGGCTCATGCTGACCGACGCGGGCCAGCTCTATCTGCCGGGGCTGAGCGAGGCCTTCGACCGGATCCACGCCGCCACCCAGCGCCTGCGCGCCGAGGAGGCGAGCGGGCCGCTCAAGGTCAGCGTCGCCAACTCCTTCGCCGCCAAGTGGCTGCTGCCGCGCCTGCCCGCCTTCCGCGCGCGCCATCCCGACATCGACGTCGAGGTCTCGGCTTCCGACCGGCTGGTCGACTTCACCCGGGACGACGTGGACATGGGCATCCGCTACGGGCTGGGGCGCTATCCCGGGCTGCGCGTCGAGCTGCTGATGGAGGACATGATCTTTCCGGTGTGCAGCCCGCGCCTGATGGAGGGGGCGCATCCGCCGCGCGCGCCGGGCGACCTGCGGCACCACACCCTGCTCCACGACGAGGTTCCCCAGGACGAGTTCCCCGACTGGCGCGCCTGGCTGGCCGCGGCCGGGGTGGCCGGCGTCGATGCGCAGCGCGGGCCGCGCTACAGCCATTCCAGCCTGGTCATCCAGGCCGCGATCGACGGCCAGGGGGTGGCGCTCGCGCGCGGCTCGCTGGTCGGGCTCGATCTCGAGGCCGGGCGGCTCGTGCAGCCGTTCGGCCCGGCGCTCACGTCGAACTTCGCGTGCTACGTCGTCTCGCCGGTGGCCACCGCGGAGCGGCCCAAGATCAAGGCCTTCCGCGAGTGGCTGTTCGAGCAGG
>JBHHZJ010000152.1:0-5512 GCA_046758005.1 Kiloniellaceae bacterium
CTTCAAGGAGGTGGAATGCACTCAGCAGGGCCGGCGGCAGGATCGCCAGGTTGTAGGCGCGGCGCTCGATGCGGTATTGGCGCCAAAAGAGCCACGCGGTTGCGGCAAGGCAGCTCGCCGCCAGCGCGGTGAGTACGACCGCGGCCGCATGGATCGCGTTGGGGAGAAGCGAACCGCCGGCCACGGCGGCCCCCGCGAGGGCGACGGCCGGCAAAAGCAAACGCAGATGCTTCGTCCCGTCAATGTATGCGAGGGTCCCGGCCAGCACGAGCAGGGCCACCACCGCGTCGCCGCCCTCCCCGATCAAGACCAGCGCCGCCGCGGGCAGAAAGGTCGCCAGGGAAGCGACGCCGAGGCGAAGGGATTCGGCCACCAGGGACGCCGCCCACCACCGCAGCGCCGGCGCGGCGTGGCGCCGGCGGGCGAAAAGCAAGGTCAGGCCGGCGAACTGAGCCGAAACCATCGCGCCCACGAGGGCCAGGGTCTCGAACGAGGCCTGTAGCACTGCGACGCCTGCGAAGTCTCCAAATTCGCCGCGCTCTCGTGGGCCGACTGCGATCGGCCCGCCGGGCCCAGCGGCGCCGTTGCGCGTGGGTCCGGGTCCGAGCCGAGATCCGAAGAACGTGGGCGCGAACCGGGCGGTCTCGACCAGGCACCATGGCCCAGGCGGGTTAAGGTGGCGTTAAGTTAACGCAGGAGCTGCATGCCCCCGGATTCGGCCGCGCTTCCGAGTTTCCGTGCATGGCCGCACCGGGGCCGAGATGCACGGCCTGCGGGGCCCGCGCAGCCGGACCGAGCGCGGCGTCAACGGTCGTAGCTGACCAGGGTGGTCACCGGGATGTCGAGCTTCTGGCGTCCGTTGAGGAACGCCAACTCGATCAGGCACGCGCCGGCCATGACCTCGGCCCCGCACTGACGCAGAAGCTGGGCCGTGGCGTTCATTGTTCCGCCGGTCGCCAGCAGGTCGTCGAGGACGACGATCCTCTGGCCCGTGTCCACGGCGTCGGCCTGAATTTCTATCGTGTCCGTGCCGTACTCTAGATCGTAGGTGTACGGCACGGTGCGGCCGGGCAGCTTGCCGCGCTTGCGCACCATGATGAAGCCGAGGCCGAGCTTGAGCGCAAGCGGGGCCGCGACCAGAAACCCGCGCGATTCGATGCCCGCCAATACGTCCGGTTCGTGTGGCGTGATCGCCGCGGCCAGCCGCTCCATCGCCTCATGCCAAGCGCCGGCGTGCGAAAGCAGGGTCGAAATGTCATAGAAGAGGATTCCCGGTTGCGGGAAATCCGGGATGGTCCGGATGTGGTCCCTGAGGTTCATCTCTATGGGGACTCGGGTGGGGTCAAGGCCTTATGGAGCGCGCGAGAGCGCAGTGTACAAACCGGGCCGCGCCAAGACAACGCGCTTGAGCCGGGCGCGCTCTGCGGGCGCGGACCCTTGCGCGGGTCGGCCGAATGGGGTGTAACTAGCGCGGGCAAGGCCAACCGACCGGTCCGGATTCGCGCAGGTGGACGTCGAATCCCGGCCGTGGCCCAGCGACATTCCGGACCAGCCGACGATCCCATCCGCAGACCTGCCATGTCCCGCGTCTTTCACCGCCATACGCGCCAGCGCTATCCCGTCGCGGTGCGCGGCGACGGTCTCTATGTGATCGACAGCGACGGCAAGCGTTACCTCGACGCCTCGGGCGGCGCCGCCGTCTCGTGCCTCGGGCATAGTCACCCCGCGGTGATCCGGGCGATCAAGGATCAGCTCGACAAACTGCCCTACGCGCACACGTCGTTCTTCACCAACGAACCGTCCGAGTTGCTGGCCGAGCATCTGATCGCCCGCGCGCCGGCCGGGCTGGACAAGGTCCACTATGTCTCGGGCGGCTCGGAGGCGAACGAAACGGCCCTGAAACTCGCCCGCCAGTATTTCGTCGAGGTCGGGCAGCCGCAGCGCCGCCGCTTCATCGCGCGCCGCCAGAGCTACCACGGCAACACGCTGGGCGCGCTCGCGGTCGGCGGCAACATGGCCCGGCGCGAGATGTTCCGGCCGCTGCTGATCGAGGCCAGCCACATCACGCCGTGCTACGCCTTCCGCTATCGTGCGCCGGGGGAGAGCGAGGCCGACTTCGGCCGCCGCGTGGCCGACGAGCTCGAGGCGGAGATCCTGCGCCTCGGGTCCGAGACCGTGATCGGCTTCGTCGCCGAGACCGTGGTCGGGGCGACCGCCGGGGCGGTGCCGCCCGCGCCCGGATACTTCAAGCGCATCCGGGAGATCTGCGACAGGTACGGCGTGCTGCTCATCCTCGACGAGGTGATGTGCGGCATGGGGCGCACCGGCACGCTGTTCGCCTGCGCGCAGGACGGGGTCGCCCCGGACCTCGCCATCTGCGCCAAGGGCCTGGGCGCGGGCTATCAGCCGATCGGGGCGGTTCTCGTGGCCGGGCGAATCTACGAGGCGGTGGCCGCCGGCAGCGGCTTTTTCCAACACGGCTTCACCTACATCGGCCACGCGACGGCGTGCGCCGCGGCGCTTGCCGTGCAGCGCACGATCGAGCACGACGGCCTGCTCGACAACGTGCGACGCCAAGGGGCGCGCCTGCGCGAACGGCTGGAGGATCGCTTCGGCGACCACCCGCACGTCGGCGACATCCGCGGCCGCGGCCTGTTCGTCGGCCTGGAGCTGGTGGCCGACCGGACCAGCCTGGAGCCCTTCGATCCCGCACTCCGGCTGCACGACAGGGTCAAGGCGCAGGCGATGGAGCGCGGGCTCATATGCTATCCCGCGGGCGGCACGATCGACGGCAAGCGCGGCGACCACGTGCTGCTCGCGCCGCCCTTCATCGTGCGCGAGGCGGACATCGAGCGGATCGTCGAACTCCTCGGCGAGGCGATCGACGCCGCGGCCGCCGAGGCCGCGCCGGCGGGACGCGCGCGGGCGCGCGGCGGCGCGGCATGAGTGGCGGGCAGTCGACCGCGCCCGGACCCTGGGCGCCGCTGATCCTCGCCGTCGCCCCGAACGGCGCGCGCAAGACCAAGGCGGACCATCCCGCCCTGCCCATGACGCCGCCCGAGATCGCCCGCTGCGCGGCGGCCTGCGCCGAGGCCGGCGCGGCGATGATCCATCTCCACGTGCGCGACCGCAGCGGCGGCCACACGCTCGACGCCGAGACCTACCGGGCCGCGATCGCGGCGGTGCGGCGCGAGACCGGCGGGCGAATGATCATCCAGGTCACGTCCGAGGCCGTGGGCCTCTACAGCCCAGCGCAGCAGATGGCGATGGTCCGCGAGGTCCGGCCCGAGGCGGTCAGCCTGGCGGTGCGCGAGATCGTGCCCGACGCGGCCCACGAGAAGCCGGCGGCGGAGTTCCTGGCGTGGCTGAAGGCCGAGGCGATCCTGCCTCAGTTCATCCTTTATTCCGATCGGGATCTGGCGCGCTTCGGCGACCTGATCGCGCGCGCGATCGTGCCCCCAGGCCCGCACTTCGTGCTCTTCGTGCTCGGCCGCTATACGCGCGGGGAGCGCTCCGAGCCGGCCGACCTGCTGCCGTTCCTGGCCGCCAACGGGGCGGGGCACGTCTGGGCGATGTGCGCCTTCGGCCCGCGCGAGACCGCATGCGCGGTGGCCGCCGCCGCGCTCGGCGGACATGCCCGGGTCGGCTTCGAGAACAACCTGCGACTGCCGGACGGCGCGCTCGCCCCGGACAATGCCGCCCTCGTCGCCGCCGCGGCCGCCGGGGCCGAGGCGATCGGCCGGCCGCTCGCCGACGCCGAGGCCGCGCGCTCTCTCCTGGCGGCGGGCGGCCGCGACCCTGCGGCCGGGATCCAAGTCAACGCCGGTCATGCGGCGTCCTGAGCGGGCCGCAGGACGGCGGAGCTGGGCGCCGCTCGCCGCGCTTTTCGCGCTCGGGTTGGCGACGCCCGCCGGGGCCGCCGAACGGACCATCGTCATCGGCACCGCGCCGGTCGCCGGGGTGTACTTTCCGGCCGGCGGGGCCGTGTGCAACATGGTGAACCGAGAGCGCCAGCGCTCCGGCCTGCGCTGCCTCGTGGAGAGCACCGGCGGCTCGGCGGACAACATCGAGCGGTTGCGCCGCGGCGAGATCGACTTCGCCGTGGTCCAGTCCGACTGGCAATACGTGGCGGTCCGCGACCGGGGCGGCGCGGACGGCCAAGGCTTCCCGGGGCTGCGCGCGGTGTTCTCGCTGCACGGGCAGCCGGTCACGGTGGTGGCCCGGCCCGAGGCCGGGATCGCCGCGATCGCGGACCTGAAGGGACGGCGGGTCAACCTCGGGCCGCCGGGCTCGGGCGTGCGTGCGGTCGCCGAGGCGCTGATCGGCGCGCTCGGCTGGAACCGCGGCGATTTCGAGGAGATCGCCGAGTACGGCATCGACGAGCAGGTGCGGGCGCTGTGCGACGGACGGATCGACGCCTTCATCCTTCCGGTCAGCCATCCGAACGGCGCGGTCGCCGCGGCGACCGAGACGTGCGGGGCGCGGCTCGTCGACGTCGCCGGCCCGGCGATCGACGCGCTGACCGCCGAATGGCCGTTCTACGCCGCGGCGACGATCCCGGGCGGCCTCTACCGGGGCAACGAGCGGCCGGTGCGCAGCTACGGCGCGCGGGCCACGCTCGTGACCACCGAATCGGCCCCGGCGGACCTCGTCTACGAGGTGGTCAAGGCCACCTTCGAGCGCCTCGACGAGCTGACCCGTCAGCACGCCGCGTTGGCCGGGCTGGAGGCCGAGGAGATGGTCCGGGCGGGCAATACCGCCCCGTTCCATGAAGGCGCGCTGCGCTATTACCGGGAGAAAGGTTGGAAGTAGAGGAGCTTACGCCGTTCGCTCTTCGCCGGGCGCGGGGGCCACCCGCACGATCGCCCATATACGGGGTGGCAATTCTCTGCCGAAACATGTTCAATTGGGCCGAGATACGCGGTGCGTACAAGCACCGGGAGTTGAGAACAGGGAGTCTTGAAACTGGTCACCTTTGGATTTCGGCGCCTCGGCGCCGTACCCAGTCGGGCTGTTCTGCGCATTCGTGCGGCCGTCCGAGCGGGCGACAGCGCCGCGCGGCCGTACGCGGGCGCGGCCTATCCGTCCGACCGTCTTCGGGCCCCGCGGCAAGCGGCGGGGCCCGATGGCAACCAACGCGAAATCATCGGGAAAATTGGGAGGATAACTCCATGGGAAGATTGTTTTTGAAATCTAGCCTGTTCGGCTTGGCGGCCGCGCTGGCGGCGGCCGTCGGGACGCTGTCCCTGGGGGCCGGCGACACGCTGGCCCAAGGCAAGAGGTTCATCGCCATCGGCACCGGGGGACCGACCGGCGTGTATTTCGTGGTCGGCAACTCGATCTGCCGCATGATCCACAAAGAGGCCGCCGAGGGCCGCAAGAAGGGCCGCAAGCACGGCATCCGCTGCTCGGCCCCGTCCACAGGCGGCTCGACCTACAACATCGGGCAGATCAGCGAGGGCGAGCTCGACTTCGGCGTTGCCCAGTCCGACTGGCAGTACCACGCCTACAA
>JBHHZJ010000153.1:0-5495 GCA_046758005.1 Kiloniellaceae bacterium
TTGATTTTGGCGCTGTTGACGGCACTAACGGCACTAATGGCACTAATGGCACTAGTGTCGGGTTGGGGTTCTCCTTCAGGAAAGAGATCATCAACGCGACGGACTTTTCTTGGCACACGATCCGCACCGAACTCTTGACGGGAATCGGTACCGGCGTGGTCTACGCGGACGTCGTTTACAATGCCGCGAACAACATCTCGGGCGAGTTTTTCGTCGCTGAGTTCAGTCCGAACAGCGTGCTGTTCAAGGCCACCGGCGATGATTTGCCGCCTCCGAACGCGACGCTGAGCGCAACGCTGAACGAGTTTGTCCTCTATACCACGGCGACGTCCGGGTATTTCACCGTCCGGCATACCGTGGCCGTCCCCGAACCGGCCGCGCTCACCCTCTTCGGCGTCGGACTCGTCGGGCTGGGCTTCGTAATGCGGCGGCGCAGGAAAGCCGGCGTGAGATAAGCCGCCTCACGAGATCAGCCTCAGGCTCCGATCGGTCCGCCGCCTTTCTTCGTGACCGCGATCACCGACGGCCGCGTGGGCATGTCGGCGCGGAAGTCCGGCCAGCGGGTCGAGGGGGTCTCGAAGCTCGATCCCTTCTCGTCCGCCGGGTGCTGCACGGCCACGAACAGCGTGGCGTCGTCGGGCGTGAAAAACGGCCCGCACAGCTCCGCCCCGCGCGGGGTGCGCAGGAAGTGCCGGGGCCGGCCCCGGTCCGGCCCTTCCACCTCCATGGCCCACACCCCGTCGGCGAAGCCGCTCTTGGGCGCGCCGTCTGTGGCGATCCACAACCGGCCTCGGCTATCAAAGGCGCAGTTGTCGGGGGTCGACAGCCACCCGTTTTCGCTGGTTTTGGGATGGTACCTGGCGCCGTCCGCCGGATTGGACGGGTCCCCGGCCAGAATCGGAATCTCCCAGCGGTAGGCGAGCGCGCCGTGGTCGCCCTCGGCGCCCGGGCCGCCGGGGGGAATCATCTCCAGGATGTGGCCGTGCTTGTTCTTGGGGCGCGGGTTGACGGCGTCGACCTGCTCGGGCTTGCGCTTGGTGTTGTTGGTCAGCATGACGTAGACCACGCCCGTGACCGGGTTGGTCTCCACGTCCTCGGGCCGGTCCATCGGGGTGGCGCCCAACAGGTCGGCGGCGCGCCGCGTCTCGATCAGCACGTCCGCCTGGCTGTGGAAGTCGTTCTCCGGCGTGAGCGGCCCGGTGCCCCAGACGAGCGGGAGCCAGTCGAGCGTGCCGTCCTCGCTGAACCGGGCGACGAAGAGGGTGCCGCTGTCGAGCAGGTCCCGGTTGGCCGCACGGTTGTTCGGGTCGAAGCGGCCGTGGGTGACGAACCTGTAGACGTAGTCGAAGCGCTGATCGTCGCCGGAATAAAGGACCACGCGGCCATCCTTGTTCACGACTGTGGTCGCGCCCTCGTGCTTGAAGCGGCCGAGCGCGGTGCGCTTCACCGGCACCGAGTGCGGGTCGTAGGGATCGTATTCGACGATCCAGCCGTAGCGGTTCGGCTCGTTCGGCTCCTTCTCCACGTCGAAGCGCTCGTGGAACCTCGACCAGGCGTAGCGGGGCTTGCCCTTGAGCCCGTAGCGCTTGTAGTTGCGGGCCTCCGGGGTCTTTTGCGGGTCGCCGCCGAAGTAGCCGTGGAAGTTCTCCTCGGCGATCAGCACCGTGCCCCAGGGCGTGAAGCCGCCGGCGCAGTTGTTGAACGTGCCCACGACCGCCGTCCCGGTGGGATCGGCCCTGGTCTTGAGGCGCGCGTGCCCGGCGGCGGGGCCGGAGAGGCGCATGGGGGTGTCGAGGGCGGTGATGCGCCGGTTGTAGGGGCTGGCCGTGACGGTCCGCCACCTGCCGCCCTCGCGCCGCACCTCGACGACGCTGTGGCCGTGCGCCGCCATCTCGACCTCGACCTGCTCCCGGGTCATCGCCTCGAGCTTGTTGTCCTTGGTGATCCCCGGGAACATCAGCTCGGCGTTGGTGTATTCGTGGTTCACGCACAGAACCCCGTGGTCGGGGTTGTTCGAACCGGCCGGGAGCGGCAGGTAGGCGATGAAGTCGTTGTTGTAGCCGAACTGCTTCCTCTGGGCCTCCGCGCTCTGGTCGAGCGGGTCGAAGGGCGGGGCGTCGGCCTCCACCGGATCGCCCCAGCGGATCAGCACATCGGCGTCGTAGCCCGGCGCCACGTGGAAGTTCTCGTCGTAGCCATGCTCCAGTTCGACGAAGGTGAGGCCCGAGGCGGCGCCGGCGGCGAGGGCGCGCCGGCCAGCGATCAAACCGACGAGGCCGTCCGTCGCACCGAGCGCCGTTACGGCCGCAACGCCCTTCAGCGCCGCGCGGCGGCTGATCCGGGCCGCGATCACCTCGCCGATCGGGCGTGCCGTCGAGGGGTTCGAGGGGAGGTCGTCGTCGTCCGCCGGAGCGTCGTCCACCACCGCGAGCCCGCGCGCATCATGGATCATCTCTTTCCTCCCTTGATTCATCGGGGACCAAGTCTGGCCGCGGCCATCGCACGATCGCCGTGCCGTGCGCCTGGCGGCTTCCGTCCCTGATGGAAACAGCATACCAGCTTGCGGCCGATCAGGGGAGCGCCTGGAGCAGATCCGGGTCGATGCGAATCGCTCGAAGGCGATTTATCGACCCGGATCTGCTCCAACCGTCATGTATAGAGCGGATTCACGTGATGGATTGGAGCCGCGAAGTGGTTCCAATCAATCACGATCCGCTCTAGGGCCGCCCACAGCGCGACGCTCAGGTGCTCGGTCATGGCCGGCTTTGCGCCCGTGACGGGCCGCGCGGAAGGCGGCTTTCGGCTCCGCCGGATAGCGGCATGGCCCAAATCATTTTTAAGCCAACATTAACGACATTCGCCAACAATCGCGCCGATCGGCAATCCAACCGAGGCATCGGACGCTGCGCCATACGATCGCGCGCCCGTGGGACACAAGGGCGAGCGGGAACGGTGCCGTTGGCCGCTGCCGATGCGCGCGGGGCCAGGGTCATGGCTCCGGCCCCCGCCGGTCCGCCCGCGGCCGGAACCAGGGCGTAGTCCGCGCCACGCTTCGACTTCGATAGGGACCAAGAGGCGAGCACCGAACCAAGCGCCGGCGATGGCACGAAAGCTACGGGCCCTTTTAGCCTTTGTCGTTCTTGGCGCCGCCGGGGCGCTTGCGATGTTGTTGTGTCTGCTCCCGCCCCAACCTGAGCGGGAGGCGACGGCGCAGCCCCACCAGGCGCGGCGGCCGGCGTTCGCGCCTGCGGCGCACCCGATCCCGCCGTTGCCGCAGCGCGTGGCGCTCGACGAGCGCAAGGTCGCCTTCCTCGAGACGCTGACCGGCGAATATGACGGGCGTGCGCCATGACGCTCGCGCGCGGCAGTCACGCGTTGGTCGTAATGGCGGCGGTCCTGGGCCTTACATTCTTGTACCTTAAGGCGCGGCCGATCGATCCGACGCGACACCACGATGTCGTCGTTCAGGTGCGGCGGCTGAAACACCTGAACGAGACCCTGATTCAGGAAATTCTCAAGATACGGCAAGGGCTGGCCGCGAATGATGACAACGTCGTTTGGATCGTCCAACAACAACGTATGATCGGCCGAGGCCTGAAGCAGCGAACCGCCACCGTCTACGACGGTGCGCCGGCCGAAGTCGACGACCTCCTGGACGACTTTTTGAAGCGGCTCGCGGAACAGGAGCCCTTGATCGAACGGTTCAAGGCCGCCAACGCCGTTCTCTTGAATTCCTTGAGGTATCTGCCCACCGCGGCCACCCAGTTCGCGGCGCGCGTGGACGCCCGCGGCCAGGGCGATGCGGCCGCGGACACGCTCAGGGATGTTCTGCAAGACGTTCTGATGTTCCATCTCACCGGCGGCGCCGAGGTCGAAGCGCGCCTCCGCGCCAAGCTCGATCGTCTTTCCGAGGCGTCGCGCGCACTCCCCTCCGACCTTCGCGCGGAGATCGAAAACATTGCGTCTCACATAAACATCATTCTGAAATACAAGAAAAATATAGACTCCCTCACCAATGAGTTATTGTCGAATTCCGTTGCGACGCTGAGTGATCGCCTGGACTACAGTTACGAGGAACTTTACGCATTCTCGAATGAAAACACGGAACTTTATAAATCGCTCCTGTATGTATTTTCGATATTGTTGGTGGGTTACCTTGTTTTTATCATGGTCCGATTGAGACGGGTGACCGTTTCCCTGACTCGTACCAACAAGACGCTGCGCGCCAAGAACGCCGAACGCAAACGGGCGGAGCAGGCGCTGTGGCAAAGCGAGCAAAATCTCAGGGGCCGCATCATCGAGCTCGAGGACGTGCGCCACAGGCTCGAGTTGCAGGGCGCGGACTTGGTGCGTCTTGCCGAAAACCTCCAGATGGCGCGCGACCAGGCCGAGGCCGCAAACCGGGCCAAGTCCGAGTTCCTGGCCGCGATGAGCCACGAACTGCGCACGCCGCTCAACGCGGTCATCGGCTTCTCGGAGATCATCAAGGACGAGAAGTTCGGGGCGATCGGCAACGACAAGTACCGGGAGTACGCGGCCGACATCAACAGCTCGGGCCTACACCTGCTCGATCTGATCAACGACATCCTGGACTTGTCCAAGATCGAGTCGGGCGCGGGCGATCTGCACGACGACACGATCGAGATCAGCGACGTTATTTCCTCCGTCCTGAGACTGGTGCGCCAGCGCGCCGAGAAGAATGGCGTCGAGATCGAACTCGATGTTCCCGACGATCTGCCGTGGTTGCGCGCCGACGAGCGCAAGGTGAAGCAGATCCTGGTCAACCTCCTGAGCAATGCCATCAAGTTCACGGACGCCGGCGGCAAGGTCAGGCTCAAGGCCTGGTCCCGCGCGCAAAGCGGCTACGTGTTCCAGATCGCCGACACCGGGATCGGCATCGCGCCCGAGGACATCCCGAAAGCGCTGTCCCAGTTCGGCCAGGTCGACAGCCGGCTGGGCCGTAAGCACGAAGGCACGGGCCTCGGCCTGCCCCTGACCAAGGCGCTTGTCGAATTGCACGGCGGCACGCTCGACCTGCAGAGCCGGCTCGGCGTCGGCACCACGGTCACGGTGCGGTTCCCCGCGGCGCGCATCATTGGACTCGCCGACCAAGGGGAGTCCTTCGGCGCCATCATCTCGTCGTTGCGCGGCTGAAAGCGGCTGAAATAGGACGCGCCGGGCGGGCCTCAGGACTCGGCCGCGTGGGCTGCGGCGCGCCGGGCCTCGATCGCGTCCCAGATGTCCGACTCCAGTGAGACGCCGTCGAAGCGGTCGATCTCCTGGATGCCGGTGGGCGATGTGACGTTGATCTCGGTGATGCAGCCGCCGATGACGTCGATTCCGACGAAGATGAGGCCGCGCTCCCGGAGCGTGGACCCGATCGCCTCGCAGATCTCGCGGTCGCGCGCGCTGAGTTCGGCCTTTTCCGCGCGCGCCCCGACGTGCAGGTTGGCGCGCGCCTCGCCCGGCGCCGGGATGCGCGTAATCGCGCCGGC
>JBHHZJ010000154.1:0-5493 GCA_046758005.1 Kiloniellaceae bacterium
CGGTGGCGCTGTCCATCGAGTGGCCGGACCCCGGCCCCGGCGTGCACCAGGTCTTCGCCCTTGCCCAGGGCACCAATACACCCTTCACGGCGATCATGGTCTGCGTGCCCGCGCCGCCCGAGGAAGCGATCCTGTTGCAGCCGCCCGGTGCGACGCTCCCGGTGGGTGAGACCCACACCGTGACGGCCAGTGTGCTCGACCTTCTGGGCAACCCCATTCCGGGCCTCGATCTCAGCTTCTCCGTAACCGGGGCCAACTCGGCGCTGGGGACGGCGACCACCGGGGCCGACGGCACCGCGGTCTTTTCCTATACGGGCGGCAATGCCGGTCAGGACAGCGTGATCGCCAGCGTGTTCGACGAGATCAGCAACGCCGTCAGCGCCCTCTGGGAGCAGGCGGCCACGGCGCTGACCTGCGACGTGGACGGCGACGCCGACGTGGACATCGCCGACATCAACCTGATCTTCGCCGCGCGCGGCAGCGCGGCCGGGCCCGGGGATGCGCGCGACCTCGACGGCGACGGCCTGATCACGATCAACGATGCCCGCGGTTGTGTGCTGCAATGCACCAAGGCGCGGTGCGCGCCATGAACCAGTACAGCCAAATGGTGGCAGGATCAGGTAGATAGCATGTGCCTCAGATTGGGAGAAACACGATGAAAAGGATTGCTTGGGCGAGCTTGCTCTTGCTCCTCGGCGCCTTCGCCGCGCTGAGGCCAATCCCGGCGGCGGCGGTCACGATCGGCTTCGATCCCCCGTCGCCCTTCGCCGTGACCTCGGGCGACGCGGTCTCGGTCGACATCGTTGTCTCCGACCTCGGCGGCGGGATCGTGTCCGCCTTCGATCTCGACGTGAGCTACGACACGAGCTTTCTGACAGCCACGAGCGTGACGTTCGGGTTTGACCTCGGCATTCCGTTCTTCTTCGAGGCGCTCACGTCCTTCGACTTGAGCACGCCGGGCCTCGTGGACTTGGCCGAGGTGTCCCTGCTCAGCGACGCCCAGCTCGTCACCATCCAGGGCCCGTCGGTCATCCTCGCCACGCTCGGCTTTTCGGCGCTTCAGACCGGCACCACCGCGCTCGCCTTCCTCTTCGGTCCCGGCCAGGACGTGAAAGGCGCGAACAATCAGGTCATCCTGCCGGTGGCCGTTCCGGAGCCGGCGACGTGGCTCGTGTTCGTCTCCGGGTTGGCGGCCTTGATGCTGACGCGCCGCCGGACCCGCCGCGCGAGTGCTTGATTGGCGCGCCCCGCTAAAGACTGAGGCCCACCTTGCGGCCCTCGTAGAACGCCATGTTGGCGTGGCGCGGGGCGAGGCAGTCGCCGATGGCGTGAATTTCCAGGCCGCTGCCGGCCAGTTCATCCATTAGCGTGGTCTCCGAGCGATTGGCCGTCGCCAGGATCAGGGCGTCGCAGGCCAGGCGCCGCTTCGCACCGTCGCGCAGGTCCAGAACCGTCGCCCCGTCGCCGTGCCACTCGGTCACGGCGGAATCCGTCACGGTCACGACGCCCAGTTGCCTGAGCTTGCGCCGCAGCGGCCAGTCGGCGGCGGTGCGCACCAGCTCCCACCCGGCCATCGGGTGGGGGGTCACGAGCGTGACCTCGTGGCCGTGCTCGGCCAGGTGCCAGGCCGTGCCGCAGCCGTGCCAGTGGCCGATGTCGTCGAGCACCAGCACGCGTTTCCCCGGGCGGGCCGCGCGGCTCATCACGTCCTCGACCGACCAGACGTTGCCGCGCTCGATTCCCGGCAGCCGCGCGAGCTGCGGCAGCGCGCGCTGGAAGCCGGTCTCGGCGGGCTGCGATCCGGTGGCAAGGACCACGGCGTCGGCGCCGAAGTCCCGCACCTCGCCCGCCTCCATCGGCGCGTTGAGCCGGACCGAGACCTGCAGGTTCTCGAGCTGGCCCTCGTACCACGCGATGAGGTCGAGGATTTGGGCCCGGCGCGGCTGCAGCCCGGCCAGGCGGAAGCGCCCGCCCAGATCGCCAGCGGCCTCGGCCAGGGTGACGTTGTGGCCGCGTTCGGCGGCTGCGCGCGCGGCCTCCAGTCCCGCGGGACCGCCGCCGACCACGAGGACCCGGCGCGGCCGCTCGGCCGGCGTGAAACGGTCGCCGCCCCACTCGAACTCGCGGCCCGCCGAGGGATTGATCAGGCACGAGATCCAGTAGTCCCGGTAGCGCCGGCCCCAGCACATCTGGTTGCACGAGATGCACGGCCGGATGTCCTCGGGCCGACCCTCCATCGCCTTCATGGCCATGTACGGGTCGGCGATCTGGCCGCGCACGATGCTGACCATGTCGGCCTGGCCCGAGGCGATGACGGTGTTCGCGTTCTCGGGCGTGCGGATGTGGCTTTCGGCCTGGACGCGGGCGTGCCGGACCGCCTGCTTGAGCGCCTCCGCGAACGGCGCGCCCAGCTTGTCCTCGTAAAGGAAGGTCGGCATGAGCTTGTAGAAATCGAAGTAGCTGCCCGTCCCGCAGGTGACGTAGTCCATCAGGCCGCGCGCGTCGTGGTAGGCGACGATCTCCTGCAAGGCCTCCATCGACAGCGAGACCTCGACGTCCGGGTCCATGTTGACCGCCAGGCCGACGATGAAGTCCTCGCCGACGATCTTGCGGATGCGCCGGACGATCTCGGTGGAAAAGCGCATGCGGTTGTCGAACGAACCGCCCCAGCGGTCCTCGCGCCGGTTCGACCAGGGCGTCCAGAACTGGTCGATGAGCGCGTGGTATGCGGCGAACAGCTCGACCCCGTCGAAACCGGATTCTTTGGCCCGGCGCGCCGCTTGGGCGAAGGCCTCGATCACCTCCTCGATCTCGGCCCCGCTCATCGCGTGGCTGCCGTCGGAATCGTGGTAGGACGGCAGGCCCGAGGGCGACCAGTTGGCCTCGAACGAGTTGTCCGCGTCGCCGTGCTGGCCGACGTGGTAGATCTGCTGGATCATCACCGCGCCGTATTCGTGGCAGGCCTCGGTGATGCGGCGGAAGTGCGGGACGATGGAATCGTCCTGGTGGCGGAAGTTGCCGCGCGTGAGCACCCCGGTGCGGTGCGCGGGCACCGGCTCGACCACGATCATCGCCGCGCCGCCGCGCGCGCGTTCGGCGTAGTAGCCGAGGTGGCGGGCGCCGGGCAGACCGCCTTCGGCCATGTTCGCCGTGTGCGCGCCGAAGTTGAGCCGGTGCTTGAGCGTCTTGTGGCGCAGCGCGAGCGGCTGGAACAGGTGGGCAAAGCGCTCCGACATTCGCGCCGCCCGCAATCGCTCAGCGCAGGCTCGAGAGGTTGGCGATGAGCGCCGTGTTGGCCCGGCGGATCTCATCGTAGATCTTGTGCGCCATGTCCCGGTCCTCGCTGCAGCACTCGCTCGCGACCTTGGCGCAACGCTCCGCGCTGTCCCGGTAGGCGTCGATCATCGCCCGCTCGATCGCGTCGGCGACCTGCTTGGACTGCCCCGTGCTCGGGCTGAGCTTCAGGACCTCGAAAACGGTCTTGGCGGCCTCTTCCGCGCGGCTTCGCAACATGGTGATGGGTCCTCCTCGTTCACCGGGCATGCGGGCGCGGCCGCGATCTCGCCGCCGCCGCATGTCCGCCCCCTTGGTGCCGGTGGCCGATATTACCTCCGCCCGAACTTGCCGCAAGGGCGGGCCTGCCTCCCGGCGGTGCGCGCGGCGGAGGAGCGGTCGCGAGTCCCGTAGACCCCGCCGTCAAGCAAGCGTACGCACGAGCCCGAGCAGCCGCTTCAGGTGAACGGCCTCGGCGTGGTTCCGCCCGACGCGCCGTCGCCCCGCGCGCGCCAGTCGGCTCCGAAGGTCCTCGTCGCGCAGAAGGCGCTCCAAGGCCTCGGTGAACGTCTCCACGCGCCGGGGGTCGGCGAGCAGGCCGGTGGTCCCGTCCTCGATCCAGGTGCCGATGCCGCCCACGTCGGAGGCCACGACGGCGGCGCCGTGGGCCATCGCCTCGGCGACGACCACCCCCAGAGGTTCGGCCCACACCGACGGCACCGCCACCACGTCGGCCTCGCCGTAAAGGGCGTCGAGCCGCTCGTACGTCAAATGGCCCTCGTAGTGGACGCTGAGCGACGGATTGCGCGACATCGCCTCGGCGGCCAGCCCCTGACAGCGGGACCCATACGCCTCGTCCTCCATCGCCCCGGCGATGCGGAAGACGACCTTGTCGTCCACGCGCGCCCGCGCCAGCGCCTCGATCGCAATGTGCAACCCCTTCTCCGCCGTGATCCGACCGCTGTACAGCACCACGCGGCGGCCGCGCGCCCGAGGCTTGCGCGGGTGGGACGGCATTCGCACCTGCCGGGGCAGGACGTGGGTCCTCGGCCCGATCTCCGGCAGGTTGTCGGCCAGGACCTCCTTCATGAAGGCGCTGACCACGACGATCGCGTCGGCGTGCCGCAGGGAGGCGAGCAGGTCGCGCCGGGTGGCGAGGTCGGCCGGCCCGAAGGACCGCGCGGCGTGCCGCTTGACGCACTGCCCGGCGGCGATGCTCGACAGGCAGCCCTCCGACAGCGGCTTGCGGCACACGAGGCCGAGGTCCGGATTTAGCGCGCGAAGCTCGGTGAGGCAGGTCGGGTAATGGTCGTGGACGTACCAGAGGATTCGGTACGCCCGCCCCGGCCGGTCGAGCGCGCGCAGGATCCGGCCGTCGAAGATGTTGTGCACGAAGACGACGTCCGGTCCCGTCTCCGCCACCACGCGCAGCACCTCGTCGGAGACGTCCCGCTCGGCGTTCCGGTCGCCGAGCCCGTCGATCCGTACGGCGGAGGCGAGGTCGCCGGGGAGCTCGCCGTGCGCATGCTCGTAGATCAGGTGGGACTCGATGCCCGCGCGCGCCATCGCGGCGGCGAGCGCGGCGATGTACTCCTCGGTCCCGCCGAAACGGCCGCCCTTCTCGTTGATGTGCAGGATCGCGCGCATGTCCTCATTTGCGGGTGCGTGGCGTTGCGGGCAAGATATTTCGGCGCGTGCGACACGCCGATGACATTTGCCGACACGAGGCCCGCGTTTCGCTGCTAGAATGGCCGGGCCGAATTATTTCCGGCCATAAGCATACATAAGCATAGTTGAGGGGCCGCGATGACCGATACCGCCGCCGCGCCGTCGGGCACCGACCTCCGTCTCGCCCGGCCAGACCCCGCCCCGCGCTGCATGGAGGCGCCGGCCGCCGCGGTTGAAAACAGGGGGCAAAGCCCATACCTTGCGCCCGACGGGGCGTGGCGCAGCCTGGTAGCGCGCCTGCTTTGGGAGCAGGAAGTCGGAGGTTCGAATCCTCTCGCCCCGACCAGCTTGCAGGAACGGCGGGGCCGGCGAAGAGCATGACCATTCAGGTGCGCATTTTTCGGCAGGCGCAGACGGCGACGCAGTCGGGCCGCGCCAACACCGAGCGCTGGGTCGTCGAGTTCGAGCCCGAGGCGGCGCGCGAGCCCGAGCCGCTGATGGGCTGGACCAGCTCGGCCGACACCAAGGGCCAGGTGCGCCTGTGGTTCGACA
>JBHHZJ010000155.1:0-5345 GCA_046758005.1 Kiloniellaceae bacterium
CTAGGGCCTGTGGACGTTCGGCTGTCCCTCTGGCGTCATTCCGGAACCCGGTTCGCCCCAAGCTTGTCCCCGCGCAAGCGGGGATCGAGATTTGGATGGCGAACCGAGGTCTCCGGAATCTTGGGCCGCCGCCTTGCAACCGCCGCCGGGCCGCCCGGACATTGGGGTCCGCCTCTGCGCGCCGCGGTTCCGGCCGAGGGAAGGGGCGGGATGGCGTTCCGGGCGCGGTTGGTGCTATGAATTCGGCCGACTCGAGGCCGCTGTCCGGAAATCTCCGGATGGCCGCACCATCGTACCAAAGGAGGACAATTCATGGACCGCCGGACGTTCGTTCGCCTCGGCTTCGCGGGGACGACCGCGGGGCTCGTCGCACCGCGCATCGCCTCGGCCGGCAGCGCGGCCTTCGACCCGTTCAAGACGCCGCTTGCGGGTTCGCTCTATTACACCGCCAATGCGCCCGGACGGTGGGCGAAGAAGGCGCGCGGCCACACGCCGCTCATCGAACGTAACGGCGGCACGATCCAGGTGACGACGCCCCATCCGATGGACGGGTTCGTCCACTACATCGTCAAGCACATGATCCTGGACGAGAACTTTGAGTTCGTGCGCGAGGTCGGTTTCCACCCGGAGAAGGATACGCCCGTCTCCGAGCACGATGTCGGCGGCCTCGGGCGCGTGGTCTATGCGGTCAGCATGTGCAACAAGCACGACGTCTGGTTGAGCGCGCTCGAGCTGTAGGTTGCATCCTCGCTTGCCCCGGTTTCCGGCCGCGGGGGACGTTCTGCGGTCCCGCCGGCCGGGGCCGGCGGGCGCAGATCCCGTTAGCAAGAATTAGATGGAATTGGGCCAGAATGCCCCTGCGGGCATTCGCGTTCCGGCAACTCGAGGCATCATGGCGGGCCAAATCCACGGGAGCGCCGACCACGTCGCGCACTACCGCGCGTTCGGCTACGCAGTGGTCAAGGGGGTCTTCGGCCCCGAGGACGTGCGCGCGCTGGCCACGGCCTTCGACCGGGTCTACGCCGAGGCCCTGACCCACGGCGCGAGCTTCCGGCGCCAGAACGTGTTTTTCCGGGTTGCGCACGACCGGGCGCTCGGGCGGATCGTCCGCTTCGCCCAATGGCCGTCCTACTTCGACCAGGTGCTGGCGCGTTACCGCACCGATGCGCGGCTGCTGGCGATCCTCGAACCGCTGATCGGCGCCGACCTCAAGCAGATCATCAATCAGCTGCACTGGAAGCCGCCGGGGGCGGAGCGGGTCGAGTTCGGCTACCACCAGGACATCCACTTCCGCCGGCCGCCGGAGGCCTACCGGGACCCGGACGCCTCCTACGTCCAGACCATGATCGCGGTCGACCCGCACCGCCCGGACAACGGGGCCATGACGGTCTATCCGGGCAGCCACCGGCTGGGCGCGCTGAGCTTCCCCGAGCGGGGCCGGATCATGGACGCGGCGCTCAGCGCCGACGACCTCGTGGCGCTCGGGCTCGATCCGGGCGCGCTGGTCGACCTCGTCCTCGACCCGGGCGACGTGGCCCTGTGGCACCCGTGCACGATCCACGGCTCCGGCCCGAACGCCGCGCCGATCGACCGGCGCGCCTACATCAACGGCTACGTCAAGGCGGACAAGTGCGACCGGGGCGAGTGGGCGTTCCGCGGCGGCCGGCCGTGCGCGCTGGGCGCGCCCGTGCTGGTCCACTACGATGACCTCTACACCCGCCCCGAGCCCCACTACGTGGAGGAGGAGTAAGATCCGGGCCGGCGGGTGCGGCAGCAGGACTTGCCTGTCTTTGAAGGGTCAGGCGCGGGCGCCATGTTCTGAGATCCGGGGGGAGTCGCAGGGGTTAGGTCCAAGGAATAGCTGGCGTTTCATATGGGCTCAGAGGGCGGCCATATGAAACGCTGCCGGGTATATGGAGGGCGGATCGCGTCGTATTAAGCGCCGCTTTCCTACCGGAGCTTTTTCTTGCTGCTATCAAACGCAGCGTCATATATGGCGCCTGGACTTGTGCACCGTACTCCGGGACCAGACACCTGGAGCGACCGATGGCGAACGCCGCACCGGCCGCGGGCGCGGATCCGTTGCCGATCATCGACGCCCATGCCCACTTCTGGGATCTGGACACCCTCTATTACCCCTGGCTTTGCGATCCGGAGCCCATTGCCTTCCGCTACGGCGACTACTCGGCGATCCGGCGGACCTACCGGCCGATCGATTACCGCCGGGATTCGAAGGACTTCACGATCGTGGGGATGGTCCACGTCGAGGCCGAACACGACCCCGCCGATCCGGTGGGCGAGACCCGGTGGCTGGCGCGGGTCGCCGCGCGGAGCGGCCTGCCCTCGGCCTGCGTGTGCCGGGCCCGGCTGGATCGCGCGGACGCCGAGGAGGTTCTGGGCGCACAGGCCGCGTTCCCGCTGGTGCGGGGCATCCGCGACAAACCGCGGGCGGCAACCGATCCGAGGGCCGCGCGGCGCGGGGCCTCCGGCTCGATGGACGATCCCGCGTGGCGCCGGGGGTACGCGATGCTGGCCCGGTACCGGATGTCGTTCGATCTGCAGACGCCCTACTGGCATCTCGACGCCGCGGCGGATTTGGCGGCGGACTTCCCGCAGACGCGGATCGTGATCAACCATGCGGGCCTGCCCGCCGAGCGCAGCCGGGACGGTCTGCGGGCTTGGCGAAAGGCCCTGGATGCGGTGGCGGCCCACGGCAACGCCGCCTTGAAGATCTCCGGGATCGGGGTGCCCGGCCGGCCCTGGAGCGTGCGGGACAACCGCGCGATCGTGCGCGACGCCATCGCGATCTTCGGCGTCGAGCGCTGCCTCTTCGCCAGCAACTTTCCCGTCGATAGCCTGACGGCGGATTTCAAGACGATATTCTCCGGTTATCGGGAGATCACCAAGGATTTCTCCGACCAAGAGATCGCCAGGCTGTTTCACGACAACGCGGTGCGGATCTATCGCCTGAACGAAAACCGTTCGGAGGACAGGGTATGACGAAGGACAAGTCGCGGGTCGGCCTGGTCGGCCTCGGATTCATGGGATCGGCCATGGCCACGCGGTTGATCGAGCGCGGATGGACGGCGATCGGCTTCGACATCGACAAGGCCAAGATGGCGGCCCCGGCCGAACGCGGGGTGACGTGCGTCGACTCGCCGGCCGCGGTCGCACGCGGCGCGCCGGCCGTCGTCCTCTGCGTGACCAGCACCGCGGCGGTCGAGCAGGCGGTGTTCGGGCCCGGGGGCGTCGCCGAGGCCGGAACCTCCGGGCAGGTTCTGGTCGACATGTCGACCACCGACGCCGAAGCGACGCGCCGCATGGCCGCGCGGCTAGCCGCAGAGACCGGCATGGCCTGGATCGATGCGCCGGTCTCCGGCGGACCGCCGTCGGCGGCGAAGGGGACCCTGGCGATCATGGCCGGCGGCGAGCCTGCGGCGTTCGAACGGGTGAGGCCGCTGCTCGACGACCTGGCCGCCAAGGTCACGCTCATGGGGCCGGTCGGCGCCGGGCAGGTCACCAAGATGATCAATCAGGTGCTCGTGCTGACCAATTTCGCGGTCCTGGCCGAAGCGCTGAAGCTGGGCGAAAACGCCGGGGTCGAGGTGGCGAAGATTCCCGAATGCCTCGGCGACGGCTACGCGGGAAGCAATCTGCTGCGCCATATGTTCCCGCGCATGGTCGCGCGCCAGTACGAGCCCCCAGCCGCCTTCGCGCGGCAGGTCTTGAAGGACCTGGACATGGTCTACGACCTGGCCAAGAAGACCGCCACCGCGACGCCGATGAGCGACCAAGCCCGCGGGCTCTACCGCCTGTTGGTGGCGCGCGGCCACGGTGAGAGCGATCCGATCTGCCTGCTCAAGCTCTTCGACGAGGCGCCGGTCTGATGGCGATGAGCGCACGAGGCGACCCGGGCGCTCAATGGCATCGGCGCGCCGGGTCGGCCCCGGGCGGCGGCGCGCGAAGATAGCACGACATGCCGGCGAGGGTCCGCGCCGGCGCGGCGCGCGATGGCGCCGCATGGTCTCCACGGCAACGGACGACGGGTGCCGGATTGCCGTGGCTGCACCACGGCTCCAGCGGTCCCCGGCTCTTAAGAGGCCACAGAGCCCACGCCAATTTGCCTGTTTCCCACGAACGGGACTGTCTAAACTGAGCCCGGGCACGGGGGCGGAAGGCAGTTCGGTTCGAGGGGGCCATTCCACGCCGCGATGGGCGCCGCCCAAGGCTGAGGCCCGGGTTTTGCGGCGGCTTCGCCCCATGCCTTCTTCAATGGAACGCGCTCATCGGCCTCGGCGAAGGACAGGCGCGGACGGAGACGAATCATGCTGGCGCAAGACATCATGACAACCAATGTCGTTACGGTTACACCGGACGTCCGCGTCGAGGACATCGCGAGGCTGCTGTTGGAGCGGAGCATCAGTGGCGTACCGGTCGTGGATTCCGCCGGGCGTCTCATGGGAATCGTGAGCGAGGGCGACCTGATGCGGCGGCGCGAAGGCGAAACCGAGCGCCGTGCCTCGTGGTGGTTGAATCTGCTGGCCAGCCCCGAAGACCGGGCCCGGGAATACGTCAAAGCCCACGGCCGACGGGCCGAAGACGTGATGACGCGGGACGTCGTGTCGGTCGCCGAGGATACGCCCGTGGGCGAAATAGCCCAGATTCTGGAAAAGCGCCGGATCAAGCGGGTCCCCGTCCTCCGCGACGGCAAGGTCGTCGGCATCGTCAGCCGGGCCAATTTGCTGCACGGTCTGGCCGCCCACAAGGATCGGATTTCGATCGCGCCTTCGCCCAACGACCGCGCGATTCGCGAACGGATCATGGCCCTCGTGGCGCACGAGGGATGGATCACGCACGGATGCCTCAACGTGATGGTGACCGGCGGCGTCGCCGAGCTTTGGGGGTGGGTGGATTCCGAGGAGGAGCGAAAGGCGCTGTGCATCGCGGTGGAAGAAATACCGGGCGTGCGGGCGGTCAAGGATCACCTCGGCTCGGTGGCGCCGTACATGCGCACAATCTGAGGCCGGTCCCCGACCCTGGATGCCGATCCGGATCGATTGCGATCCTTCCGGCGGATCGGGTGTTTGGACGGAGCCGGGCTGCCGCGCCGGCGAGCCGATGAACGGGCCCACGCGTCCGCCCGTTGCCGGGACGCGCGATGGCGGGCGGGCCGTTGCGCGGCCGTCCGCGAATCTCGTCGAAGAGGTCGCAGAGGACGTTGTAGGTGGCGGACCGCCATGCGTTCCCGCGCCGGGCGGCATCGGGACATTTCCCGAGCCGGGCGAGCGACGTGGTGGGCCCGGCAGGATTCGAACCTGCGACAACGCCGTTATGAGCGGCGGGTT
>JBHHZJ010000156.1:0-5344 GCA_046758005.1 Kiloniellaceae bacterium
GGTAAACGAATGGTTGACGGCCGGGCGCAGCCTCCGCGAGGGGCCCCGCGCGCCCGGCGCGCTTGCCTCGGCCCGGCCTTGTCCCGATAATGCCGCGCCCCGGTCCCCGCACGCCCCCAGGAAAGACGCAGATGGCAGAGGCTCAGCCCCGGGTCGGCATCATCATGGGCAGCCAGTCGGACTGGTCGACGCTGCGCCACGCGGCGGAGACGCTGGACGCGCTCGGCATCGCCCACGAGAAGCGAATCGTGTCGGCCCACCGCACGCCCAAGCGCATGGTCGACTATGCCGAGAGCGCCCGCGAGCGGGGCCTCAAGGTGATCATCGCCGGCGCCGGCGGGGCGGCGCACCTGCCGGGCATGGTGGCCTCGCTCACCCCGCTGCCGGTCTTCGGCGTGCCCATTGAAAGCAAGGCGCTGCAGGGCCTCGACAGCCTGCTCTCGATCGTCCAGATGCCGGGCGGCGTGCCGGTCGGCACGCTGGCCATCGGGCGCGCCGGGGCGATCAACGCCGCGCTTCTGGCCGCGGCGGTGCTGGCGCTCGGCGACGCGGAGGTGGCCGCGGCCCTCGACGACTGGCGGCGCGGTCAAACCGCCGCGGTCGCCGAGACCCCGCGCGACGCAGGCTGAATTCGATGGCAGAGGCCGCGCGGACCGCGCTCCCGCCGGGCGCCGTCATCGGGATCCTGGGCGGCGGCCAGCTCGGCCGGATGGCGGCGATGGCCGCGGCGCAACTCGGGTACCGCTGCCACGTCTTCTGCCCGGAGAAGGACGCGCCGGCCACCCAGGTCACTTCGCGCGCCACCATCGCCGACTACGCCGATCGCGCCGCGCTCAGGCGGTTCGCCAAGGCGGTCGACGCCGTCACCTTCGAGTTCGAGAACATCCCCGTCGCCACGGCGGAGTACCTGGCCGCGCGGGTGCCCGTGCACCCCGACGCCGCGGTCCTGCACGTCTGCCAGAACCGGTTGCGCGAGAAGGCGTTCTGCCGCCAGGCCGGCGTCCCGACCGCGCGCTTCGCCGAGATCACGGACGTCCAGGCGCTGCGCGCCGCGGTGGCGGAACTGCGCCGGCCCTGCGTGCTCAAGACCGCGGAACTGGGCTACGACGGCAAGGGCCAGATCCTGATCGACAAGGACAGCGACCTGGACGGCATCTGGGCCGAGATGTCGCGGGCCGCGGCCACGGTCGGCCTGATCCTCGAGGGCTTCGTCGACTTTCGCCTGGAGATCTCGGTGATCGTGGCGCGCGGCGCGGACGGCGCGCGCCAGACCTACGTGCCGGTCGAGAACCAGCACAAGGCGCACATCCTCGACCAGAGCATCGTGCCGGCGCGCGTGCCGCCGAGGGTCGTGGACAAGGCCGAAGGGATCGCCCGCCACCTGGCCGAGCAGATCGACCTGGTCGGCCTTCTGGCGATCGAGATGTTCGTGACCGGCGACGACGAGGTGCTGGTCAACGAGCTGGCGCCCCGGCCGCACAACTCCGGCCACTGGACACTCGATGCGTGCGTGACCTCGCAGTTCGAGCAACTTCTGCGCGCGGTCGCGGGCCTGCCGCTCGGCTCCACCGAGCGCCTGGCGGACGCGGTCATGAAGAACCTGCTCGGCGAGGACATGGCGCGCGCGCACGAGGCGCTGGCCGAGCCCCGGGCCAAGCTGCACCTCTACGGCAAGGGCGAGGCCCGGCCGGGGCGCAAGATGGGCCACGTGACGCGGTTGATCCCGCGCTCCGGAACGTAATACCAAGTCTCGGAGACCTAGCGCCGAACGCCCGCGGGGCGCCGGGTGAACAATCGGTCGGGCAGGTCGAGCAGGCCGCCGGCCAGGCGGCCGAAGGCGCGGCCGCACCTCAACGCCTCGCCGATGCGCCGTTCCAGGAAACTCCAGGTCTCGGCGGAGCCCTCGGACCGGTCGTTGAGCCAGAACAGGAGCGTCGAGGAGTACACCCCGGCCAACAGCAGGCGCTTAGTGTAGAAGTTGTAGTCCGTGGAGGTGTCCCCGGCGGCGTACCAGATCGCGTCCACGGTCCGGTACAGGCACTTGGCCCCGAGCGCCGCGTTGTGCGGCAGGGCGAAGAAGCCGAGGCCCCGGCGCACCGCCTCGCGATGGGGCGCGAGCTGCTCGAGGCGCATGCGCACCGCAGCGGCCACCCGTTCGCGCACCCTCATGGAAGGCAGATCCATCTTTTCCAGTTCGGCCAGCATCTTCCGGTCGGCCTCGGCGCTGAAGAACTCGATCAGCTCCGCCGCGCCGCCGGGAAAGGCGTTGAGCGCGGCGGCCTCGTCGAGGCCGGCGTCCGCCGCGCCGGCCCTGAGCGCCACGCCGGTCCAACCGTCGAAGGCGACGTGCGGCAGGGTGGCGTCCAGAAGCTTGCGTCGGGTCTTGTCGATGTCCATCGGGCGGATCCTCCGCGTTTCCGGGCGCCGCGCACGCGCCCGCCTCACTCCTCCACGACCTCGGCGCGCGCCCGCGCGGCGAGCTCGGAGGTGAAGCTCAGCGTCGACAGATCGGTCATGCGCTGCGGATAGAGGACGCCGTCGAGGTGGTCGCACTCGTGCTGCACCACGCGGGCGTGGAAGCCCGTGGCCTCGCGCACGATCTCCTCGCCCTTGAGCGTCAGCCCGCGGTAGCGCACCGCTGTGTAGCGCGGCACCCGGCCCGCCAGCCCGGGCACCGAAAGGCAGGCCTCCCAGCCGAGCGCCAGCTCCTCGCCCAGCGGCTCGACGACCGGGTTGACCAGGACCGTCAGCGGCACGTTCTCCACCGCGGCCTCGGCGCCGTCCTCGCGCCGCGCCGGCTCGCCGGAGACGTAGAACATGACGACCCGCAGGGGCACGTGAACCTGCGGCGCGGCCAGCCCAGTGCCGGCGGCGTCCTCCATGGTCTCGAGCATGTCCGCGACCAGTCGGCGCACCTCTGGGGCGCTCGGGTCCTCGACCGGGGCGGCCTTCTGCCTGAGCACGCGGTGGCCCATGCGCGCGATCTTGAGGATGGCCATGGCCCTAATATGGAGCGCCGCGGGAGGCCGGTAAAGCGCGGCGCGGCGATTGGCCGGCGCCTTGCCGGCTCGGATTTTGGCCCCGTGTGGCCAATGCGAAGCTTCCCTTTCCCGGCCGGGTGTGTTACCAACCGCCCGGCCGCTCCGGCGTGGGCCCGAGCGAGGGGTGGTGTTCGCGTTTTGAGGGCCGGACCGGCAGACGGCGTGACCGCCGGCAATCGTCTGGAAAAAGGAGTGCGGGACAGACCGTGCAAGTACAGGTTCGGGACAACAACGTCGATCAGGCCCTGCGCGCGCTCAAGAAGAAGCTGCAGCGCGAGGGCGTCTTCCGCGAGATGAAGCTGCGGCGCAGCTACGAGAAACCTTCCGCGCGGCGCAAGCGGGAGCGCGCGGAGGCGGTCCGCCGCTACCGCAAGCTGCTGCGCAAGCGCATGGACCGCGAGGGCTACTAGGCGCCGCGCGATCCGGAGCCTCGCCAGGCCGGGGCACCTCACCGATCAAAGTAGGATCATGACGCCGCCGCCCGGCGCGGCCGTGCCGTTCCGTGCCGGGCGCGTGCCGCTAGAGCAGATCCGGGTCGATGAGAATCGCCCGAAGGCGATTCATCGACCCGGATCTGCTCCAACTGTAATGTATAGAGCGGATTCACGTGATTGATTGGAACCGCGAAGTGGTTCCAATCAATCACGATCCGCTCTAAGGGACGGCGCGCGCCCGCTTCAACCGCCTCACAGACTCTCCAGCGCCTTGACGATGTGCTCGCACATCTTCTTGGCGTCGTCGAACAGCATCATCGTGTTGTCGCGGTAGAACAGCTCGTTGTCCACGCCGGCGTAGCCGGTGGCCAGGGAGCGCTTGACGAAGAGGACGGTCTTCGCCTTGTCGACCTCGAGGATGGGCATGCCGTAGATCGGCGAGCTCGCGTCGGTCTTGGCCGCCGGGTTGGTGATGTCGTTGGCGCCGATGACGAAGGCCACGTCGGTGGCGTTGAAGTCCCGGTTGACCTCGTCCATCTCGAAAACCTCGTCGTAGGGCACGTTGGCCTCGGCGAGCAGCACGTTCATGTGCCCCGGCATGCGCCCGGCCACCGGATGGATCGCATAGCGCACCCGCACGCCCGCGCGCTTGAGGACGTCGGCCATCTCGCGCAGCGCGTGCTGGGCCTGCGCCACCGCCATGCCGTAGCCGGGAACGATGATGATCGAGCTCGCGTTCTTCATCAGGAAGGCCGCGTCCTCGGCCGAGCCCGACTTGACCGTGCGGTCGCCCGCGCCGGCCCCGGCCGCGACCGTGCCGCCCTCGGTGCCGAAGCCGCCCAGGATCACGTTGAAGATCGAGCGGTTCATGCCCTTGCACATGATGTAGCTGAGGATCGCGCCCGAGGAGCCGACCAGCGCGCCGGTGACGATCAGAAGGCTGTTCTCCAGCGTGAAGCCGATGCCGCAGGCCGCCCAGCCCGAGTACGAGTTCAGCATCGAGATCACGACCGGCATGTCGGCCCCGCCGATGGGCAGGATCAGGAGCAGGCCGATCAAGAGCGACAGGGCGACGATCAGCCAGAAGGCGGTCGCCGTCTGCCCGAGGCAGAACCACACGATACCGGCCACGATGGCGACCCCGATCGCCGCGTTCAGCAGGTGCTGGCCGGGAAAGACGAGCGGCTTGCCGCTGATCAGCGCCTGCAGCTTGGCGAAGGCGACGACCGAGCCGGTGAAAGTGATCGCGCCGATGGTCACGCCGATCGACATCTCGATCAGCGAGTTCAAGCGGATGTCGCCCGGGGTGCCGAGGCCGTAGGCCTGCGGCTTGTAGAAGGCGGCGGCGGCGACGAACACCGCGGCCAGACCGACCAGCGAGTGAAACGCCGCCACCAGTTGCGGCAGGGCGGTCATTTTGATCCTGAGCGCGATGACCGTGCCGATGGCCCCGCCGACCAGGATGCCGGCGACGATCAGGCCGAAGCTGACCACCCCGGGCAGCGCCAACGTGGTGGCCACGGCGATCGCCATGCCGATCATGCCGTAGACGTTGCCGGCCCGGCTGGTCTCGGGGTGCGACAGGCCGCGCAGGGCCAGGATGAAGCAGATCGAGGCGACCAGATACAGAAGTGCCGCGAGGTCCGCGCCCATGGCCGCCCCCTACTTTTTCTTCTTGAACATGTGCAGCATGCGCTGCGTCACGATGAAGCCGCCGAAGATGTTGACCGAGGCGAGCGTGACCGCGAGGAAGCCCATGATCTCGCTGAAGCCCAGCTCGCCCGGCCCAGCGGCGATCAAGGCGCCGACGATGATCACCGAGGAGATCGCGTTGGTCACCGACATGAGCGGCGAGTGCAGCGCCGGCGT
>JBHHZJ010000157.1:0-5306 GCA_046758005.1 Kiloniellaceae bacterium
GGCCTCGCTCACGCGTCGGCGCGCGGCCGGGGTGTGACGGCTGCCGCGTTTCATGTGCCCTCGCCTTCCAGGCTGGATCGCGCGATCGCGCGCGCGTCCTCGAGCCGGCCGCGGTCGGGAAGATGGGCGATCAGACGCAGGCTCTGGCGCGCGCGGAGGACCTCCTCGGCCAGGGCGCGCACGTCGGCCGTCACGGACCCGATCGGCGTCGCGCCGCCGGCGTATCTGGCGGCCAGATCGATCACCGGGTCGGACGACGACGGCGGCGAGGACGCGTTCGGTTGACCCGGATCGGGCGCGGGCCGCGCGCACAGTTCGACGACCATCTCCGCGATCGCCTCGGCCGCGTCGGCGTCGTCGAGCACGGCCTGATCCATTCGCGACCAGGCATGGAGCACGGTCGTGTGATCGCGGTCGCCGAAGTGCAGGCCGATGGTGCTCGACGAGTGTGGGGTGAAGAGCCGGGCCAGATACATCGCCGCGAACCGCGCCGCGACCAGAGGCGGCGCGCGGCGGTGCGAGACGAGGTCCTCGGGCGAGATCGACCACCGCCGGCACACCGTCGCCTTGATCTCAGCCAACGATCGCCGCGGGATGGTGGCCGGCAGCTTGTCGGCGGGATAGAGCGAGCGCGCGCTCATGGCAGGGCGCGCCGGGGTTCGCGCCGCATGCCGGTCAACTCGGCGAGCGCGATGTCGAGATCGCCGAGATCGCGCGACCTCACAATCGCGACCCCCTTGTCCGGATCGTCGCGGACGATGTTGTCGAGCAGCCGTTGGGCGGCCGAGGCCACGGCGTTGGCGGCGGGCGCGACCGTCGGGCGGAGGCTGCGGGCCGAGCCCGGCCGGCGCGACACGTAGCCGTCGCGCACGAGGCGATCGACGACGTCCTTCACCGCGCTCTTCGAGACCACGCCAGTCGCCGGCTTGAGATCATCGAGCGAGGGTCCGTGGCCCTCGCGCTGCCAGTAGCGGCAGATCGCGTCGTAGACGCGGCGTTGCGTCGGCGTCACGGGCGTTCGTCCTCCGTCGTTGCGGCGAGGCCGCCGCGATAGTTGGGGCAGCCGGCGCGGCAGGCGCGGTAAAGGCGCACGCGCTCGGGCGTCGTCGCGGCGAAGGCCTGGCGCTGGATCGTGGCGCAGCGATGCGCCGGGATCTCGCCAAGCACGGGACAGCTCACCACCGCGCCCATCAACGCGCCCTCGACGGCGCGTCGAACGGCCGTCTCGTTGCCCTTGTAGGTGCCGTTGAGAACCTGGGAGACGACGCTCGGCCGATAGCCGATCCTGCGCGCGGCGGCTGCCTGACCGCGTATCCGGGCCGCCGCCGCCAACGCCTCCAGCCAGGGCTCAGACATGCACCACCTCGCCGCGGTTCGGGTCGACGAGCGAGCGCGCGCGCCCGGTCCAGCGCGGCGCGTGCGGACCCGGGTCGTCGATCAGGAGGTAGACCTTCCGGCGCCCGCCGGAGGGCGTAATCTGACGCCGGGGCAACGCCCGGCAATAGCCGGCGCGCTCGAGCGCGCGCAGATAGTCGGCCGCGGGGCGCAGCCCTCCGGACCGGCACGCCGCCTCGCCATCGCGCGCGGCGATTTGCACCAATTCGTGAACCGTGCCCTTGCGCGCGCGGCGCAGCGCCGCCCAGAGGCGGGCGCGCAGGTTGTCGGGCCGCCGGACGCGGCGCGAATGCGCGCCGACCTCGGCCGCGGCCCGGCCGGCGGCGGTGATCCGCCAGCCGTGACCCTCGCGGCTCACCAATTGATTCGATTCGAGTCGACCGAGCAGCGCGATCGTCGTCTGCACGGACAATCCGGCCACGCCGGTCAGTCGGTTGAGAGCCATCGACCGCCGCCGCGTCCCGCCGGCCCCGCGCGCCAGCGCCTCCAGGATGTGCATCGTGGCTGTGGGCGCGCTCATGCCACCGCCTGCGGGTTTGTGGTCCGATCCGCCGCGGCTTCGCGGGCCCGCGCCCGCGCGGAGAGGCCGACGACGCGCGCGTCCTTCCGGGCCCACGGATGCCCCAGGCCGTTGAAATCCGCCGCCGTGAGCGACCCGTGACGTTTCAGGCGCGCCTCCGCCCACGCCAGGCCGCCGAGCACGCCGCACACGCGGCCCTCGGCGGCGCGCAGGATTTCGGACAACACCGCCTCGGGCACGTCGAGCTCGACGAGCTCGGCGGCGAGCAGGGCCGCGTCCTCGAGGTCGAGCGGGCGGAACTCGGCCACCGCGCCGATCCGCCGCCAGATCTGCCGGTGCCGGCGCAGCTTTTCCGGCGTGCCTTCCCTGCCGATGAGCACGAGCGGCACCTCGCACAGGTCGGCCACGTCGCGCAGCGTGTCGAGCACGAGCGCGTCACTGCGCAACGCGTGCTCGACCTCGTCGATGACCACGGGCCGCGGATCGGCCGCGAGCGCGCCGATCGCCTGCGTGGCCAGCGCCTGCGTGGTTCGCGTGGGCGCCAGACCCAATTCGCGGACAAGATCGGAGAGGACCCACGCCGGCGTGGCGTTCGGGTGCGCGCGGATCATCACGGCGTCGTTCTGGACCGTCCACCACATGCCGGTCCGCGACTTGCCGAGACCCGCCTCTCCGGTGACGCCGACGAGGGCATGCTCCGGCACCGCGCGGCCGTTGAGGCGGCCGATCGCGCCGTTGAAGCGCTTGACGTTGGCAATCTTCACGAACGTGCTTTTCATCGTCGCCCCACGGGTTAAGCCTCAGGTCTCCCACGATCGTTTGCCGATGAGCCTGGCCCGGTTCTCGGCCGGCGCGCGATCCTCCATCTCGGCGATGAGACGTCCGCCCTCGTCGAGTTCGGCCGCCTCGGCGGCGCGGGCGGCCGCCCTGCGTCTGGCGGTGAGATCGTCCACCACGGTGGGCGAGCCGAAATCGAAGTCGTTTTCGACATCGGCCTGGACGGCCTCGGCCGCCGCGGCGAGGCCTGCGCTTTCGTGCGGCCTGCTCGGGCCCGGAAATGGGACGACGCGTTTGGCCTTGGCCGCGGCCGCGGCGGCGAGCTCGTCGGCCAACGCCTCGGGCCGATGTTCGCGGCGCAGGCGCCTGGCCTCGGCCCGGGCCGCCTTGTCCGCGGCCTTGGCGCGCGCCCTGGCCTCGATCGCGATCGCGCGACGGTCGAGCCCGGCGCGTTCGGGCGCGACGGCGTCGCAAATGAAGCGCTCGCCGAAGACATCGAACACCCGCACGCGGCCCATGTCGGGATCGAGCCGGACGTGGACCCGCTCGCCCACCAACGCGCCCAACTCGGCGGCGATGAACCAGGTCCCCTCGACCTGGATGCCGTGCTTGCCGACCGTGCGGATGCCGTGGCCGCCCGGCGCCTCGGCCAGCAGAACGTCGAGGGCGTGATGATTCTCGATGCGCCGCACCGGGTCGCGCCATTCGGTGATCATCTGAAACGGCGTCTTGCCGCCGAGGCCGCCGCGCGGGGCGTGCAGATAGACGTTGTCGGTCCACGCGTCGAGAGCGGCCTGCAGCTCGCCGGCGCTGAGCGCGACCCGGAACGCCTCGCGATCTCCCTCGCCGCGGCGCGCGGCGAAGGCCTTGCGGGCGCGCAACCTCTGGGCCTCGGCCACGGTATGACCGGCGTAGCCGGGCAGCGTCTCGAACAGCTCGCGCGTCAGGGTGCCGAGCGCGCGCTCGATGAACGGCTTGGTCTCCGGCGTATACGGCCGGCAGCGGTGGTGCGTGATGTCGAGATCCGCGAGCACGCGCGTGATGTGGATCGAGGTGTAGTCGCGCCCTTCATCGGTGCGCACGTCCTCGGGCACGCCCCACTCGATCAGGCAGCGGCGCAGCAGCGCGGCGATCGCGGTCGCGCGCGAGGTCGGCGCGACCAGCATCCGCAGCCGCCGGGAATAGACGTCGATGGCGCCGACGACGACCTGACGCCCGTCGGTGCAGATCACGTCGGCCGGCGTGGAATCGAGCTCCCAGAGCTGATTGAGCCGGACGATCGATTCGCCGGCGTCGCCGAAGGCCGGCTGGCGTCGCGAGCGATGCCGGTCCGGATCGGTCACGGCCGAAAGGGCGCGCGCGTTCTCGGCCTTGAATTGGGCCAGCCGGCGCTGAACGGCGCGCAGCGAGGGCGCCCTGTCGTCGGGATGCCGCGCCTTGAATCCGGCCAGGATGCGCGCGGCCGACAGGTGCGGATATTCGTAGACGATGGCCGCGAGATATTCGTCGAAGGATGACTCCGCGCGTCGGCGCGCCGTCGCGCGGCCGTCGGACAACGCGGCGATTCCGCCCTGCCGTAGCCGCTTGCGCGATCGGCGCAGCGAGCGCGGCGTGACATGAGGCAGCTCGGCGCGCGCCGCCGCCGGCGTCTCGATGCGACCGGCATTGTAGGCGGCGGCAAAGGTGTCGTCGGCCTCGCCCACTGGCAGACCGCGGGCGCTGCGCCAATCCTCGGCCGCGCGCAGCACGTGGACCCAGGCCTCGATCCGCGCGGCGCGCGGGCCGCTTATCGGCGCCGAAAGCGGGGAGGCGGCCGGCGACGGAGGCCAAACATCGCCGGCCGCGCTCCCTCCGGCCGCCGCGGGCGGAGGCGACGCGGCCGCCGACTCCGGATCGTCGGACAGGCAACGACGCTCCGGATGGCGCCCCGGGGTCGGGTCCGGGGCATCCCCCCCCTGAACGGAATCGCGCGCGGGAAGGGCGACCCCGGACGGGTGTTGGCAAGATCGGCGCCGGGCCGAAAGCGCGCGGCGGGTCGAATCCGGCAGGTCGTCCTCGAGCAGCTCGTACGCGCCGCGCGGCCCGCGCGAGCGCCAGCCGTGCTTGGCGGCGCGCAGATAGATCGAGCGCACCGCCTTGGCCGGCATGCCCGGCAGGCCGAGCAAATCCTCGGGCCGATGCCAGCGGGCGCTCATCGTCCGCTCCCGCGCTCGCGCGCAGCCGCCGGCCGCCGGCGTGCGGTGATCCAGCGGTTCCACAGCCACAGCGCGATCCACAAGACCGGCGCCACCGCCCAGACGGCGAGCAGCAGAACGAAGCCAGCGAGGACGGTGTCGCTCATCGTCCCGCCCGCTCCGCGATCGCGACCATCGCCTCGAAGACGATCCAGAAAACGAGGAAGGCGATCGCGAGCGCGGCCAAGGCGTCGTGAAGACGCGCGCGAAGCCGCCGGTCGCGCGGCGGTTTCACGGCGCGCCCTCGATCTGATCGATCGCCCATGACAGCGCGCGCGCCTGGGCGCGGGTGTTGTCGCAGGCGAGGGCAAAACGCGCCCATGCGTCGGTGTCGCGCGCCGCGGCGGATTCGACGGCGAGCGACTCGGCGGCGTCGGAGA
>JBHHZJ010000158.1:0-5265 GCA_046758005.1 Kiloniellaceae bacterium
GTTCGACTATGACCTCTTCGTGATCGGCGGCGGCTCGGGCGGCGTGCGCGCCGCGCGCATGGCGGCGGCCGCCGGCGCGCGCGCCGGCATCGCCGAGGAGTACCGCTACGGCGGCACCTGCGTGATCCGCGGCTGCGTGCCGAAGAAGCTGTTCTCCTACGCCGCGCACTTCCACGAGGACTTCGAGGACGCCGCCGGCTTCGGCTGGACGGTCGAGGGCGCGCGCTTCGACTGGGCGCGCCTGATCGCCAGCAAGGACGCCGAGATCGCCCGCCTCGAGCGCATCTACGAGCGCCTGCTCGAGGAGGCGGGGGTGGCGGTCCACCGCGGCCACGCGCGCCTGTCGGGACCCCACGAGGTCGAGGTCGGCGCGACGGTCGTGACCGCCGAGACCGTCCTCATCGCCGCCGGCGCCCGCCCGGTGTTCCCGCCCGGCCACGGCTGGGAGTTCGCCATCAGCTCGAACGAGGCGTTCCACCTCGACCGCCTGCCCGAACGCGCCGTGGTCTACGGCGGCGGATACGTCGCGGTCGAGTTCGCCAGCATCTTCACCGGCCTGGGGGCGGCGGTCACGCAGATCTACCGGGGGCCGCAGATCCTGCGCGGCTTCGACGACGACGTGCGCGGGACGCTGGCCGGCGAGCTGGTCAAGAAGGGCATCGACCTGCGCGTCGAGCTGACCATCGACAGGATCGAGAAGCGGGGCGCGCATCTGGTCGTGCACCTGTCCGACGGCGACACGGTGGCGGCCGACCTGGTCATGGCCGCCACCGGACGGCGGCCGAACACGGAGAATCTGGGCCTGGCCGCCGCCGGGGTCGAGACCGACGAGGGCGGCGCGGTCAAGGTCGACGCCTATTCGCGCACGAGCCGGCCGAACATCTACGCGGTCGGCGACGTGACCGACCGGGTGCCGCTCACGCCGGTCGCGATCCAGGAGGCCATGGCCTTCGTCGACACGGTCTACCGCGGCCTCCCGCGCGCCATGGACCACGCCGACGTGCCGACCGCCGTATTCAGCCACCCGCCGGTCTCGACCGTGGGTCTCACCGAGGCGCAGGCCCGCGCCGCCTACGGCGAGCTCGACGTCTACCGCTCGGCCTTCCGGCCCTTGAAGCACACCCTGTCGGGGCGCGACGAGACGACCATGATGAAGCTCATCGTCGCGCGCGCCACGCAGAAGGTCGTCGGCGCGCACATGGTCGGCGCGGATGCGCCGGAAATCATTCAGGGCGTCGCGGTCGCGATCAAGGCGGGCGCCACCAAGGCGGTCTTCGACGCCACCGTGGGCATCCACCCGACCGCGGCCGAGGAGTTCGTCACCATGCGCGAGCCGGTGGCGGCGCCGGAGAAAAAGGCGGCGGAGTAGGGCGGGGCGCCCCTCGTGGGCTTGCGCGGCCCGGCCGCTTGGGCCGTTGCCGCCTCAGCGCCCCTGGCGGCGCCAGCGCGCGACGATTTCCGCGACGAAGGCCTGATCCTTGCCGTCGGCTTGCCACGCCTTGGAGAACAGGGCGGTCCCGCTCTTCGGCCGCATGTCCTCGGGCAGCAGGTCGAAGCACAGCCGCACCGGGACCGCCACGCCTTCGCCGACCGCAATGGCCTCGCCGGTGCGCAGCGTCGGCAGGGAGTCGATCAGGCCGACCGCGGACTCCGACAGGGTGCCGCGGACGAAGTCCTGATCCGTCTGGTTGCTCATCCGCATGGCGAAAATGGTGTTGCACTGCGACAGGATTTCCGCGGCGAGGTCGGAGGGCCGCTGGCTGACCAGGCACAGCGAGACCCCGTACTTGCGCCCTTCCTTGGCGATCCGGGACAAGGCGCGCTTGGTCGGCTCGAAGCCGAGCAGGCGGTCCTGGCCGATGTAGCGCTGCGCCTCCTCGCAGACGAGCAGGATCGGCATTTCGCGCTCGCTCCACAGCGCGAAGTCGAACGTCAGCCGGCACAGGAGCGAGATGACGACGTTCAGGATCTCCGACGGCACGCCGGAGAGATCCAGGATCGTGACCGGCTTGCCGCCGACCGGCATCCGGAAGATGAGCGACAGGATCGCGGCCATGTTGTCGCGCACCGTCAGGCCCGGGAACATGAACGCGTAGCGCCTGTCGGTCTGGAGCGCGGACAGCCGCTCCTTGAGCCGCAGGTAGGGCGCCGAGTCGGTCGGCTTGTCCAGCTTGCCGACGGCGTCGTCGATCTGCCGGTTGACGTCGGACAGCCGGTACGGGACGGGCGTGTCGGCCGTGAGGTAGGCGGCCGTTTCCGATTCCGCGTGGTAGCGCTGCTTGGCCGTCAGGATGGCGGATTTGAGGATCGCCGCGTCGGCCTCGCGGTCCTCGCTTGCGCCGCCCACCACGATCTGGCGCATTTCCTCGAAGTTGAGGAGCCAGTACGGCAGCTCGAGCGATTCGGACTCCAGGATTTCCGCGCAGTCGCTGAAGGATCGCGCATACTCGTTGTGCAGGTCGAGCAGCACGACGTGGCCGCTGGCGTGCCGTGACAGGATCGCGCGCAGGATCAGGGCGACGGCGCAGGACTTTCCCGAACCCGTCGTCCCAAGGATCGCAAAATGCTTGCCCAGGAGGTCGTCGATCGCGACGAAGGCCGGCAACGACTGGTCCTGGTAGATGGTGCCGATCCGCACGCTGGACACGCTCGGGCGCGCGTAGACCTGCCGCAGGTCTTCCTGGGTCGAGGTGAACACTTCGTCGCCCAGCGCGGGGCAGAAGGAGACGCCGCGCTGGAACGTCACGGCCTCGCCGTTGCCCTTGGACACCGCCTCGCCGATCAGGTCGAGCTCCACGATGCGCATCTCGGTCTCGTTCGAGTCCTGCGCCGGGATCGGGATGCTCAGGCCGCTGACCATTCCGAAGACGGTCGAGAACGGGGTGCGCGTCTTGACCAGCGCCCCGATCTGCAGCGAGGCGGGCTTGCGCCAATGTCCGCCCGCCGCGGGGTCGTCGAGGAGGACGATGACCTGCGAGCCCGATACGGAGACGACGCGGCCGATCCTCAGCTCCTGCTCGCACGCGACCTCCGCCGCCCCGGACCCCGGAGCGAAATCCACTCGCTCGACGGGCGCTTGCGGCGGGCCGTCGGGGCCGGGGGCGGGCCGGAGGGTGCCGGGCTCGTGCTGCGTCATGGGTCGATCCGTTTCACGCGCGGGCCTTGCGGACCCGGTTGGCGGGAAGCCGCAGGGTCACCGACGTCCCGAGGCCCGGTTCGGACTCCATGACGAGGGTGCCTCCGTGCAGCTCGATGAGCGCCTTGCTGATCGGCAGGCCGAGGCCGGTTCCGCCGTGCTCGCGCGCGAGCATGCTGTCCAGCTGGCCGAAGGGTTGCATGACCTTGCAGATGTTCTGCCGGGCGATCCCGATGCCCGTGTCGGTCACCGTGATGCGGAAGGCGCCGCCGGGTTCGATCCCGGCTTCGATGGAGATCCTGCCGCCCGACGGCGTAAACTTGACGGCGTTGGACAGGAGGTTGATCAGGACCTGCCGGAATTTCTTGTCGTCGCCCCACAGCGACGGCAGACCGGCCTGTTCCTTCCAGTCCAGCGCCAGGTTTCCCGCCGCGGCCTGCCCGGCCACGATCTTGACGCAGGTGGCGATGCACTCGTTCACGTCGAACAGCCGCTCGCGCAGGTCGAGCTGGCCGGCCTCGATCTTTGCCAGGTCCAGGATGTCGTTGATGACGGACAGGAGATGCTTGCCCGCATCGTGGATGTCGCGTGCGTAGGCCCGATACTTCCCGGTGTTCTCGACCGGGCCCAGCAGCTGGCGCTCGATGACTTCCGAGAACCCGATGATGGCGTTGAGCGGGGTGCGCAGCTCGTGGCTCATGTTGGCGAGAAACTCGGTCTTGGCGCGGTTGGACGATTCGGCTTGGAGCACCGCGACGCGCGCCGTATCCACCGCGCGCTCGGCGTCTTGCCGGGCCGCGATGAGGGCCTGTTCGGTCAGCCTCCGCCGCACGATATGGCCGAGTTGCTCGCCGTACCGATGCAGGAGCGAACCGCCCCTGTCCCGCTTCGTGTGTATTTCGTACATGTTCCGGGCGACGGGGCTCCAAGCTCGCGTCAACGCTATTCCGGACATTTGAAGGAAGGGTTAAGGCCGCCGCGGCGCACGGCGCGGGCTCGTTCCGCCGCGCCGCCCGGCGGACGGCCGTCGCCGCGTTCGTCAATCCTTATTTGACAGGCGGTTGAGGAGAGTTCTTAACGCGAAATAGCGCGCCGGCCCGGCCCCGGCCGGCCGCCGCCGGAGGCGGCGAATGGTAAACGGCGCGCGCGTCGGTGAACATCGCCCCGGCGATATGAACAGAGTGGCTACGGGGTGTCGAACCCGGCGGCGGGAACCGCCGAGGCGATGGCCATCGCATCGAAATCCTCCGGCACGGCGGCGAGGTGGGCCGGACAGCGCCGGCAGTCCGAGCTGCCGAAACCGGGGACCGGCACGCTCGCGCCCGGGCATGCAAGGACGCGGGCGAACAGGTCGCACTCGCGACCCCCCGGCAGCGCGAGCACGGCGACGACCCGCCCCGCCGTGGTGAGGCGGTCGATGTGCCAGCGCACCGCCTTGTCGCGGTGCAGGTGCCGCCCCAGGCGCGCGGCCAGGCCGCCGGGGCCGTAGGCGCTGCCGCAGTAGGCGTAACGACCCGGCCCCAGGACGGCCGCGGCCAGCGTCGCGGCATCCAGGGCCAGCGGCCCGTCGAGCGCGACCAGCAGGATGTAGGCGCCGGCGCCCTCCGGCATGTCAGCCACCCGCCGGACCCTTGAGCTCGACCGTGTTGCCGTCCGGGTCCTTGATATAGATGGACGGCCCGTCGCCCTGCGCGCCGTAGCGGGTGGCGACCTCGCCGACCTCCACGCCGTGCGCCTCGAGATGCCGGCGCAGCGCGGCCTCGTCGAACGGTTCGATGCCGAGCGCGAAGTGGTCCATGTTGCGGCCGCCCTCCGCGGGCGGCTCGCTCGCCGGAATCAGGTCGATGAGCGAGGCCCCGGCGCGAAGCTGCACCAGGTCGATGCTCTCGACCCGCCGCTCCTCGCGGCAGCCGAGCACGCCGCAGTAGAATCGGAGCGCCCGCTCCAGGTCGGCCACGCGCAGCACCACGTGGTCGAGCCCCTTGATCGCAAAGGTCACGGTTCCGTCCTTCCCCGCGGTCGCCGTTCTCGATCACTGTGGCGCGCGCCCGGGCCGCGGACAAGGCATCGCTTGCGCGTCCGCGCTCCGCCGGGCCCGGGAATCCGAACCGCGTCCGCCGAATGCCGGG
>JBHHZJ010000159.1:0-5134 GCA_046758005.1 Kiloniellaceae bacterium
CGCTCAGAGGCGGGCGGTCGCCGCGGGCCGGCCTAGGCCAAGCATCTCGCCGGATCGCAGGTCATGGACAAGGAGGGGCGGCGCCCGCCGGCAACGGGCGCAAGGCCGGGCCGCGTCCGGACGGACCGAGCGGGCGCGCCGTCGGCCGCGGGTCCCTACGCGCGCGGGTGGCCGCCGCCGTGTTGCTGCAGGTCCGCGAGCGTCTGCTCGAACTTGGCCCGGTCCATGATGTACAGGCTGCGCCCCTTGCGGCGCACGAGCCCGGTCGGGTAGAGCTGGCTGAGCGCGCGCGCGACGGTCTCGCGGGTCGTGCCCACGCGGCTGGCGATCTCGCGCAGCGGCGGCAGGGGATGGATGACCCAGAGGTCCGGCACCGCGACGTCGCGCTCGGCCATGCGCAGGAGTTCGGCGTAGACGCGCTGGGTCGCGGCCAGGGTGCTGAGCTCCATGATCCGCACGTCGCCGCTGCGCACCATGTTGGTCAGCCGCTCGAGCACGCGGAATGTGATCTCGGCACGCTGCTTCAACAGGTCGAGGAACTGTTCGGACCGGAGGACCGCGACCAGCGTCGGCTCGGCGGCGACCACGCTGGCCGAGCGGGGCCGGCCGTCTATCGCGGACAGCTCGCCGAAACACTCGCCGGTCCTGAGCGTCGCGTAGGCGACCTCGCGGCCGGACAGGGAGTAGTTGACGATGTTCACCGCCCCCTGGACGATGAACAGGACCTCCCGGCTTTCGCCGCCGCGCTCCAGGATCGACTCTCCGGGGCCGTAGCGGCGCCACTGGCAGCGGCCTTCGAGACGGCGGCGCTCGGCCTCCTCGAGCCCCTCGAAGATCTCGATCCCCGCAAGCGACCTGGCGCCGCCAGCCTGCACGTCGTCATCCCTCCGCAGCCGTCAGGGCCCGGGCCGGCACGCGCCGTCCGGGACACGCGGGGTTGCGCCGCGCGCCGGCCGCGCGCGCGGGCCGGAGCACGCCGCGATGTCCGGGCCGCCGCGGCCGTTACTTGATGCCGAGAATCTCCATGGCCTCGGCGAGCGTCTTGACCGCCGTGCTATGTTGGCCGCTGTTGTGCTGATTCTCGCCTTCCGCACGCAGTTTCTTGACCTTGGCCAACTGCTCGGCGGAGAGCTGCGGGTTCTTGGCGAGGGCCGCGTCGATCTTGCCCATGTCGACCGGGCAGTGGAACGCGAAGGCCGGCGCCGCCAAACCGGCGGTCAAGGCCGCGGCAAGAACAAGTCGTTTCATGCTTTCCTCCCAAGTGCATTCGCCCACGTGTTCGTTACGGGCGTTCGCGGCCAATGTAGCACGGAGCGCCCCTGTGCGGCAAAGCGCGACGGGCCTCGCGTCCTGGCGTCAAGCCGGACGGTCGGCAAGCTGCGCAATTTCCTTGATCCCGTGCCGGTCTCTATACAATAACCGCTCAATCTATATAGTCTCTGGGCAGCCACCGGCGACACGTGAGTGAAATCGGAGGCGGACCGGGCACGGCGGGGCCGACCCGGCGAGGCGCTTGGCCGCGCCGCCGGTGCGGGGCCCCGACAACCCCGATTAAACAGGGAGGTAAAGGAGGTAAAGCATGTCGAATAGCAAATCGCTTTGGAGCGGCCTGATCGCCGGAGCCGCCGTCGTGGGGCTCATGCTGACGGCCACGACGGTGCGTGCGGCGGAGTGTCCGCGCGGCGACCTGGATGTCGGGTTCTGCGACGCGGACGGCGACTTGGTGGCCGACACGCCGCAGGACCCGAGCCAATGGCAGGATCCCGATGTCCTCGTCTTCTCGTACACGCCGGTGGAGGACCCCTCGGTTTACGAGAACGTCTTCACCGAGTTCATGTCCTACCTGTCCGAGAAGACGGGCAAGCGGGTCAAATGGTACGGCGCGGAGTCCTATGCCGCCCAGGTGGAGGCGATGCGCTCCGGCCGCCTGCACGTGGCGGGCATCTCGACGGGCCCGACCGTCTTCGGCGTGAACCTGGCGGGCTACGTTCCCTTCGCGCTGATGTGCAAGGGCGACGGCAGGTTCGGCTACAGGCTGCAGCTCATCACGCAGAAGGATTCGGACATCCAGAAGGTCGCGGACCTCAAGGGCCACAAGGTCGCCCACGTGACCCCGTCGTCCAATTCGGGCAACCAGGCGCCGCGCGCGCTGTTCAAGAACCTGGGCGTGGTACCGGACAAGGACTACGAGGTCATCTATTCGGGCAAGCACGACAACTCGATCATGGGCGTGGCCAACCGCGACTACGACGCGGCCCCCATCGCGTCCAGCGTGCTCGACCGCATGATCGACAAGGGCATCCTGAAGCGGGACGACATCCGCATCATCTGGCAGTCCAATCCCTTTCCGACCACGTCCTACGGCTACGCTCACAACCTGCGCCCCGATCTGCAGAAAAAGATCGTCGAGGCCTTCCTGACCTTCGACTGGAAGGGCTCCGGCCTGGCCAAGGAGTTCGGCAAGCAGGCGGACAAGTTCTGCCCGATCACCTTCAAGGAGCACTGGCGGGAGATCCGTCTGATCCAGAAGGAGAACGGCGTGACCTACACCCAGGACGCCCTAAAGGGCCTCAAGCTGAAGAAGAAAAAGAAGAAGAAGAAATCCGGATAAGCTAAGCCACCGGTGCGGGCCGCCGTCGGCCGAGGCGGCGGCTCGCCGGCCCTGGCGTGCCATGCTCGAGATTTCCGACCTGATAAAGACGTATCCGAACGGCCTGCGGGCGCTGCACGGCGTCAGTCTCACCGTCGACCGGCCCATGGTCGTCGCCGTGATCGGATCCTCCGGCGCCGGCAAGAGCACGCTGATCCGTTGCGTCAACCGGCTGGTCGAGCCGACCTCCGGCAGGGTCGTGTTGAACGGCACCGACGTCACCGCGCTCGGTCGGCGCGCGCTGCGCAAGGCGCGCCGGCGCATGGGCATGATCTTCCAGGAGTACAACCTGGTCGAACGCCTGACGGTCATGGAGAACGTGCTCTCCGGCCGGCTCGGCTACGTCGGCTTCTGGCGCGCGTTTCGGCGCCGTTACCGGCCCGAGGAGGTGGCCGCGGCGTTCGAGCTTCTGGAACGGGTGGGACTGTCCGGCCGGCAGGACGCGCGGGCCGACGCGCTGTCCGGCGGCCAGCGCCAGCGCGTCGGCATCGCCCGCGCCCTCATGCAGCGGCCCGAGTTGTTGTTGGTGGACGAACCGACCGCCAGCCTGGATCCCAAGACGGCGCGCCAGATCATGCGCCTGATCGTCGAACTGGCGCACGAGCGCGGCACGCCGACGCTGGTCAACATCCATGACGTCGCGCTGGCGCAGACCTTCGCCGATCACATCGTCGGCCTGCGCGACGGCGAGGTCGTATTCGCGGGCGCCCCCGACCAGCTCAGTCCCGCCGTTCTCACCGAGATCTACGGCGAAGAAGACTGGAGCACGACCATCCGGACGACGGAGGACGACGCCGGCGGCGCGGCGGACCCGCGGGAGGCCATCGAGCGCGGGGTCGCTGCGGGATGAGCGAGCCGGCGAGCGGTTATCCCACCGCGTGGCGGCGGCCGCCGTTCATCGAAAGCCCGATCCTGCGCTACGGCCTCGCCGCGCTCGCCGTGGCCTATCTCGTCTGGTCGCTTTTCTTCGCCCTCGAGGTGGACGCGGCGCGGGTCAGCCAAGGGCTGACGCGCGCGGGCGACATGTTCGCGCGCATGGTCCCACCGGACTTTTCCCGCTGGGAGCTCTTGCTGCGCGGGGTCAGCGAGAGCGTCCTGATCGCGTTCGCGGCCAGCTTCGTCGGCATGATCCTCGCCGTGCCGCTCGGGTTGGCGGCGGCCCGAAACCTGGCGCCCACGCCGCTCTACCTCCTGGCCCGGCTTGTCATCATCCTGTCGCGCACGTTCCACGAGATCATCTGGGCGATCTTCTTCGTGAAGGTCGTCGGATTCGGGGCCCTGGCCGGGGTGCTGACCCTCATCGTTGCCAGCGCCAGCTTCATCTCCAAGATGCTGGCCGAGGACGTCGAAAATATGGATGCCGGCCAAATGGAGGCGGTGCGGGCCACGGGGGCCAGCTTCCCCAAGCTGCTGGTCTATGCGATCACGCCGCAGATCCTGCCGCGCTATCTGGGCGTCTCGATCTATCGGCTGGACGCCAATCTCCGGCACTCCACGGTGGTCGGCATCGTCGGCGCCGGGGGCATCGGGCAGGTTCTGGCGGCCACCTTCTCTCGCTACGATTACGACTTCAGCCTGGCGATTCTGATGGTCATCATCGGCCTGGTGTTCCTCGGCGAGATCTTCTCCAACGAGGTCCGGAAGCGCCTGAGATGACCGTCGAGGAGCACGCCCGGCGCTATCCGCAGGTCTGGCGCCGTTTCACGCCGCGCGAGACGCTCGTGCGCTACGCCTGGTATCTGGGCGTCGTCGCCGTCGCGGTGGCTTCGTTCGGCAGCCTCGACATCACTTGGGTCTACCTGCTCGATGCGCACGTCCAGGCCGCCGACCTGCTGGTCCGCATGTACCCCCCGGACTGGAGCTACTTCGACGCGGTCGTCGACTCCCTGATCGAAACGATCCACATCGCCACCCTGGGCACGGCGGCGACCATATTGATCGCCTTTCCCGTGGCTTTCCTGGCGGCCCGGAACACCACCTTCAACGTCGTAACCTGGTTCATCGGCCGGTTCATCCTGGTCGCCTCGCGCTCGGTCAACACCGTGGTATGGGCCCTGTTCTTCGTGGCCATCTTCGGACCGGGGCCCGTGGCCGGGATCTGGGCCATCGCCGCGCGTTCCATCGGCTTCATGGGCAAGCTCGTCGCCGAGGCCATCGAGGAGATCGACGAGGGCACGGTGGAGGCCGTCGAGGCGACCGGCGCCTCCCGCCTCCAGGTCCTGTGGATCGGGGTGTTGCCCCAGGTGCTGCCGGTCATTTACGGCACCGTCGTATACCGCTGGGACATCAACATCCGCGAATCCACGGTGCTGGGTTTCGTCGGCGCCGGCGGCATCGGGATCCTGCTCTACGCCTCGATCAACCAGTTCCTGTGGCAGGAGGTCTCGGCCATCCTTCTGGCCGTCTTCGGCGTGGTCGTGGTCAGCGAGTTCGTCTCGGCGACGCTCCGGCAGCGGATCACCTGATCCCCGGCCGGCGGGCGCC
>JBHHZJ010000160.1:0-4950 GCA_046758005.1 Kiloniellaceae bacterium
CCAACTGTAATGTATAGAGCGGATTCACGTGATTGATTGGAACCGCGAAGTGGTTTCAATCAATCACGATCCGCTCTGGAGCTCGACCCGCACGGCGTCGATGAAGCTGAGCCGGCCTGCTATCTCGGCGACCCCGGGCAGCGGCTCGAGGTAGGCCCACGCGGCGTTTTCCAGCGTCTCGCCGTCCACGGCGAGCGTCCAGTAGGCGGCGTCGCCCTTGTACGGGCAGTGCGTGGTGTGCGCGGTGCGCCGCAACAGGTCCATGCGCACGTCCGCCTGCGGGAAATAGGCGCGCGGCGGATAGCCGGCCTCGTGCATCACCAGCGCGTGCTCGCTCTCGGCGACGGTCTGTCCATTGAACACCGCGCGCACGCGCTTGGCACAGGGCTCGATCGTGATCCGCTCGCTTGTCTCGGAGGGGTTGGTCGCGCCTGTCATGAGGTCATCTCCCTTGCGCGTCGACTGACCGAATACTTGGGGCCTCACACGTTGAAACGGAAGTGCAAAACGTCGCCGTCCCGGACCACGTAGTCGCGCCCTTCGGCGCGCATCCTGCCCGCGTCCCTGGCGCCCTGCTCGCCGCCGCAGGCCACGTAGTCCTCGTAGGTGACGGTCTCGGCGCGGATGAAGCCGCGCTCGAAGTCGCTGTGGACGATGCCCGCGGCCTGGAGCGCCCTGGCGCCGCGCTTGAGGGTGCGGGCGTGCGCCTCCTTGGGCCCGGCGGTGAAGAAGGTGATCAGGTCGAGCAGCGCGTAGCCCGCCTTGACGACCCGGTCGAGGCCGCTTTCCTTCAGGCCGAGCGCGGCCAGGAACGCGCGCCGCTCCTCCGGGTCGCTCAGGCCCGCCACCTCGGCCTCGATGGCGGCGGAGACGACGACGCAACCCGCGCCCCGGGCCGCGGCGCGCGCGGCGACCCGGTCGCTGTGGGCGTTGCCCGTGGCCACCGCCTCCTCCTCCACGTTGGCGACGTAGAGCACCGGCTTGGCGCTTAGCAGGTTGAGCCGCGCCAAGGCCGGTCGCAGGTCCTCCGCGACCTCGGCGCCGCCCGCCGGCCGGCCGTCGCGCAGGGCCGCCGCCGCCGGCTCCAGCACGGCGAGGAGGGCCTTGGCCTCCTTGTCGCCGCCGCGCGCGCGCTTGAGCGCGCCCTCGAGCTGGCGCTCGACGCTCTCCAGGTCGGCGAGCAGCAGCTCGGTCTCCACGGTTTCGGCGTCGCGGATCGGGTCGACCGAGCCCTCGACGTGGGTCACCTCGCCCTCGAAGCAGCGCAGGACGTGGACGATGGCGTCGACCTCGCGGATGTGGGCGAGGAACCGGTTGCCCAGGCCCTCGCCCTTCGAGGCGCCGCGCACCAGGCCCGCGATGTCGACGAACTCCAGGTAGGTCGGCACGACCTTCGGCGACTTGGCGATGCGGGCGATCGCCTCGAGGCGCGGGTCGGGCACCGGCACCCGGCCGACGTTCGGCTCGATCGTGGTGAAGGGGTAGTTCGCCGCCTCGGCCGCGGCGGTCTCGCTCAGCGCGTTGAACAGCGTCGACTTGCCCACGTTGGGCAGGCCGACGATGCCGCAGTTAAAGCCCATCGGCCTTGTCCGCGGGCCCGCCGGGGACCGGTTCCGGATCGGGGTCCGGCGCGCCGGCCGCCGATTTTGGCCCGGGCGGCTTCGGCGGCGCGGTCAGGTGCGCCACGCGCGACATGAAGGCGCCCTCGTTGCCGTCGAGCAGGAGCGGCAGCTCGCCGGCCACCGCCTCGAGCAGCTTGTCGCGCCAGGGCGCGTCGGCCTTGGCGAAGTCCCGCAGCACGTAACCGTGCACCAGATCCTTGTGCCCCGGGTGGCCTATCCCCAGGCGCACGCGCCGGTAGTCGCGCCCGATGTGCGCGTCGATGCTGCGCAGGCCGTTGTGTCCGCCGTGTCCGCCGCCGGTCTTGACCTTGACCTTGCCGGGCCTGAGGTCGATGTCGTCGTACAGCACGATGACCTGCGACGGGTCGAGCTTGTAGAAGCGCGCCGCCTCGCCGACCGCGCGGCCGGAGTCGTTCATGTAGGTCTGCGGCTTGAGCGCGAGCACCTTGTGGGTCCCGATCCGGCCCTCGGCCACTTGGCCCTGGAAACGCACCCGCCACCGCCCGAAGCCGTGGCGGCGGACGATCTCGTCCAGCGCCATGAAGCCGATGTTGTGCCGGTTCTCGGCGTGGCGCGGGCCCGGGTTGCCCAGGCCGACGAGGAGCAGCATGGGTGAGGAAACCGCGCCGGGGACTACTCCTCGGCCTCGGCTTCCGGCTCCACGGCCTCCTCGGCGGCCTCCTCGGCGGCCTCCTCGGCGGCCTCCTCGGCGGCCTCTTCGGCCTCCTCGGGGGCGGCCTCGGCCTCTTCGGCGGCCTCCTCGCGCACCACGGTCGGCGCGGCGATGGTCGCGATGGTGAAGTCGCGGTCGGTGATGGCCGGACGCACGCCCTCGGGCAGCGTGATCATGCTGATGTGCACGCTATCGCCGATCTCGAGACCCGTCAGGTCGACCTCGATCTGCGGTGGAATGGCGTCGGCCCGGCAGCTCATCTCGATCTCGTGGCGCACGACGTTGAGCAGCCCGCCGCGGCGCAGGCCCGGCGACGTCTCCTCGTTGAGGAAGACGACCGGGACGGCCACCGTCACGCTCGTGGCCGCCGAGACCCGCAGGAAATCGACGTGGATCGCGCTGTGGGACACCGGATCGAACTGCACGTCGCGCGGCAGGACGAGCTCCTGCCGGCCGTCCAATTCGATGTCGTAAATCGTGGCCAGGAAGCTGCCGGTCTTGAGCGCGCGCATCAGGTCGCGGGGGTCCAGGGTGATCAGGACCGGGTCCTTCTTGGCGCCGTAGATGACGCCGGGCACGCGCCCGGCGCGCCGGGCGGCGCGGGCCGGCCCCTTCCCGGCCCGCTCCCGCGGGTGCGCGGGAATTCTGACAATTTCGCTCATCTCCTCACTCCTTCCGTAGGCGCTCCGGCCAGGCGGCCGTCCGCGGTCGAGCGCCCGCCCCGGCCTCCAGGGGTGCCGGGACCGGCGCGCCGCGTTACCTGGGCGGGAACTCGAACAGGCTCGAGACCGAACGCTCCTCGCTGATCCGCAGCATCGCCTCGCCGAGCAGCGGGGCGATCGAAATCTGGCGAATGTTGTGGGCCACGCGCACCGCCTCGGTCGCCTGGATGCTGTCGGTCATCACCAGTTCCTCGATCGGAGAGGCCGAGACGCGCGCCACGGCGCCGCCGGACAGCACGCCGTGAGTCACGTAGGCGCAGACCGACTTGGCGCCCGCCTCCATCAGGGCTTCGGCCGCGTTGCACAGCGTGCCGGCCGAATCCACGATGTCGTCCACCAGGATGCACCGCTGATCCCGGATGTCGCCGATGATGTGCATCACCTCGGAGACGCCGGCGCGTTCGCGGCGCTTATCGATGATCGCCAGGTCGGCGTCAAGGCGCTTGGCGATGGCGCGCGCGCGCAGCACGCCGCCCACGTCGGGCGAGACGACCGTCAACTCATCGCCGTTGAAGCGGTTCAGGATGTCCTGGATGAACACGGGCGCGGCATAGAGGTTGTCGGTCGGGATGTCGAAGAACCCTTGGATCTGGCCGGCGTGCAGGTCGAGCGTCAGCACCCGGTCGGCGCCGGCCGAGGTGATCAGGTTGGCCACCAGCTTGGCGGAGATCGGCGTGCGGGGGCCCGATTTGCGGTCCTGGCGGGCGTAGCCGTAGTAGGGGATCACCGCGGTGATGCGGCGCGCCGAGCCGCGCTTGAGCGCGTCCAGCGCGACCAGCAGCTCCATCAGGTTGTCGTTGGCGGGATACGAGGTCGACTGGATGGTGAAAAGGTCCTCGCCGCGCACGTTTTCGTCGATCTCGACGAAGATCTCCATGTCGGAGAAACGGCGCACGCTGGCCTTGGTGAGCGGCAGGTTCAGATAAGCGGAAATCGCCTCGGCCAGCGGCCGATTGCTGTTTCCGGTCATAATTTTCATGACAAGATCCTTGGCCCGCCGCGCGGTAGAGCTCACGGTCCGAAGGATCGCCCGTCCCACGGTCCCCCGGGCGGGCGGAACTTAACAACGGGCCCGCGCCGTGTAAACGGGCTAGGCCGCGCGGTCTCAAGGCCTGGCGACGCGCTCGAGGAGGTCGATGACGCCGGCCGCCGCGCCGCGGGCGATCTCCCGCGCGGTCGCCCCCCAGTTGCCATCCAGGCTGCCCGCCGGCACCCGGTCGCGCTGGGCGATCTCGCCCAGTTCCTCGTCATCGCGGGCGCTGACCACCAGCCATTTGACCGCCACCTCCTGCACGCCGTCGCGGGGCGGCCCCAGCGCCACGTCGCCCAGGACGAGAAGGTCGTCCTCGCCGATCCGATCCGCGACCGGCAGCTTTGCGGCGAGCAGCTCCGCTTCCAGCGCGCGCGGCAGGCTAAGGGGCGAGTCGCCCGGCCCTTCGTCCAGGGGCAGGACGACCAGGCGGGCGCGCGGAAATCCGGGGATGGCCGCCATCTCGACCGGCGGGTTCTGGACCAGCGCGGCGATCGCCGGGGCTGCGGCCGCGCCCAGCGTCTCGACGAGCTCGGGACGGAGCGCATGCCAGGCGCCGCCAGGCAGTTCCCGGCGCAGCGAGTGGAACCCCGTCCGCCGGCCGTCGGCCTCGCGCACTTCCCAATAGAGGAACAACTCCTCCCGCCCGCCGGGCAGCGGGCGGACCAGGGCGCGGCCGTGCAGGTACCGGCTTTCCCCGTTGCCGCCGCCGGTCGCGGCCGGGACGTTGAGGCCGCGCAGGGCTTCGGCCATCGCTTCGGCGACCGCCCCCGGCGTGCCCGGCACGTCTCCGGTGACGGGCAGGACCACGATCCCGCCCCGGTCGTCCAGGCGCAAGAGCGCGTTCGGCGCCTTCTTTTCGGGCGCGAACGGTCGCGGAAGCTGACCGCACGCGGCCAGCGC
>JBHHZJ010000161.1:0-4923 GCA_046758005.1 Kiloniellaceae bacterium
TCTTCGCCATCCCGCTGCTCGACAGGCTGCGCATCGACGACGTGGTCGGGGCGATTTCGGCCCACCTCGTGGCCGGCGTGTGGGGCACGCTCGCGGTGGGCATCTTCGGCGGCGGCAGCCTCGCGGCGCAGATCACCGGCATCGTCGCGATCGGCGCCTTCGTCACCGTGGCGAGCTCGATCCTGTGGCTGGCCCTGAAGTACACGGTCGGCATCCGGGTGAGCGACGAACAGGAGGAACTGGGGCTGGACAAGGCCGAGCTGGGGATGGAGGCCTACCCCGAATTCGGCCACGGCTCCCAGACCATCTGAGGGCCCGCGCGACTCCTCTGATCCTTGCGTCCCATCTCGGACCGGCTCGGCCCGGAGGAGCCCGCCCTCCGGGCCGTCTCTCTATATTCGGACGGCTCGCCGGGTTCGCGCGGTGCGGCAATTGGAGGTTGTAGTCCTACCATATATTGTGGTATATTAGAAAATCATCCGTGTATATAGTGTGAGGTTCGAGCGGTGCGCGATCGCTCCTCGGCCGGGCGGCCCGGACGGATCAAGAAACAATATCAACAGATTGTCCATCGCCGCGGCCCTTTCCTGGTTGCCAGGCCTCGAAACCTGCGTCGAACGAAAGTTTCAACTGCGGTGACCGGCGCAATTCGGAACATGACCGACCGGCGTTACCGAAGCGGGTGCGCCCGGGAAGGATGATCATGCGCCCTTTCTGAGCGCCGTCCTTCTTGTCGCGGCCGCGGCAATCGCCCACGACGCCGGCGCGCAGGGTCTCTGCGAGCGCCGCGACAACGTCCTCAGCCTGCTCGCCAAACGCTATCACGAGACGCCCGTCGCCATGGGCGTAACGGCCGAGGGCAGCCTGGTCGAGGTGCTGGCCGACGCCACGGGTGGCACCTGGACGATCATCGTGACCTCGCCCGAGGGTGTCAGCTGCCTGATCCTGTCCGGCGAGGGCTGGCGCCGGCTGGAGCAGATCGCCAAAGAGCCGGAAGCCTAAAGCAGACCCGCCGCGTTCCGCTTGTCGCGGGATTCCCAAGCGGTTAGACTTGTTTATGTTTTGTCCACGCGGCGAGTCGGCCCGCGATGACGCCCGGCCGGGTGCGGTCCATCCGCATCGCGCGACTGCCTGCCGGTCCCGTGTCCTCGCCCCGGGTCGCCGTCCGAGCGCACAGCCGTGACCGACCGCCGGAAGCTCCAGCAGTTCCACCCCTTCGCGCGCCTTAACCGCCTGCTCGACGACGTGCCGCCAGGCGACCCGAAGGTCGCCGCGAACGGCCAACCGCCGGGCGCGCCGATCCTGCTGTCGGTGGGCGAACCGCAGCACCGGCCGCCCGCCTTCGTCGCCGAGGAGCTGGCCAAGGCCGCCGCCGGCTGGGGGCGCTACCCGCCGCCGCGCGGGACGCCCGAATACTGCCGGGCCTGCGCCGCCTGGCTCGTGCGCCGCTACGGCCTGCCGGAGGGCATGATCGACCCGGCAAGCATGATCCTGCCGCTTCCGGGCACACGCGAGGGTCTGTTCTTCGCCGCTCTGGCGGCCACGCCGGCCGATGGCGCGGCGCCCGCGGGCGGCGGCCGCCCGGCCGTCCTGCTGCCGAACCCCTTCTACCACGTCTACGCCGGCGCGGCGGCGGCGGCCGGGGCCGAGCCCGTATTCGTCGCGGCCACGCGCGAGACCGGCTTCCTGCCCGACTACGCGGGGCTGGCGCCCGGGGTGCTCGCGCGCGCCACGCTGTGCTATTTCTGCTCGCCTTCGAACCCGCAGGGCGCGGCCGCCGACCTCGAGCGGCTCCAGGCCCTTATCGTGCTGGCCCGGCGCTACGATTTCACCGTCGCCTTCGATGAATGCTACGCAGAAATCTATACCGGAACACCGCCCGCCGGCGCGCTGCAGGCCGCCGTCGCGCTCGGCGGCGGGCTCGACAACATGTTGGTGTTCCACTCCCTTTCCAAGCGCTCCAGCGCGCCGGGCCTGCGCTGCGGCTTCGCGGTCGGCGAGCCGGACCGGATCGCCGCGCTGGACGGCATCCTGCGGGTCGGCGGGGCAGGGGTGCCCCTGCCCGTGCTCGCCGCCGGCACCCGGCTGTGGCGGGAGGACAGCCACGCCGCCGCCAACCGGGCGCGCTACCTGGACAACTTCGCGGTTGCCGAGCGGGTGCTCGGCAACCGTTTCGGCTTCCGCAAGCCGGCGGGCGCCTTTTTCCTGTGGCTCGACGTGGGCGACGGCGAGGCTGCCGCGCTCGAGCTGTGGCGCGCGGCGGGAATCCGGGTCCTGCCCGGCGCGTACATGTGCGAGGCCGGCGCCGACGGCGCCAACCCCGGCGCGTCCTACATCCGCGTCGCGCTGGTCTACGACGCGGCCTTGACCGAGGCCGCGCTCGACCGCATCGCCGAGGTGCTCTGAATGCCCTGTCCGAAGAAGACCGTCGGGAAATGCGTGGGTTGACTTCCAGTCGATCGGCTTATGTCATCGCCGGGCGTGACCGGGCGATCCGGGGTGGAGCGCCGGCACGCCCTGTCCCGGTTCGCCGGATAGGGTCGGACGATCACGCCGACGACGAATGGCCGCCCGATTTCCGGCCGTTCGCGCGTGGCCGGGGCTGAGGCGGATCGGCGCGACCACGGGAGGACGAAACCGCATGGCCGCACGCAGTGGCGCGATGAGCCGGGGCCGGGCGCGGCGGCAGCGTTTCCTGCCGCGCGGCACCGGCGCGTTCTTCCGCCGCCGTCTCCTCGACGGGCTCGGCCTCGCCCTGGTTGCGCTCGGCGCCGCGATCCTGGCCGCGGCCCTGTCCTTCGACCCCGCCGATCCCTCGCTCAACCGCGCCGCCGGCGGGCCGATCGCGAACCTGCTCGGCCGGCCGGGGGCCTACGGCGCCGACTTGGCGTTGCAGAGCCTGGGGCTCGCGACGTTCCTGGTGCCGCTGGTGCTGTTCGGCTGGGCCTGGCGGCTGTTTCGCCGGCGCGGCCTGGGACGATGGTGGCTACGCCTGGCCGCGCTGCCGGCGCTGCTCGTGCTCGGCGCGGCGGCCCTGGCGGTCCTGCCCGCGCCGCCGGCCTGGCCGCTCGGTGGCGGCCTGGGCGGCTTCGTCGGCGCCCTGCTGCTCGGCGAGGGGACGCTGGTGAGCGGTCAAGAGCCGTGGTTGGTCGCCCTCGGCGCGGCGGCGGCCGGGCTCGTCTGTTTCGCCGCCGCCGCGGGCCTGAGCAGGGACGAGTGGACCGGCGCGGCCCGGGCGATGCTCGCCCCGGCGGCCTGGGCCGGACGCGGACTGGCCAAGCTTGCGCGCGTGTCGCGCCGGGCCCGGCGGCGCTGGTCGCCCGGTCCGAGGCGCGAGCCGCGCCTGCTCGGCGGCGCGCCCGACGACGGGGAGCAAGACGAGGACGAGGAGGACGAGATCGAGGCCTTTGCGCCCCGCGCCGCGCGGTCCGCCAAGGCGGCGGGCGAGCTGGTCGAGCCGCCGCGCGGACGTCCGGCGCCCGGCAGGCGGGGCCGCGAGGCCGCGCAGCGCCGCTTCAACTTCGGCCCGAGCGGCGGCTACGAGCTGCCGGTGCTGTCTCTGCTCGCCGCCCCGCCGGCTGACGCCATCGAGTCCGCGGTCAACCGCGACTCGCTCGAAAAGAACGCGCGCCTCCTGTTGAGCGTGCTCGAGGACTTCGGCGTGCGCGGCGAGATCCTCAAGGTCCGCCCCGGCCCGGTGGTCACCCGCTACGAGCTCGAGCCGGCGCCGGGAACCAAGACCAGCCGCGTGGTCGGCCTGGCCGACGACATCGCCCGCTCGATGAGCGCGGTGTCGGTGCGCGTCGCGGTCGTGTCCGGCTCGAGCGCGATCGGAATCGAGCTGCCCAACGCCAAGCGCGAGACCGTGGTCCTGCGCGAGCTGCTCGGCTCGCGCGTCTACGAGCGCGCCGGGGCCAAGCTGCCGCTCATCCTGGGCAAGGACATCGGCGGCGCGCCGGTGATCGTCGATCTGTGGCGCATGCCGCACCTGCTGATCGCGGGGACCACGGGCTCCGGCAAGTCGGTCGGGCTGAACTCGATGATCCTGTCGCTGCTCTACCGGCTCGGTCCCGACAAGTGCAAGTTCATCCTGATCGACCCCAAGATGCTCGAGCTGGCGGTCTACGACGGCATTCCGCACCTGCTCGCCCCGGTGGTCACCGACCCGAGGAAGGCGATCGTCGCGCTCAAGTGGACGGTGCGCGAGATGGAGGAGCGCTACCGCGCCATGTCGCGCCTGGGGGTGCGCAACATCGACGGCTACAACGGCCGCATCGAGGAGGCGCTGAGGAGCGGCGAGGTGCTGACCCGGCGCGTGCAGACCGGCTTCGACCCCGACACCGGGCACCCGATCACCGAGGAGCAGCCCTTCGACCTCGAGCCCTTGCCCTCCATCGTCGTCGTGGTCGACGAGATGGCCGACCTCATGCTGGTCGCCGGCAAGGAGATCGAGCTCGCCGTGCAGCGCCTGGCGCAGATGGCGCGCGCCGCCGGCATCCATCTCATCATGGCGACCCAGCGCCCCTCGGTCGACGTGATCACGGGCACGATCAAGGCCAACTTCCCGACCCGGATCAGCTTCCATGTGACCTCCAAGATCGACAGCCGCACGATCCTGGGCGAGACCGGGGCCGAGCAGCTGCTCGGCCAGGGGGACATGCTCTACATGGCGCAAGGGGGACGCATCTCGCGGGTGCACGGGCCGCTGGTCACCGACCGGGAGGTCGAGGATGTGGTCGCGTTCCTGAAGGAGCAGGGCCAACCGTCCTACGTCGACGGCGTGACCGAGGAGGACGAGCCCCTCTTCGATCCGCTTGCGGGCGGCGAGGGCGGCGACGATCTCTACGACCGGGCGGTCGCGCTCGTCCACCAGCACCGCAAGGCCTCGACCAGCTTCATCCAGCGCCACCTGCAGATCGGCTA
>JBHHZJ010000162.1:0-4841 GCA_046758005.1 Kiloniellaceae bacterium
TGTCGTGGAGGCCCGGGCCGGAATCGAACCGACGTACGGGGCTTTGCAGGCCCCTGCATAGCCACTCTGCCACCGGGCCGCCGGTCTCGGAAAGAGCTGTATCGGCGGGAACGGCGACATATAAGGTCCGCCTTCCGGGCGGTCAAGCGCGTGCCGGCCGATGCCGCGGCCTGCAAGATTGTGTTGTGGCCCGATCGCAACTATAAGACCGGGGCTCAGCCTGGGCCAAGCTCTCCGGTCACGACGAGCGCAGCCTGCACGAGACGCCATGGTCGACTACACCGCCGCCCGCCTGAACATGGTGGAGTCCCAGCTTCGCACCAACAAGGTGACGGACACCGCGCTGCTCGAGGCCTTCGGGTCGATCCCGCGCGAGCTGTTCGTGCCCGAGCCGTTGCGGGGCATCGCCTACGTCGACGAGGACATTGAGGTCGGGCGCGGGCGATACCTCATGGAGCCCATGGTCCTGGCCCGTCTGCTCCAGGCGGCCCAGCCCGGGCCGCTCGACGTGGTGCTGGACCTCGGGTGCGGCACCGGCTACGCGGCCGCGATCCTGGCGCGCCTGGCGGCCACCGTGGTCGCCGTGGAGAGCGACAGGGACCTTGCCGCGGCGGCCAACCGGATCTTGCCCAAGCTGGGCATCGACAACGCGGTCGTGGTGGAAGGGCCACTGCCCGAGGGCTTCCCGGGACAGGCGCCCTATCACGTGATCCTCATCAACGGCGCGGTGGCCGAGGTTCCGAAGGCGATCAGCGATCAGCTGGCCGACGGCGGCCGGCTGGTGACCGTGGTCAAGAATTCCGCCGGGATGGGCCAGGCGTGCCTGCTGCAGCGCAGCGCCGGCGTGGTCTCGGGGCGCGTGCTTTTCGACGCCGCGGTGCCGCTGCTCCCAGGGTTCCAGGCCGAGCCGGGGTTCGTCTTCTAGGGGGCGCCGATCGCCGGCGCAGCCTGCAGGGCGCCACCCGGCTGCGCCGCCAGGGGTACGCGAGCGCCGTCAGCGGGTCGAACGGGATCGACGACGGGACGTGCGAGGCGCGCCGGATATGGCGCGTTACTGACCTGTTAACCTTATTTGTGCTTATTGGGCACAGGATTGCTAAACTTGCGGACCGGTGTCTTCGGTCGCGATGGGGAAAGTCGGCTTATGAGCCACGCCTCGAACCGTTCTAGGCGCCTGCGGGGCATTGCGCCGGTGCTCGCGCTGGGCGTGTGGAGCGCCTGCGTTGCGCCGGCCCGGGCGCAGTCGCTGACCGAGGCGCTGGCCGCGGCCTACACGACGAACCCGACCCTGCGCGCCGCCCGCGCCGAGCTGCGTGCGGTCAACGAGGGCGTGCCCCAGGCGTTGTCCAACTGGCGCCCCGACGTGACGGTCAGCGCATCGGGGGGCAAGCAGAATTTCGAGACGGAGACGTCGTTCTTCAGCGCCCAACAGAACACGACGCCGTTGGAAGCGGCGGTTACGCTGACCCAGCCCGTTTACCGCGGCGGGCGCACCATCGCCGGCACCCAGGCGGCGGAAAACGACGTCCGTGCCCAGCGCGCTTCCTTAACGACGGTCGAGCAGTCGGTCCTGCTCGACGCCGCGACCGCATACATGGACGTCTGGCGCGACCAGGCGGTCATCGAGTTTAACCTCAGCAACGAGCGGGTGATCCGGCGTCAGCTCGAAGCGACCCAGGACCGCTTCACCGTCGGCGAGGTCACCCGGACCGACGTGGCCCAGGCGGAGACCCGCTTGGCGGTGGCGACCGCGGACCGGATCGCGGCCGAGGGCGCGCTCACCGCGAGCCGGGCCGCGTTCGAGGAGGTGGTCGGGATCGTGCCCGAGGTTCTGGCGCCGCCGCCGCCGCTGCAGGGCCTGCCGGGCACGCAGGAGGACGTGGTCGCACTGGCGATCGCCCGCAACCCGGACGTGCTCGCCGCTACGTTCGCCGAGAAGGCGGCCCGGAACCGTGTGCGCGAAGTGATCGGCGAGCTGCTGCCCTCGGTGTCCCTTACCGCCACGGCCAGCCGTTCGGAGGAGACCTCACAACGCGACTCCTTGACCAAGCGGGCTCAGGTTCTGGCCCAGCTTACGGTGCCGCTATATCAGCAGGGTGCGGTTTCCAGCCGGGTTCGCGAGGCCAAGCAGATTTCCAGCCAGCGCCGCATCGAGATCGAGGCGCGCCGCCGGCGGGCCGAACAGGAGGCGGTCAGCGCCTGGGAAGCCCTGTTGACCGCGCGGGCGCAGATCCGCTCGTTCGAGTCCGGCGTGCGTTCGGCCGAGATCGCGCTCGAGGGCGTGCGCCAGGAGAACCTCGTCGGGGCGCGCACGATCCTGGACATCCTGGATGCGGAGCAGGAGCTGCTGGACGCGCGGGTGAACTTGGTCCGCTCGCGGCGCGACGAGATCGTGGCCGGGTTCCAAGTCCTTTCCGTGATCGGGCGGCTGACGGCGCGCGACCTGAAGCTGCCGGTGGCGATCCACGACCCCGAGATCGACTACCGCAAGGTGCGCAACCGGTGGTTCGGGCTCGGTGCGCCGCGCAGCCAGTGAGCGATGCGCCGGCATCGGCAGCGCACCGCCCGGGCGCGGCAATTCGAGAGCCTCGGGACTCTTGAGCGATGAGTGAGACGAAAGGCCAAGCCGAACCGACGATGGAGGAGATCCTCGCCTCCATCCGCCGCATCATCTCCGAGGACGAGCCCGCGCCGGAGGAGCGCGCGGAGGAGCCCGCGGCCGAGCCCGAACCCCAACCGGAACCCGAACCTGAACCTGAACCTGAACCCGAACCGGAGCCGGAACCCGAACCGGATCCGGAGCCGGAACCCGAACCGGAGCCCGAACCGGAGACGGCGGCGGACGAGGACGTCCTGGACCTGACCCAGAAGGTGAACCCCGACGGCACCGTCGTGGACCTGGCCGCGCAGCCCGAGGCCGCCGAGGCGCAGGAAGCCGAACCGGAGCCCGAACCGGAGCCCCCCGAACCGGAGCCCAAGATGGAAATGGCCGCGGCCGAAGAACCCTTCGAGAGTGAGGCGGACAGCCTGTTGGCGCCGGAGACCCAGGCGGTGACGGCGGGCGCGCTGTCCGAGCTTGCCCGCGCGGCCAGCGCCGGGCAGGCGACGCGGAGCGTCAACGTGGGCGACGGCCGCACGCTGGAGGACATCGTGCGCGAAGCGCTCACCCCCGAGCTCAAGGCCTGGCTTGATAGCAACCTCGCGCCGTTGGTAGAACAGATCGTGCGCGAGGAGATCAAGAAAATGGTCCGGCGCGCAGAGGAGTTGTAGTCTCTCGCACCCGAGGCGTCCCCGTCCGGGGCGCCGGCGATCACACAGCGAACCGAGTCGGGATTCCGGCCAGGGACGATGGCCCGTCCAAGACACGCCCGATCCGCCCGAGTAAAGGACAAGCCGACAATGCTGGACAAGACGTACCGGCCGGGCGAGGTCGAGGCGAAACACTACGCCGATTGGGAGCGCTCGGGGGCCTTCGGCGCGAACCCCGACTCGCGCGCCGCGCCCTACACGATCATGATGCCGCCGCCGAACGTCACCGGCAGCCTGCACATGGGTCATGCGCTCAACACGACGATCCAGGACATCCTCATCCGCTACCACCGCATGCGCGGGCGCGATGCGCTGTGGCAGCCGGGCATGGACCACGCCGGCATCGCGACGCAGATGGTGGTCGAGCGCCAACTGGCCGAGCAGGGCGTCCACAGGCGCCAGCTCGGTCGCGAAAAGTTCGTCGAGAAGGTTTGGGAGTGGAAGGCCGAATCCGGCGGCGCCATCACCCGGCAGCTGCGCCGCCTCGGGGCCTCGCCGGACTGGCGGCGCGAGCGCTTCACCATGGACCAGGGCCTGTCCATGGCCGTGCGCAAGGTCTTCGTCGAGCTTTACAAGCAGGGGCTCGTCTACAGGGACAAGCGCCTGGTCAACTGGGACCCCAAGCTGCACACCGCGATCTCCGACCTCGAGGTGCAGCAGATCGAGGTCAAGGGCCACCTCTGGCACATCAGGTACCCGGTCGAGGGGCGCGACGGCGCCTATATCGTGGTCGCCACGACCCGGCCCGAGACCATGCTGGGCGATTCCGGGGTCGCCGTGCACCCCGAGGACGCCCGCTACACGCACCTCATCGGCAAGCACGCCGTCCTGCCCCTGGTCGGCCGGCGCCTGCCCATCGTGGCCGACGAGTACGCTGACCCGGAGACCGGCAGCGGCGCGGTCAAGATCACGCCCGCGCACGACTTCAACGACTTCGAGGTCGGCCGCCGACACGGCCTCGAGCCGATCAACATCTTCGACGCCGACGCGCGGGTGAACGACGCGGTGCCGGACAAGTACCGCGGCCTCGACCGCTACGAGGCGCGCCGGCAGGTGGTCGCCGACCTGGAGACGCAGGGCCTGCTCGAACGGGTCGAGGACCACGTCCACGCGGTGCCGCACGGCGACCGCTCCGGCGTCGCCGTCGAGCCGTGGCTGACCGACCAGTGGTACGTCGACGCGGCGACGCTCGCCAAGCCGGCGATCGAGGCGGTCGAGCAGGGCCGCATCGTCTTCGTGCCCAAGCAGTGGGAAAGTACCTACTTCGAGTGGATGCGCAACATCCAGCCCTGGTGCGTGTCGCGCCAGATCTGGTGGGGACATCAGATCCCGGCCTGGTACGGCCCGGACGGCCATGTCTTCGTCGGGATGACGGAGGCGGCGGCCAGACGGGCCGCCGAGGCGCACTACGGCGGGCGGGTCGAGCTGACCCGCGACGAGGACGTGTTGGACACCTGGTTCTCCTCCGCGCTGTGGCCGTTCTCGACGCTCGGCTGGCCGGAGGAGACGCCGGAGCTCGCGCGCTACTACCC
>JBHHZJ010000163.1:0-4739 GCA_046758005.1 Kiloniellaceae bacterium
GCGCCTCGACCATGCTCGCCATCGTGGAGGCGGTGCCCATGGTCATGCAGTGCCCCGCCGAGCGCGACATGCAGGATTCGGCCTCCATGAAGTCGGCGAGCGACATCTCGCCGGCGCGCACCATGGCGTCGAACTTCCAGACGTGCGTGCCCGAGCCGATCTGCTCGCCCCGGAAGCGGCCGTTGAGCATCGGCCCGCCGGAGACCACGATGCCGGGGAGGTCGCAGCTCGCCGCGCCCATCAACAGCGCGGGCGTGGTCTTGTCGCAGCCGACCAGCAGCACCACGCCGTCGATCGGGTTGGCGCGGATCGATTCCTCCACGTCCATGCTGACGAGATTCCGGAACATCATGGTGGTCGGGCGCATCAGCGTCTCGCCCAGCGACATCACCGGGAACTCGAGCGGGAAGCCGCCGGCCTCGTAGACGCCGCGCTTGACCCGCTCGGCCACCGCGCGGAAGTGCGCGTTGCACGGCGTCAGCTCCGACCACGTGTTGCAGATGCCGATCACCGGCCGCCCGTCGAACAGGTGGTGCGGCAGGCCCTGGTTCTTCATCCAGCTCCTGTGGTGGAAGCCGTCCTTGTCGGCCTTGCCGAACCATTCGTGGCTGCGCGTCTTGCGCTGCGAATCGGTCATGACGCGAGTCTCCCTCGGCACCTCGCGCGGCGCGCTTTTGCGCCGCTGAGCGCCATCCTAGTGGAAAGGCTTGGGTGCGCGCCAGCCGGCCTTGGTGAAGGCGCGGCGATTCGTGCCGGCGCGACGGGTGTCTCAGCGCAACCGGTCGCGGATGGCGTCGAGGCCGGCCCGGGCGCAGGCCTCGTCCAGGCGCCCGCCGGGCGCGCCGCCGACGCCGATGCCGCCGATCACCTCGCCGCCGGCCGTGATCGGCAGCCCGCCGCCGAGCAGCAGGATCTTCTCGTTCATGTCGCGCAGGCCCGCGGCCTCGGGCCGCTTGCGGACGAGCTCCACGAGCTCGGCGGTCGAGCGGCGCAGGCTAAGCGCGGTGTAGGCCTTGCGGCTGCTGCTGTCGAGCGTGTGCGGTCCGGCGCCGTCTCCTTTGAGGAGCACCTCGACGAGCCCCGCGCGGTCGACGACCGCGACGCTGACCCGGTGGCCGTCGGCTTCGCAGGCGGCCAGCGCGGCGCCCGCCGCCTCCCGCGCGAGCGCGAGCGGCAGCGTCTTCTCCTGGGCGAGCCCCTGCGCGGCCGCCGGGGCGACCGGGAGCAGGATGCCGCCGATGACGACGGCCCGCCGCCAAATGGCACGGGGAAACGGAAAGATGGATCTCATGGCCTCGCTTCCTTCCGGCTCGGTGAACGCGCGCCCAGACTAGCGGCGATAACCCCGCCGCGTCCCGGTTGCCCGCCAAGACGTGAGGTTAGAACGTAACCGCCGCGAATTCACGTTCCGGTGTCGCCCCGTCACGTCCCCGTGAGGTGTGACTGCGGTCACTTCCGTAACCCCTCGGGCATGACACATCCGTGTTGGAGGCCGAGTGGGCGGCCGTCCGCGGATCCTGAGCGAGGCGACCGGAGTTCCAAGACTGTCGAATGAACCGGGACCCTTCGAACATTGGCTTCGGCCCACGACCGATCGAGAGATCGATTTCAAGCGAGTGCCAGGACATGCCGAACGAGCCGACGTACGACGCCATGAACAACCGTCGCTATCAGGCGGACCTGGCCGCGGTCCTGGTCGCGGGCCTCGGAGTCGAAGCCGAAGCCGCCCTGGAGACCTGTCGGGCCAACGGCTGGGAAGGCGTTGTGAGCGTCCTTCTTGCCGAGCGACCGGCGGCACGGCGTCTCGGGACCCACGAGTCAAGGAACGGCCAATGACGCAGATCATCGAACGGGCGGCGGTCAGACCAAGATACGATGTGGCGCGGGATCGTGTCGTGGCCGGCTCGAACGAGACCGACGGCGCGCGTGTGGCGAGTGGCACCTTCGAGCCTGCACCCTCGGCGAGGCAGCGCTACCTGCTCGCGCTCCGCTTCGCGGTCGTCAACCTCGCGGCCTTCGCCCTGCTCGGCGCGGCCTACGTGCAGGGTTGGGTGACGACCGCGCTCGAGGCGGACAGCACGGGCCTGTCGGTTGCGATCTTCGGGGTTTTCCTCGGCGGTCTTGCGATCTGCATCCACAAGGTCTGGGCGATCAGCTGCGAGTTGAACTGCGTGCGGAACTTCGACCCCTGCCGCCGATCCTGGGCCGCGACCTATCTGGCCGAGGTGGCCGGCCGCGGCTCGGGCAGCCGGGCGATCACCGCCTCCGCCCTGCGGGTGCGGATCTCCAGCCGTATCGTCGCGGTGCGCCATGTGGCGAACAGCCTGGTGCTGCTCGGGCTGATCGGGACCGTGCTCGGCTTCATCATCGCGCTCGCCGGGGTCGACCCGAACACGGTCGGCGAGCCGCAGAGCATCGCGCCGATGGTCGGCAACCTGATCCGCGGCATGTCGGTGGCGCTCTATACGACCCTGGTGGGCGCGGTGCTCAATCTCTGGCTGACGGTCGACTACCGGATCCTGGCCGGCGGCGCGGCGAAGCTCGCCACCGACCTGATCTCCCTCGGAGAGGCCAATGCACGCGACCGGCTCCTTTGACGACGACGATGACGGGACGGTCTTCCGCGACGTCATCATGCTGGCGCTGCTCGGCTTCGTCACCATCGTCGTCCTGCTCTTGCCGCACCTCAACCCGCCGACCCAGGCCGTGGAGTCCGTGCAGCCTCCCGGGAACGTGATCGTCGAGGTTCGCTGGCCGGACGAGTTGGACGCGGACGTCGACCTCTGGGTCGAGGCGCCCGGCGACGTGCCGGTGGGCTACTCCAACAAGGGCGGACGCGTCTTCAACCTGTTGCGCGATGATCTGGGCCGTTCCGGCGACGATACCGGTTTGAACTACGAAGTTGCCTACACGCGCGGTATCCCGGCCGGCGCATACACGGTCAACCTGCACCTTTATCGCAACAACGCCGGCCGCCTGCCGATCCCCGCGGTCGTCGCCGTCAGCGCCAAGCCGGCGCCGGACAGCCCGCTGCGCTCGATCGCGACCAGGCGCGTCGATCTGGTCCGCGTGGGCCAGGAACTCACGGTGGTGCGGTTCTCGCTCGACGCCGCGGGCGGTCTCGTGCCCGGAAGCGTCCACGAACTCCCGCGCGCCCTGAGACGCGCGCAGCGCTGAGCCCGGCGACGGGGCGCAGGCCGATGGACCACCTGATACACCTCTTCACCGCCGTCGTGCTGATTGCGGCAACGCTCGCGGGCATCGCCGTTGGATCGCCCCGGGCGGTGTGGGTCAAGCTCTCGGCGCTCGGCCTCGCCGCGCTGCTCATGGCGACCGGATATGCCGGCCTGCTCGACCTGCTCGGCAAGCCGAAGCCGGTTGCCTTGGAATGGGATCTGCGCGCCGTCGCCGATGCCAGGGTGCTCGGCGTCGATATGCGCGAGAACGAGGCCATCTACGTTTGGCTCCGGTTCGACGGAGCGGTCGAACCGCGCGGCTACGTCCTGCCCTGGAGCTTGGCGAACGCACGACAGCTCCAACAAGCCATGCGGGACGCGCAGGCCCAGGGGACCGCCGTGCGCATGCGTCGGCCCTTCGAGCCCCGGCCGGAGTCGAACGAGCCGCTGTTCTACGCGGAGCCCCAACCGGCCCTACCGCCGAAACTGCCTCCATCCGTGCAGAGGTCCGGACTCAACGCCGGCACAGCGCGTTAACACGTCCGCCCGCACGGGCGGGCAACCGGATCTTGAAGGTCTTCGATCTAGGAGCCCCAGTGCACGGCGCGCTCGGCGCGCGCCTCAGGCTGCACCAGCCACTCGCGGATCAGGGTGGAAATCGGCGCGCGCGTTCCACAGATCAGGCAGCGCACGACGCCGCGCGGGACGATGGTCGGATTCCGCACGGACAGCGAAAAGCAGCCGCAGCTGCACTTGACGGTGACCTGCTCGCCGACGTCGGTTACGAACAACATGGGGCTGCACTCCGTGAAACGGGGGCCGCGTCCGCGCGGGCCGGGGCGTTGTCCCCGTGCCCCCGAAGCGTCGCCGGCCCGGCGGGGGCGACCGGGCCGGCGACAGGGGCCGCGCCCATCCGCAGGCAGGGGGAGGGGCTGCGGGGAGCGCGGGAGGCGCGTGCAGGCGGATTCGGGCGTGCGAGGCGGCGGCGCCCGCGCGCCGCTGCGGCGATGACCTCATCCGGTCTTTGGGTCCCGGTGAAGCGGCGTCTCATGACGACCTCGCTTCCTTTGCCTCGAAGGACATGCGCCCGGTTTGCTCCAGGGATGGCGCCGGTTTCGCTGGCGCGTGTCGAGGATGTTGGGGCGCGGGCGGGCGCGTGGCTGTGACGGCCGTCACACCTCACGTGCTTGTGTTACGGATGTGATCGGGCGGGCGGTTCCGGCCGGCGTGCGGGCGCTACCCCCCGGCTTCCGCGACCGCCTTCATCGCCTCCTCGCGGATGTGCGCGAGCACGCTGCGCTTGAGCGCGGTGAAGGCGGGCGAGGTGAGCACGTCGTAGGCGCGCGGGCGCGGGATGGCGACCGGGATCTCCTCCCTGATGCGGCCGGGCCGGGCGGTCATGACGTAGACCCGGTCGCCGAGGAACAGCGCCTCGTCCACGTCGTGGGTGATGAACAGGACCGTCTTGTGGTCGCGCTCCCAGATCTCCAGCAGGAGCTCCTGCATGAGCGAGCGGGTCTGGCTGTCGAGCGCGCCGAAGGGCTCGTCCATGAGCAACACCTT
>JBHHZJ010000164.1:0-4705 GCA_046758005.1 Kiloniellaceae bacterium
GATCCCATGGAGGGCCGCACGCCGGTCTCGCGGCACCGAGCTCCGAAGGCGATCGTGGTATACTGCGATCCTTGATCGGAGTGGTGGACGACATCGCTTGGCCGGCGCTGAGCGAGCGCCAAGTCGAGCGCCTCCAGGACCAGGCCGGTGCGCAGGTGGCTGGCCATCGCCCCAACCCATTATCAATCCATCCTTCCAGCCAACCCAGTTCATGTGACAATGCCGTGGCGGCTGTATGGCATCTGCGGCACAATACGGCGGAAAAGGGGAATTGATAGCGGTATCCGAAGGCGCGACGCCTTCAAGGATACGGCGGAATGGCAAGGCTGTGTCATGACCTTGTCCGAAGCCGAATGGCAGCGGCTGTCCAACGCTGAATGGGAAAGGATAACCAAACGCAAGCCGAGTGGATCATTCAATCCCGAACTCGTGCGGTATTGGAAACGGCTGGACGACGTCTATGCCTTCTTGGCGCAGGCGCTCTTGTACTGTCTGCCTCCGTCCCTGCGATCTGTGAGCTTCGAAATTAGCGAAGATCGACGGCTTCGGGTCCACGCGATCCTGTTCGAGGCGGCACCTCGGATGGAACTGGAAGCGGTCGAGGAATTTCGTTGCAGGCTGGCGTCAACGCTGGGCGAACGGTTGCACTTTCAGATCGAAACCATCCCCTCTGGCCAGCGGGTGCCGATCGAACGTGTTCTGAAGTGGTCGCTGTATTTCGCACCCCACCCAGAGCTCTAAAGACGACGAAGATGCTCTCCGATTTGCCTGCTGAAACCAAGCGGATAATCCATGAGCTGATGATCGCCTTGTTGGGCGAAGCCGGCGCGGAAATTCGCGCCGTGTCTTTCGAGGAGACGGGGCGGCCGCGTCGGTTGCGGCTGTTCGGCCGTAACCGGCGAAGGCTTATTTTGAGGTTCTATATTCGGGAGGACACCGAAGAGGTACGGGAACAAATCAGCTGCGTCCTGACCGAGTACTTTGCACAAGTTGCTGAACCAGTAGAATTGGACATCGAAGAGGAAGTGATCGTCAGCACCGCACCTCTTCGAGAACTGAAGCATTTAGAGCACTTGGCTTTCGCCCGGTGGGAAGGGGGCGAGCGATGATACCGGCATGTTCAGGTGAGCGGCCTGCGAGATAAAAATGGGGTTCACTTTCGATTTCTTCGTCGCACCACTCCAGTGCGAGTGGTGTGATGTGATCTCACCCGCCGACCACACGACCAATATGCAGACTTACATCCGTGAGTGGGCAGGGATGGAAACCTTGACGGTGGGAGACGAGGTCGACATCAGTCCCGAACAGCTCGACCGCGCGAATTACTGGAGGGTCCGGGACCCCAGGCCCGACGAAGCCCTTTGGCTTTTGGAGTGCTGGGAGTGCCCGAACTGCGGAGCGCCGCAGAACTGGGCCTTGATCGCTGTGCGCGGTGGTGTCCTCGCGGACATCCACGCGGTGACGCTGAACCGCACCACCTTCGAACGTGCGCATTACCTGACCGTGAACGTTGCGGATATCGCGGGTGAGCTCGCGGGGATCATGCCGAGGGACCTCTTGGACAAGCCGGCGCAGGTCATTCGAATTCTGAAGGAGCGGTTGTAGGGGCCACTCCCCATCCGTTGGAGAGGTTCGGCGGGAGATTAAGCTCCGGATCGCCTCGTCCGGTCGGGTTGCTCCTCATGCGTTCATGCCGCTTGCGCTGACCGCCCGGCCCCCAAGCGGCCAAGGGGCTGCAGCGCCTCGTACAGCCGCATGCAGGTCATCCGCTCGCGACGCGACTTGCCCTCGTTCGCCTCCAGCAGAGACTCCCGCAGCGCCACGAACGGCCCCAGCCGGGGGAAGCGGGACCCGCCGCTCATAGCGGAGCGCCGTCTCACCCGAGCGAAGGATCCTGCGCACCGTTTTGCGCGACAGCCGCCGCTGCGGCGCGATGGCCTCGATGCTCTTGCCCGTGACCGCGTAGTCCCGCCGAACCGGGCCGATCGTCTCCACCGTCGGCATCCCCTGCCAGACCCCCGCTGCGAAACGCAATCCGCGCGAAAATTTGGTAACGCACTGTAACCGTCCCGAGGTTTGTAACAGTCCGTTACCAAATGGCGCCGTGCCTGTGCTCGACGCGTTACAAGGGGTCCTTAAATGCGGGGGTGTCGAAGAACGCCAAGCGAAAGGACGAACCATGAGACAGTTTCCTAGGTCGACAGCGGCTGCGATGGCTGGTTTGGCGGCGCTCGTTCTGCTCGCCAGCCCGAGCCTTGCTGCCGGTGACCAGGCTGCGCAGGCCTCGAAAGGATCCGTACAGCTTGCCCATATGGGCCGGGGCCAGGGGGGCGCATGGCGAGGCCAGCCTTGCCCGATGGGCACGACGGCTCCCGGCATGATGCGCCAAGGGATGATGGGCCAGGGCCCCGGCATGATGGGCCCCGGCATGATGGGCCAAGGGATGATGGGGCCCGGCATGGGCGGAAAGGGCATGATGGGCCCTGGATTCGGCAGGGGCCCTGGCCATGGCGACCGGGTCACGCCGATGAAGCATCTGACGACGGACGATGTCCGCCACTTCCTCGAACATCGCCTTGAGATGCGCGGCAACAAGCGCCTCGAGGTCGGCGAGGTCAAGGAGGCGGACGAGGACAAGATCGTCGCCGAGATCACCACGGTCGACGGCTCGCTCGTCGAGCGCCTCGAGGTCGACCGTCACACGGGCCAGATGCGGCACGTCGAGTAGCACGGGACGCGGCCGGGCCGCCGCTCGGCCGCGACTCCATCGCCTTGTTTTCAGGGAATCCAACATGTCGAACACCGGTCCAGCCGGATACGAGGGCACGGATGCTTTCGTCGAGCGGATTCATTCACGGGTGTCCGCTCCGATGGGCACTCAATCTGCTTTGAACGTCGTTGCGACCGCGCAACCCACGGTCTCGAAGCCAAGCCGGCAAATGGGGCTGCCAACGGAGGGCGCGATCGCGACATCGGTGGCCCCGTCGCGACGTGGATGGCGCGTCCCCGCAGCGCTTGACTCGGAGCATCCGCTCATGGGGCCGCACCCGACGGATTGAAAAGCACCTGAGAGGAACTTCGCCATCTGCGACGCAGAACCAATGGCGGCTTCCCAGGTTGCCAACCCAATCGGATGACCTAACGCCCCACATGCCCGGGCTCGGCGAGATGCAACGGAGAGAACGAACAATGGCAGGTTTCACGACGACCACCAGAGAGCTCTCGCTTCAGGAGATGCTGGCCGACCCGATCGTTCAGACCGTGATGGCCCGTGACCGCGTCACGAAACAAGACGTGGAAGCCTTGATCGAGACGGTGCGCGACAGAATGGCCGCCAGGCGGATGGAAGAGCACGAAACCGGCCGCTACGAGTCCGGCGCCATCGCTTTTGAAAGATGACGACGGCGGCAGGCGACATCGAAGCCGGATAAACGGAGGTTGCCATGGGTGCGCTACTCTATTTCGCCGTTTGGGCGGGTCTCATCTTCCTGATGATGCGCCTCGGCTGCGGCGCCCACGTCATGGGACACGGTCACGGCAATGGACAGGCCCAAACCGAGCCCGGGAAAGCCGGCAATCCCGAGGTCCGCTGGGTCCCCCCGAAGAAGGACACCGATCCTGTCTGCGGCAAGACGGTGACCACCGACAAGGCGAAGCCCAGCGTTTACGCCGGCAACGTCTACTACTTCTGCTCCCGCGAATGCCGCGAGGTCTTCGAGGCCGCGCCCGGCCTCTATGTGGGCGGTGGTGATCCTGATCATCCAAAATTGGAGCACTCCCATGCGTGAGACCGCGGCCACTTTTGAGCAACATGGTCGCTCGGGCACGCCGCTGCCGGTGCGCGGTGTTCCACGCATCCCGGTCCTGGCTCTGGGCATGAGCCTGGGGTCGTTCTTCGCACTGACCTTCGTCTTGTGTGTGCTGTTCGACCTCTGGTTCCCGGCCCTGGCCATGAACCCGGTCTGGGCGCCGCTGCTGCCGGGTTTCACCTGGATCTCTTGGTCTAGCTTCCTTCTGGGTCTGATCGAGGCCTTCGCCTACGGCTGGTACATCGCGCTCGTTTTCGCGCCGCTCTATGGCTTCTTCGCGATGAGGTCCGGCACCAGCGTCCGGCCATGAGATACGGATACCCGATCAACTGGCGCATGCCGTCTCGACCGAAGCGATAAAGCAGGGGAGGAAACCGAAATGTTAGTGTCTCGTTTGCTCGAACGCACGGTTGGTGTCGGCACGCTCGAGGTGATCGACGCCGATGGCGCGCGGCACGTGTTCTCCGGCGCCCCGGGTCCCGAGGTGACCATTCGCCTGCATGACCGCGCATTGCATCGCAAACTGTACTTCAATCCCGAACTGTACGTCGGCGAGGCCTATATGGACGGCACGCTGACCATCGAGAAGGGCACGCTGTCCGCACTCCTCGATATCATGGCAAGGAACCAGCGATTGGCCCAGGCCGATCCCCTGTATGCCGCGCGCGGACGGCTCTCCCGGCTGTTGCGCGGATGGCAACAGTACAATTCGGTGGGCCGGGCGCGGACCCACGTGGCTCACCATTACGACCTGCCGGACCGGCTTTACGACCTCTTTCTCGATCGCGATCGGCAGTATTCCTGCGCGTATTTCCAAGGGCCGGACGACGATTTGGAAACCGCGCAGATCAACAAGCAACGCCATCTGGCCGCGAAGCTGCTTCTCGAGCCGGGCC
>JBHHZJ010000165.1:0-4535 GCA_046758005.1 Kiloniellaceae bacterium
GCGCCTGACCCTTACCAATGTGCCGGCCAACCAACTCCTCGTCATCGGCGGGATCTAGAGCCACAATCAGAGCCACAATACGAGGCGGTTTCTTCCGTTTCGCTCATTCGGACAGTCCCGGGGCTTGACTCGACGGACGCATCTTTACGGCCTGCGGCCATCCGGCGATGAACGCGGCCGAGGCGCGCGTCGGCCATTGCGTCCGGACGACCATGTGAGTTCCAAACGCTTCAAGGCGTTCCTTGTGCTCGACGCCGGGTCGTGCGACAGGGTATGTGAATTCCTTGCCCGCGGCTCCTCTTCGAGAGGTATGTCGTACCGGGCGAAAGTCCCGGACCGGGGGGCGCCAAATACAGGTGCCGCGACGACCTCCTTCGATGGAGGCGCCCGTCTTGGCAAACGAGTCATGGGTCGACCGCAAGGGCCATTCTTGAAGGCATGGATATGCCCGCTGACGAAATCCTACCCTTGCGCCCGGAGATCGAGCGCCTGGAGACCTCGCGCATCGCCGAGGTCTGGCAGCTCGGCTTCGGGCGCAAGAACCTGATCCCGCTGTGGGTCGGCGAGGGCGACCTGCCCACGCCCGCCTTCATCTGCGAGGCCGCGGCCCAGGCCATGCGGGAGGGCAAGACCTTCTACACCCACAAGCGCGGCATCCCGGAGTTGCGCGCGGCGATCGCCGCGTACACGCGCGGCCTCTACGGCATCGACCTGGACGACGAGCGGGTCACGGTCACCAGCTCGGGCATGAACGGGATCATGCTGATCCTGGAGGCGATCGCCGGGCCGGGCGACAACGTGGCAGTCATCACGCCGGTGTGGCCGAACATCCTGTCCGCGATCCGTATCGTCGGCGGGCAGGTCAAGCCGGTCGGGCTCGACCACGTGCCGGAGGGTGGCTTTCGCCTCGACCTCGACCGGCTGGCCGCGGCGGTCGAGGAGGGCACCCGCGCGCTGTTCATCGCCACCCCCGGCAACCCGACCGGCTGGGTCATGGCGCCGGAAGAGCAACGCGCCGCGCTCGATCTGTGCCGGGAACGCGGCATTTGGCTGATCGCCGATGAGGTTTACGCGCGCTTCGTCTACGAGGGGCCGGCGGGTGGACGCGCGGCCGCCCCGTCGTTCCTGCAATTGGCCGAGCCGGACCATCCGTTGATCGTGGTCAACAGCTTTTCCAAGACCTGGGCGATGACCGGGTGGCGCATGGGCTGGCTGGTCACCCCGGCGTCGCTCACGGAGACGCTCGACCGGCTGATCGAGTTCAACACCTCCGGCGCGCCACATTTCCTTCAGTACGGCTGTCTCGCCGCGATCCGCGACGGCGAGCCCTTCGTCAAGGAGATGGTCGAGCGCTGCCGGCGCGGCGGCGAGCTGGTGTTCCAGCGCCTGTCCGCCATGCCGCGGGTGCGCGTCGCCCGGCCCCGCGGCTCGTTTTACGCCTTCTTCGCGGTCGAGGGCCTGCGCGACAGCCTGGCATTCGCCAAGCGCGTCCTCGAGGAGACCGCCGTCGGCCTGGCGCCCGGCTCGGCCTTCGGCCCGGGCGGCGAGGGCCATTTGCGGCTGTGCTTCGCGAGCTCGGCCGAACGCCTGTCGGAGGCCCTGGACCGGCTCGCGCCGGTGCTGGGCGACGGCTCGTAGCAGAGGGCGGGCCGTTCGGTCCGCCCTCTGCGTTTGCGCGCCGGAGGGAATTTCAGCCGCGCCGACCGGGCCTGATAGCGGCCACCGCTGATATGATATGCTGGGCTCGACGACGACGGGAGGGCCGGTGCCGATGCTGCACGAACATTTTCGCACCATGGCGCGCTACAACGCCTGGGCCAACGGGGAGGTCTACGATGCGGCCTCCGGATTGCCCGAGGCGGAGTACAAGAGAGAACGACCAGCCGCGTTTTTCGGCTCGATCCACGCCACGCTCAACCACCTGCTGGTCGTCGACCGTCTGTGGTTCGGGCGCGTGGAAGGGGTCGATCCCGGACCCCTGCGCCTCGACCAGATCCTGAACGACGACTTCGACGCGCTGCGCGCCGCGCGCGCGGCCGAGGACCGGCGAATCATCGACCTCGTCGAGGGCCTGGATGAGGACGCGCTGGCCGGGGACCGAACATTTAAGGACACCAAGGGCAACCTCTGGACCATGCCGCTGCGCACCATGCTCGCCACCGTGTTCAACCACCAGACGCACCATCGCGGGCAGGTCCACGCCCTGCTCAAGGAGGCGGGCGTGGCCCCGCCGCCGCTCGACCTGCCCGTATACCTTCGCGCGGCCGGCTGAGGCGTGAGGGAAACACACTCGGGGCGGCCGCGCGCGCCGGAGCGGCCGAAGGGAGGCCTCGAATGACGCAATGCAGCCGAACCACGCGCCGCGCCCTGCTGACGGGCGGGCTGGCGCTCGCCGGGCTGGCGGCCGTGCGCCCCGCCACGGCCGCGCTCCTGCCCACGCCGCGCCAGACCGAGGGGCCCTTCTACCCGACGCGCATCCCGCTCGACTCGGATGCCGACCTCGTCCGGGTGGCGGGCCGGCCGGCGCCGGCGGCGGGGACCGTGACGCACGTCTTTGGCCGTGTCCTCACCGAGGACGGCCGGCCCAAGGCCGGGGTCCGGGTCGAAGTCTGGCAGTGCGACGCCTTCGGCCGCTATCACCATCCGCGCGAACCGCGCGGCAGGGCGGACCCGAACTTCCAAGGCTATGGGCGGGTGACCGCGGCGGCGGACGGCGCCTACCGCTTCCGCACCATCCGCCCGGTGCCCTACCCTGGGCGCACGCCGCACATCCACTTCGCCGTCTCCGGCCCAGGCATGGGACGCCTGACCACCCAGATGTACGTCGCCGGAGAGCCCGGCAACGCGCGGGACTTCGTCCTGAACCGGGTGCCCGACCCACGCGCCCGGGCCAGCCTGATCGTTGCGCTCGCCCCGGTGCCGGAGATCGAGGCCGGCGCGCTCGTCGGACGCTTCGACATCGTGCTCGGCCGCAACCTGCTCAACATCTGACGGGGCCGTGTGCCGCCGGCGCCGGGGCCGGGGCCGTTCAATAAGTGTTAGGCACTTACAGCTTATAGTAGCAACGTCCATGCGCGGCCACCTTGCGATCGGCCACCCAAATCGCGGGAGAACAAGCGTGAACGCAGGAGGGGCGCTCCCCGTCGAGTTGACGGATGTCTATTTGGCAGGGGCGCGGCGGGACATCGAGGTGCTCGAGCGCGGGCTCGAGGACGCGCGCGCCGACCCGGCGCGCTGGCCCGGCGTCCGCCAGCGCCTGCGGGAGGTCACGCACAACATTAAGGGCCAGGGCACGAGTTTCGGCTATCCGCTGATGACCCGCATCGGGCAATCGTTGTCGGACCTGCTCAAGGCCGCGGAGGAGGGAGAGCCCGGATCGCTCAGGCTCGCCGGCGCCCATGTGGCCGCCATGCGCGCGGTGCTCGATCACGACATCGTGGGCGAGGGCGGCGAGCCCGGCCGCGCGCTCGTCGGCCGGCTCGAGGCGCTGGTCGGCAAGCTCTCGTAGCGCCGAAAGCCCCCATACGCCGCAACCGCCGCACCATTCATTCCCCGCGATGGCGGCGCCGGGCCCACTTTCGCGCGGCGGCGGTTCCGTGGAATAATCCCGCCCGAACGCGCCGCGTGGGAAACCAACCAAACGGGACATTGGGGATGCGTCTGCAGGACAAGGTGGCGATCGTCACCGGGGCCGGCTCCGGCTTCGGCGAGGGCATCGCCAAGCGCTTCGCCGCGGAAGGGGCGAGCGTCGTGGTCGCCGACATCAACGACAACGCCGGCCGGAGCGTGGCCGGGCAAATCGAGCGGGACGGCGGCCGGGCGGTCTTCGCCCACGCCGACGTGACCCGGCGGGCGGACGTCAAGGGCATGGTCGAGGCCGCCCTCGGCCGCTTCGGCCGGCTCGACATCCTGGTCAACAACGCCGGATACAGCCACGTCAATCAACCGCTCGTCGAGGTGGGCGAGGCCGACTTCGACCGCACCTACGCGGTCAACGTCAAGGCGATCTACCTGGCCGCGCTCGAGGCCGTTCCCGTGTTCCGGCGCCAGGGCGGCGGCTGCATCATCAACACGAGCTCGACCGCCGCGCTGCGCCCGCGCCCGGGCCTGACCTGGTACAACGGCTCGAAGGGCGCGGTGAACGTGCTCACCAAGTCGATGGCGGTCGAGCTCGCGCCCGAGCGGATTCGGGTCAACGCGATCTGCCCGGTGATCGGGGAGACCGGCCTGCTCGAGACCTTCATGGGCAAGCCGGACACGCCGGAGAACCGCGCCGCCTTCATCGCCACGATCCCGCTCGGGCGCATGTCGCGGCCGAGCGACGTGGCGGCGGCGGCGCTCTACCTCGCCTCGGACGAGGCCGAGTTCCTGACCGGCGTGTGCCTCCAGGTGGACGGCGGACGCGGCGTGTGACGGGGCGGACCGGGACCCGCGCGGCGGGCGGGTTCAGGTCCGGCGCGCGATCATCACCTTCTTGATGTCGGCGATCGCCTTGGCCGGGTTGAGCCCCTTCGGGCAGGTCTTGGTGCAGTTCA
>JBHHZJ010000166.1:0-4484 GCA_046758005.1 Kiloniellaceae bacterium
CTAGCGCGCCGGAGAGGAGCGAACCAGGAACAAGAGGACCAGGATGACCGACGTGTACACGCAACGCAGTTACGGCGAGATCCCGGTCGGCTTCGGCGAAAAACCGGGTATCGTCGTGGTCGACTTCCAGACCGCGTTCACCGATCCGCAATACCCTCTGGGCGGCGCGCCGCTCATCGAGCGCGGCGTGCGGAACACGGCCCGGCTGCTGGAAGTGGCGCGGCGCTGCGGCGTGCCCGTGGCGGCCTGTTACACCGCCTACAAGGGCGCGCGGGACATGCCGCACTGGAAGGTCAAGGCGGTGCGCGAGCAGTTCATCCACGGGCACCCCTGCACCCGGCTCGAGCCCCGGATCTACGATCCCGACTACGACGTCGCCCTGTGCAAGACCGGCCCTTCGATCTTCTTCCAGACCCCCGTGGTGCCGTACTTCGCCAAGGAGCGGGTCGACACCGTGATCGTGACCGGGTGCGTGACCAGCGGCTGCATCCGGGCCAGCGTGATCGACAGCTTCCAGTACGGCTACCGGACCATCGTGCCGGAGGATTGCGTCGGCGATCACGAGGAGGGACCGCACCACGACAACCTGCGCGACGTGGGCCGGCGCTACTGCGACGTGTCCTGCGCCGACGAGGTGATCGAGTTTCTCGAAGACTGGCGCCGGCGCAACCGTTGAGCGGGCCGCGGCGTGCGCGAGGGCGCGGATCCGCCTCAGGCTCGGCAGCCTTCGCCGAACAGCAGCTTGTCCAGCCCGCGCACCAGCCCGGTCATTTCCCGCACCTTGCGCGCGGCGAGCAGCGTGCCGGCGACGTAGGGTTGCGCGCTGGTCCCGGCCTCGTGGCGCAGCACCAGGCGCTCGCCCGGCCGGGCGAAGATCGCCTCGACCGCCAGGGTATAGCTCGGCAGGCGCAGGGAATGGACCTGCACGCCGCCGATCGAGGCGCCGCGCGCTTCCCTGGGCCCGTGCGTCTCCGCGACCGGCAGGTCGATGGTCGGGCGCCTCACCTCGCCCAGGAGTTCGGCCAGCTCCGTGGCCGTGCCGCTCGGCGCGTCGGGCTTGGTCGGGCCGGCATAATCCACGACCTCGAAGCGCTCCACGTGGCGCGCGGCGAACAGGGCGAAGTGCTGCAGCAGCGCCGCCGTGAGGCAAAAGTTGCCGGTGGCCACCGCGACGCCCGCCGCCCGCGCGGCGGCGTCGATCTCGGCGAAGTCGGCCGCGCTCAGCCCCGTAGTGCCGAGCACGACCGCGACCTCGCGCTCGATCGCGGCCAGCGCGTGGGCCTTGCCCACCGAGGGGTGGGTGTAGTCGATCAGCACGTCGCAGGGGCCGGCCAGCGCCTCGTCCAGGCTCTCCGCAACGGGGACGCCGGCCGCCGCGCGGCCGAGCACCGTGCCGATGTCCCGCCCCGCCACCCGGCGCGCCACCGCGCCGGCCAGCGCCATGTCGTCGGCCTCCAGCACGCCGAGGGCCACTTCCCGGCCGGTCCAGCCGGTCGCCCCGGAAACGCAGACCCGCAGCATCCGCCTTCTCCTCCCGTCGTTCCGGTAAGCCCCGACCGGGCGCCGTGTCCGGGCCTCCGATCGCTCTTGGCCACCCGGCGCGACGATAGTACGCTGGCCGGCAGGAAACCATCGCCATCCGCGTATTGGAGCTCCCCATGAGCGTACGGCCGAATTCGCCGGAGGCGCGCGACATTGCGAGCCACCTGCATCCCTACACCGACGCCCGCAAGCACGAGGAGATCGGTCCCCTGATCATCACCGAGGGCAAGGGGGTCTACGTCTACGACAACCAGGGCCGCGAATACATCGAGGGCCTGGCCGGGCTGTGGTGCACGGCGCTCGGCTTCGGCGAGGAGCGGCTGGTCCAGGCCGCGGCCGAACAGATGCGCAAGCTGCCCTACTATCACGGCTTCGCGCACAAGGCGCCGCTGCCCGCCATCGAGCTGGCGGAGAAGCTGCTCGAGATCGCGCCGGTCGAGATGTCGAAGGCGTTCTTCGCCAACTCGGGCTCCGAGGCGAACGACACCGTGGTCAAGCTGGTCTGGTACTACAACAACGCGCTCGGCCGGCCCGAGAAGAAGAAGATCATCAGCCGGATCAAGGGCTACCACGGGGTCACCGTGGCCTCGGCGAGCCTGACCGGCCTGCCGTACAACCACCGGGACTTCGACCTGCCGATCAAGAACATCCTGCACGCCGGCTGCCCCCACCACTACCGCTTCGCCGAACCGGGCGAGGGCGAGCAGGACTTCGCGACGCGGCTGGCCGCGGAGCTCGAGCGGATGATCCTCGACGAGGGGCCGGACACGGTCGCCGCCTTCATCGGCGAGCCGGTGATGGGCGCCGGCGGCGTCATCGTGCCGCCGCGGACCTATTGGGACAAGATCCAGCCGGTCCTGAAGAAATACGACGTGCTGCTGATCGCCGACGAGGTGATCTGCGGCTTCGGCCGCACCGGCAACATGTTCGGCTGCCAGACCTACGGCATCAAACCGGACATCATCGCGCTCGCCAAGGCGCTCAGCTCCGCCTATCTGCCCATCTCGGCGGTGCTGATCTCGGACCCGATCTACCGGGTGGTGGCCGACAACACGGCCAAGATCGGGACCTTCGGCCACGGCTTCACCTACACCGGCCACCCCGTGCCGGCGGCGGTCGCGCTGGAGGCCGTCAAGATCTACGAGGAGCGCGACATCGTCGGACACGTGCGCCGGGTCGCGCCGGCCCTGCAGGACGGACTGCGGCGCTTCGCCGACCACCCGATGGTCGGCGAGGTGCGCGGCGTCGGCCTGATCGCGGCCGCGGAACTGGTGGCCGATCGCGAGACCAAGGCGCCCTTCGACCCGCCGGGAACCGTCGGCGGCTATCTGGCGGGTCGGGCCCAGGCGCACGGCCTGATCGTGCGCAACCTTCAAGACACGATCGCCTTCTCGCCGCCGCTCGTCATCACCGAGGAACAGATCGAGGCGATGATGGAGCGGTTCGGCCGGGCGCTCGACGAGACCGCGGACTGGGTCGTCGAGGAAGGCCTGGCCTCGGTGGCGTGACGGGCCGATCGAACGCGTTGGCCTGGCGCCGAAATTGGGCGATAGTTAATCATTGTATGGTCTTTCACGGCGCTGATCGACCTCGAGGCCGTAACGAACGTGTCAGGTGTGCCGACCATGGATTATGAACGTTTCTTCGCCGACGCGATCGCGGGCCTGAAGACCGAGGGGCGCTACCGGATCTTCGCCGACCTGGAGCGCCGCGCCGGGGCGTTCCCGCGCGCCGTGCGCCACGGCCCGCAAGGGACCGAGGAGGTCACGGTCTGGTGCAGCAACGACTACCTCGGCATGGGTCAGCATCCCGAGGTGCTGGCCGCCATGCACGAGGCGCTCGACGGCTGCGGCGCCGGCGCGGGCGGGACGCGCAACATCTCCGGCACCAACCACTATCACGTGCTCCTGGAGCGCGAACTCGCCGACCTGCACGGCACGGAGGCCGCGCTCCTGTTCACCTCCGGCTACGTGTCGAACATGGCGTCCCTGGCGACGCTCGCCGCCAGATTGCCCGACTGCGTCGTGCTGTCGGACGAGAAGAACCACGCCTCGATGATCGAAGGCATCCGGCACAGCCGCGCCGAGAAACGGATCTTCAAGCACAGCGACCCCGAGGACCTGGAGCGCCGCCTCGCCGGCCTGGACCCCGCGCGGCCGAAGATCGTGGCCTTCGAATCGGTCTATTCCATGGACGGCGACATCGCGCCCATCGCCGAGCTGTGCGAGGTGGCCGAGCGGCACGGCGCCATGACCTACCTCGACGAGGTCCACGCCGTCGGCCTCTACGGCCCGCGCGGCGGCGGGGTGTCGGAGCGCGACGGCGTGGCGCACCGGCTGAGCGTGATCGAGGGCACGCTGGGCAAGGCCTTCGGCGTGCTCGGCGGCTACATCGCCGCCTCCGCCGCGCTTTGCGACTTCGTGCGCAGCTTCGCCTCCGGGTTCATCTTCACCACGGCGCTGCCGCCCGCGGTCGCGGCCGGCGCGCTGGCCAGCGTGCGCCACCTCAAGCGGAACCACGCGGCGCGCGAGCGCCACCAGGAACGGGCCGCGACGACCCGGCGGCGGCTGATCGAGGCGGGCCTGCCGGTCATGCCGGCGCAGAGCCACATCGTCCCGGTCGTGGTCGGCGACCCGGTGCTGTGCCGCCGCGTGACGGATATCCTCTTGGAGCGCTATTCGATCTACGTGCAGCCGATCAACTACCCGACGGTGCCGCGCGGGACCGAGCGGCTGCGCCTGACCCCCTCGCCGGTGCACGGCGACGCCGACATCGAGCGCCTGGTCGCCGCGCTCAACGAGATCTGGAGCGAGCTGTCGCTCAAGCGCGCGGCGTGAGATCCCGGTCCGTCGGGGTCCATTCGGCACCCCTTTCGTCCACTCTCGTTTTCTCTTGTCGGCCAATGAGCGGACGCAGGAAAGCGCCGGCCTGGGAGTCCCCTT
>JBHHZJ010000167.1:0-4403 GCA_046758005.1 Kiloniellaceae bacterium
CCATCCGTGAACGCCTCGCCCGGATCGCGGCGCGCCGACATCGTGCCGGAGCCAAGCGCGCTTCGTCCAAGTCTCGCTGACCCGCTCTCCTGTCAAGCCACACACGCCGCGCGAGTCACCGGACGCTTACATCTGACCGCCGCGCCCGGAATGACCGCAGGCGTTCACAGACGGATACGTCCACAGGCGGCGGGCTCGCGCCGGCGCGCGTGCCCGCCCAGGGTTGCGTCGATGGGCGTGCGCATCGGAAGCGGTCCGTCGCGCCGGGGCCCCTCGCCCGCCCCGGCCGCGCCGGCCACCGCCTTTGCCGCGCCGGGGCGAGGCAAGCGGGCCGCGCGCGGGCGTGCGCGAATTTCCTGTTTTCCCCTGCTGAACAGGGAATTCCGGCAACCACGTGATGCCGCTCCATCGCGAAGACCGTGCCGCCGCGGGTTCGCCTACTCCCCGACGATTTTCACTTTCTGCCCGGGGCGCAGCGCCGCGCCCTGGCTCAGGCCGTTGAGCACCAGGAAGCGCGGCAGTCGGTAGTCCGCGAAGGGCATGCGCGCGGCGATCTTGGCCGCCGTCTCGCCCGGGCGCACGGTGTGAATGCGCAGGCGCAGCGGCTTCAGGGCCGCCGCCTCGGCCGCGCTCAGCTTGCGGAAGCTGTACGTGGTCTCGCGCAAGGCCCGCGACAGGGGCCCGGTCAGCTCGGGCGGCGTGATGAACATCATGCGGTAGATGGTCTCGGCGTCGTAGCGCACCGCCACCAGACGCACGTCGCGCGCGCCGCGCCGGGTGTCGAGCCGGGTCCGCCCGGTCGCGGCCGGCATGCCGTTGACGGTGAACGCCTCGACCTCGGCGAGAGCGACGCCCTTGGCCCACACCTGCCTCAGGTAGGCGGGCATGGGCGCGGCGCTCGGCTTGCGCGCGCGGTCGAACACGATGGCCGCGCCTTCGGGCCCGCGGGCGACGACCGCGCGGCTGTTGTTGAACAGGCGGAACCCCTGCGGCACCTCGAAGGCGAAGCGCAGCGCCGGGTGCAGGAACCGGCGCCCGCGGATGAACCCCTGGTCCGGATCGTCGCCGTAGAGCAGGCCGTCGATCTTGCGCAGGTAGACCTCGCGCGCCCGCATCGGCCGGGCCACGGTCTTGACCCCGGCCTCGCGCATCGCCAGGGCGATGCGGTCGGCGGTGCGCGGGTGGGTCTGCATGATGTTGAACTCGTCGGCGCGCCCGGGCCGGCCGCGCAGTTCGGCCGCGAGCCGGCTGTCCGCCAGGAGCTTCTCCAGGAACGTCGCCATGGCGTTGGGGTCGTAGCCGGCGCGCGCCAGGTAGCGGATGCCGAGCAGGTCGGCCTCGTGCTCCTGCTCGCGCGAGAAGCTGCGCAGGGCAAGCGCGCTGACCGTCCCGAAGGCCTCGGTGACCGCGCCGCCGCCGAGCAGGATGCCGAGGCCGAGCTGGGCGATGCTCGCGGCCATGGCCTGCCCGTAGCGCTCCGCGCTGTGCCGGGCGGTGACGTGGCCGATCTCGTGCGCCAGCACCCCGGCCAGCTCCGCCTCGTCCCCGGCCAGCGCGAGCAGCCCCCGCGTGATGTAGACGTAGCCGCCGGGCAGCGCGAAGGCGTTGACGATCGGCGTGTCCAGCACCGTGAAGGTGAACCGCAGGTCCGGCGTCTCGGACGTCTTGGCCAGCAGGGCGCCGACGCTGGCGACGTAGGCGCCGAGCTCGGGGTCCTCGTAGACGCCGCCGAACTCCGGCACGATCTTGTCGTGTTCCTCGCGCCCGAGGCGGGCTTCGTCGGCGGCGGTCATGCCGCCGGTGAAGAAGGTCCGACCGGTCGCCGGCGCGGTCGCACAGCCGGTGAGCGGCGCGGCCGCCGCGAGCACGATGAGCGCCAGGAAAGCGAGCGCGCGGTGCGGGATCATTCCTCGATCACCTCGATCTGTTCCGGATGGGTGGCCTCGATCATCGGTCCGTTGAACGATTTTAGCCAGCCGCGCACGCGCACGACACGCCCCGCGTAGGACGCCGGGTCGACGCCCGCCGCCGCGAACACGCGCCGCGCCGCCGGCGCCAGCGTCACCGTGAAGTCGCTGCGCCAGTCGGGCCCGAAGTTGAGATAGACCCGGCCGCGCACCTCGGCGACCGCGCGCACCCGCCCCTGGACCAGCTCGAACCCGCCGACGCGCTGCGCGGCCTGCTCCGGCGTGCGCACGGCGTAGAAGGGATCGGCCCAGATGCCGCGCCCGGCCCGGCGCGCGCCCGCCTCGCGCGCGAGCATCTCGGGGATCAGCGCCCGGTTGTCGGCAAAGCTATAGACCCGCGCCAGGCCGCGCGCGAGCAGCTCGCCCTGGACCCAGCGGCCCGCGCCGTCGAACAGGTGGGCGAGCACGCGCCCGTGGCGATCCGTGCGCCGGCCGCCGTAGGCCAGGCTCACCTCGCGGCCGAGCGCGAGTTCGCCGAGTGCGGCCTTGGCTTCCGCGCCCAGCGGCCAGGCCTTGAAGCCCGGCCGGCCGAGCGGCAGCTTCGGCGCCTGGATGCCGACCAGACGCACCTCGCGGCCGTCGGCCAGCACCAGGGTATCGCCGTCCACGATTTCGGCGACACGGACGGTTTCGCCCGCGACCAGCCCGGGCGGCGCCTGGGCGGCCCCGGGCGCGGCGGCGCACAGCGGCGGCAACAGGACGAGGGCGAGCCAACGTGCGTGCATGGCGGGCATCATAACCCTTCGCCGCGGCGGCGGGGCATTGGCAACGGCGGTCCGCGATGCGATATAGGACGCGCCGCCGCCGCGTTGAACCAGGAATGCGAACCCGCGCCATGGCGAGCAACGAACTGTTCCCGCCCATCGAGCCCTACGAGACGGGGCGGCTGGCGCGCGAGAAGCCGCACGTCCTCTATTGGGAGCAATCCGGCAACCCGCGCGGCCAGCCGGTCGTGTTCCTGCACGGCGGGCCCGGGGCGGGCGCATCGCCCGACCACCGGCGGTTCTTCGATCCCGGGCACTACCGCATCGTCGTCTTCGACCAGCGCGGCGCCGGGCGCTCGACGCCGCTCGGCGAGCTGTCCCGCAACACGACGCGGCATCTCGTGGCCGACATCGAGGCCCTGCGCGCGCACCTCGGCATCGAGCGCTGGTTGATCTTCGGCGGCTCGTGGGGCTCGACGCTGGCGCTCGCCTACGCCGAGGCGCACCCGGAGCGGGTCACGGGCCTCGTCCTGCGCGGCATCTTCCTGTGCCGCAAGCCGGAGATCGACTGGTTCCTCTACGGCATGCGCTGGATCTATCCCGAGATCTGGCGCCGATTCGCCGAGGGCGTCCCGGAGGCCGAGCGCGGCGATCTGCTGGCGGCCTATCACCGGCGCCTGATCGACCCCGACCCGGCGGTCCACATGCCCGCCGCGCGCGCCTGGAGCACCTACGAGGGCGCCTGCTCGACCCTGCTGCCGAGCCCGGAGACGGTGGCCGCCTTCGGCGAGGACACCATGGCGCTCGGGCTGGCGCGCATCGAGGCGCACTACTTCGTCAACGGCATCTTCCTCGAGGACGGCGAGCTGCTCCGCGACGTCGACCGCATCCGGCGCATCCCCGGCGTCATCGTCCAGGGGCGCTACGACGTGGTGTGCCCCATCGCCACCGCCGACGAGCTGCGCCGGGCCTGGCCGGAGGCCGATTTCGTCGTCGTGCCCGACGCCGGGCACTCGGCGATGGAGCCCGGCATCCGCCGTGCGCTAGTCGCCGCGACCCAGCGCTTCAAGGGCTGCAAGTAGCCGTCGCGCGCGGCCCGAGTTTGCGCCCGGCGGCCTTTTGCGTATGATGCCCGGCGATACCTGAGCAAGGGCCGGCTTCGGGGGGAATTGCGTGGGATTACGCCGCTTCGCGATCGCGCTCGGCCTCGCCCTGGCGGCGGCGGGCGCGTGGCGGGCGCCGGCGCGCGCGGGCGGCGACGATCCCGCCTTCGTGGCGCTCGGCCTCGGCTACTTCGACGTCGCCCAGGGCGAGGACGGGGCGGTCGATTTCCGCCTCGAATACCGGCACGACCGGAGGCTGTGGATCTTCAAGCCCTGGGTCGGAATCGAGGCGACGAGCGACGGCGCGGTCTACGGCGCGGGCGGCGTCCTGATCGACGTCTATCTCGGCCGGCGCGTCGTCGTGACCCCCAGCTTCGGCGTCGGCGGCTACGCCCAGGGCGACGGCAAGGATCTGGGCAGCACGGTCGAGTTCCGCTCGCAGATCGAGGCCGCCTACCGCTTCGACGACCGCTCGCGCCTGGGGCTGGCCTTCGGCCACATCTCCAACGCCAGCCTCGGCGACCGCAACCCGGGCACCGAAATCCTCAACGTGTACTATTCGATCCCGCTCACCGCGATCCTGGGCGAGTGAGGGCGGGCTGCTTCTCGGGCCTTGACCGCGGTGGCGG
>JBHHZJ010000168.1:0-4394 GCA_046758005.1 Kiloniellaceae bacterium
CCGGAGAAGGCGCACAAGCCGGACAACCCGGTCAAGCGCAAGCCGGCCTGGATCCGGGTCAAGGCGCCGACCTCGCGCGCGTATCACGAGACGCGCGGCATCATCCGCGCGAACAACCTGCACACGGTGTGCGAGGAGGCGGCCTGCCCCAACATCGGCGAGTGCTGGGCCAAGAAGCACGCCACCATGATGATCATGGGCGGGGTCTGCACCCGCGCGTGCGCCTTCTGCAACGTGGCCACGGGAAAGCCCGGCGCGCTCGACCCCTTCGAGCCGACCAACGTGGCCGCCGCCGTGGCGCGCCTCGGTCTTGAGCACGTGGTCGTCACCTCGGTCGACCGCGACGACCTCCCGGACGGCGGGGCCGGCCACTTCGCCGCCGTGATCCGGGCGCTCCGCGAGGCCTGCCCGGGCACCACCGTCGAGGTGCTCACGCCGGACTTCCTGCGCAAGCAGGGCGCCGCGGAGGTCGTGGTCGCGGCCCGGCCGGACGTGTTCAACCACAATCTTGAGACCGTCCCGCGCCTCTACGGCCCGGTGCGCCCCGGGGCGCGCTACTACGCCTCGCTGCGCCTGCTCGACCGGGTCAAGGAGCTCGACCCCGCCATGTTTACCAAGTCGGGCCTCATGGTCGGGCTGGGCGAGACCGAGGACGAGGTCCTCCAGGTCATGGACGACCTGCGCGAGGCCGGCGTCGACTTTCTCACCGTCGGCCAGTACCTGCAGCCCACGCCCAAGCACCACCCGGTCGACCGCTTCGTCACGCCGGGGGAGTTCAAGCATTACGAGACGCTGGCCTACGCCAAGGGCTTCCTGATGGTGTCCGCCTCGCCGCTCACCCGCTCGTCCTACCACGCCGGCGAAGATTTCGCCCGGCTGCGCGCGGCACGCGAGGCGAAGCTGGCCGCCGCCGCGCGCTAGCGCCGCCGGGCCGGCGCGGCATGCCGACGCACGCGGAACAGCGCGTCCTGCCGTATTCGCCCAAGCAGCTTTTCGACCTGGTCGCCGACGTCGAGCGCTATCCGGAGTTCCTGCCCTGGTGCCTGGCGGCGCGGGTCCGCAAGCGCGAAGGCAACCTGATCGTCGCCGACCTCGTGATCGGGTTCAAGATGTTCCGCGAGCGTTTCACCAGCCGCGTGCGGCTCGACGAGGCGGGCAGGCGCATCGACGTGGCCTACGCCGAAGGGCCGTTCAAGTACCTCAACAACCACTGGGTGTTCGAGGACCACCCGGAAGGGTGCGCGATCGACTTCTACGTCGATTTCGCGTTCCACTCGCGCCTCTTGCAGAAGGTGATCACGACCCTGTTCGACGAGGCCGTGCGGCGCATGGTCGGCGCCTTCGAGGCCCGCGCCCGCGCCCTTTACGGACCGCCGCAGAGCGCGCAACGGCGCCTAGGGTAGCTCGATTTCGCCGGCGAGCGCGGCGTAGAGCGCCGTGATCATGACGATGTTGAAGACCCCGTGGGTCACCACGGCCGGCCAGAGCGAGCCGCTGCGCTGGTAGACGAGCGCCAGCGCGATACCGATCACGGTGAGCGCCGGGATGAGCAGGATCACACCGTGCAGCGCGGCGAAGCACACGCCGCTCGCAACGGCCGCCCCGGGGACGCCGAGGCGCTCGCGCAGCCAGGGAAACAGCAGGCCGCGAAACGCCACCTCCTCGGCGAAGGGCGCCACGATACCGGCCATGACCGTCATGGCGAGGACCGCGAACCAGCTGAACCCGGCCGGCGCGATGGCGTAGATCTGCGGGTTCTCGAAGGGCTGGTCCGCGAACTTCAGGATCAAGGCGTTCACCAGCGCGACCGCGGGCAGGAGCAGGATCGCAATGACGACCGCGCGGCCGTACCAGCGGCGCGCGGCCGGCCGCAGCCCGAGGTCGGCCCAGCTCAGGGCGTACTTGCGGATCACGAGCGCGTGGATCGCGCCCAGCATGACCGCCGTCTGAAACAGCAGCAGACCCAGGGTCATGATCAGGACCCGGTCCCCGTCGCCGTCCGCGGCGGCCCCTGGCCGCACCGCGCCGGCCACCACGGCCGCGGCCAGGCGCACGGCGCCGAGGCTGGCGATCAGCAGCAGCAACAGGTCGCTCGCGCGGACCGGCAGAGGCCGGCCCAGGCCGCCGGGCGGGGTCAGGCTCATCGCGCCGCGCCCTCAGGGCAGGCGTTGGAGCAGGACGAGCGCGGCCCGCACCGACGCCAGGCGCACGTCGCTCCGGCCGCCGGGGAACACGTGGCGTTCGTGCGACGGGGCGCCGCCGCGCCGCGCCGCGCCGAGGAAGACCAGGCCGACCGGTTTGCCGGGCGTCGCGCCGCCGGGGCCGGCGATTCCGGTGACCGCGACCGCGGCGTCGGCCGAGGACTGCTCGAGCGCGCCCGCCGCCATGGCTTCGGCGACCTCGGCGCTCACCGCCCCGCGCGTGCGGATCAGGGGGGCCGGAACGCCGAGCAGTTCCGTCTTCGCTGCGTCGGAGTAGGTGACGAAGCCGCGCTCGACCACGTCGGACGACCCCGGAATTTCGGTCAGGCAGGCGGCGACCAGGCCGCCGGTGCACGACTCGGCGGTCGCGATGGTCATCCCCGCCCGCCGGTAGTCCTCGAGCAGGCGCTCGGCCGCGCCCGCCAGGTCCTCGGGAAACACGGTCATGGCCTCATCAGGTGCAGCACGGCAAACGTCGCGGCCCCGGCGTAGGCGCCCGCCACCACGTCGTCGGCCATGATGCCCCAGCCGCCCGTCAGGCGTCGCTGCAAAACGTTCGCCGGCCAGACCTTGACGATGTCGAAGAAGCGGAAGAACAGGAACGCGGTGGCGTAGGACGGCGGATCCAGCGCCACCGGCACGATGGCCAGCCACTGGCCCACGACCTCGTCGACGACCACGGCGCCCGGGTCGGGCAGGCCCAGGTGCGCGGCGTAGCGCGCGCTCGCCCACAAGCCCACCACGAACATCGCCGCCGCGGCGGCCAGCAGGGTCCACGGACCGCCGAGCCAGACAAGCCCGGCGGCGAAGGGGAGCGCCGAAAGCGATCCCCAGGTGCCCGGCATCTTGGGCAGCAGGCCGCTGCCGAACCAAGTGGCGAGCAGGCTTGCGGGATGCCAAAACGAAAGCGGCGGTGCCGTCACCACGGCGCTCCGGGCAGGCGCACGGTCGCCGTGGCCTGGGCGGCGACGCCTTCGCGCCGCCCGGTGAAGCCCAGGCCGTCGGTCGTGGTCGCCTTGACGCTGACGCGTGCGGCGTCGATGCCGAGCAGCTCCGCGATCCGCGTGGCCATCGCCGCGCGGTGCGGGCCGACCTTCGGCCGCTCACAGACGAGCGTCACGTCGACGTGGGCGATCCGCCCGCCGCGCGCGGCCACCATGTCGCGCGCGTGGCGCACGAAGAGCGCGGACTCGGCGCCGCGCCAGCGCGTGTCGGAGGGCGGAAAGTGGCTGCCGATGTCGCCGCCGCCGATGGCCCCCAGGATGGCGTCGGTCAATGCGTGCAGGCCTACGTCTGCGTCCGAGTGGCCGCGCAGGCCCGCCTCGTGCGGGACGGCCACGCCGCACAGCATGAGGCGGTCGCCGGGTCCGAAGCGGTGCGCGTCGAAGCCGTGGCCGACCCGGACCTCGCCGAGGGAGCCGGCGAGCCAACGCTCGGCGCGCGCGAGGTCGTCCCGGGTGGTGACCTTGAGGTTCTCGGCGGCGCCTTCGATCAGAACCACCGTCAGCCCGGCCCGCTCCGCCACCGCGGCGTCGTCGGTCAGTTCGGCCCCGGCGGCGGCGCGGTGCGCGGCCAGAATCTCGGCGAAGCGGAAGCCCTGGGGCGTCTGCGCCCGCCACAGCCCGGCGCGCGCGACGGTGCCGGCAATGCGGCCGCCCGCCTCGCGTTTCAGCGTATCGGTGACGGGCCGCGCCGCGACCGCGCCGGCGGCCGTCCGCAAGGCGTCGAGAACTCGGTCGATCACCGCCGTGCTGACGAACGGTCGGGCGCCGTCGTGAATAAGCACGATGTCCGGGGCCAGAACCGCGATCCGCTCCAGGCCGTTGCGCGCCGAGTCCTGCCGGGTCGCGCCGCCGATGGCGGGCTCGGGCAGGTCCAGGCCCGCGGCGGCGCGCGCGTAAAGGTCCCGATCCTGCGCGTGGATGACCGCGGTCACGGCGTCGACCCGCGCGTGGCGCGCGAAGGCCTCGAGGCTGTGGCGCAGCAGGGGTTGGCCGCCGAGCGCGGCGTACTGTTTGGGCACCTCCGCGCCGAACCGATTGCCGCGTCCCGCGGCCACCACCAGGGCCACCGTGCCGCTCATGCCTTGTTCCCCCGTGTCCGGTGCCGCGGCGAGCCTAGAGCGGATCGTGATTGATTGGAACCACTTCGCGGCTCCAATCAATCACGTGAATCCGCTCTATACATTACAGT
>JBHHZJ010000169.1:0-4202 GCA_046758005.1 Kiloniellaceae bacterium
TCGGGGGTCGGGGCAGCGGCCTGCGGCGGAACCTCCTCTTCCGGGGCCGGCGCGGCCTCGGGGGTCGGGGCAGCGGCCTGCGGCGGAACCTCCCTTTCCACGCCCGGCGCGGCCTCGGCGCCCCGCGTCGCTTTGAGGTCGGCGAAGGCCTGGACGACCGAGCGCAACTCGGCCAGCAACGCTTTGGACGGCTGGCCGTCCGTGGGCAGGGCGGCGAACTCCTGGTACAGGCGAATCGCGGTGCGCGTGCGCTCGTCGACCACGCCGTCGATCTGCCCCGGATCGAAATTGAGCCGCGCCAGCAGGCGCTCCATCTCCGCCACCTGCTGCACGCTCAGCTCCGCGCGCCCAGGCGCCGCCGCGGTCGCCCACCCCAGCGCGGCGAGGCCGAGAATCCCGATTCCCTGCCGCCAGTTCCCTATCATGCGCCGATCTTAGGTCAACACCTCGCGGCCGGCCACCGCCAGGGGCGGCATCGAAGGCCCGGCCGCAAAGCCTAGCGCCGCCGCCGGTTGACGAGCAAGGCCGCGGCCAGGGCGAACAGCATCGCGAGCGCGGCCAGGATGAACGCCCAGCCGCCCGCGCCGCGGTCGACCAGCCAGCCGAAGACGACCGGCGCCAGCGCGCCGCCGACGTTCATCCCGGCCGTGACGAACCCGAACACGATGCCGACCGACCCGGCGGGGGCGGCGGCGCGGACCATCATGTCCCGCGAAGGTTGGATCGACCCGCGCGCCAGACCGACGAGCGCCATGGCGCCGACGACCGCCAGGCTCGGCAGGGGCACGAGCCCGATTGTCGCGAGCACGCCCGCGGCGCCGGCGAGGCCGCCGGCGATGACCAGATCGTGCCGCGCGGTCCGGTCGGCGAGCCGTCCGCCCGTCAGGATTCCGGCGGCGCTGGCGAGCAGGAGGGCCGTCAGCGCGGCGTTGGCCACGGCAAGGTCCGCGCCGTGCACCTCGACCAGAGCGGTGACGGTGAAGCCGTGCAAGCCGCCCGCAGCGGTCGAGGACAAGACCATGTAGAGGAAGAGCAGAAGCATGGGTCTGGACAGGAGCAGCCTCGGGCCGCCGCGCGCCGGGGCGGGAGGGGAGTCGGCTCCGGGCTCGTCCCGACGCGCCGTGCGCGCCGCCCGGTGCACGTCGAGGCCGAGCGCCCGGCCGCGCGCCAGCACCGGAAGCATGGCCCCCAGACCGCACAGGCCGACCAGCACCAGTGCCGCGCGCCAGCTCCACAGCCCCGTCAGGAACACGACCGTGGCCGGGGCTACGGCCGAGCCCACGTGGCCGGCGAAGGTGTGCACGCCGAAGGCGCGGCCGAGGCGCCCCGGGCTGATTCGCGCCGCCAGGATCGCGTAGTCGGCCGGGTGGAACACGCTGTTGCCGACGCCGAGGACCACCATCAGCGCGAGCAGTCCGGCGTAGCTCGCGACCAGGCCGGCGGCCGCGATGGCTCCGCTCATCAGACCGAGGCCGAGCACGAGCAGAAGCCGCGCCCCGAAACGGTCGACGAGGAAGCCGACCGGCACCTGCAAGGCGGTGCTGGCCAGGTTGGCCGCGCTGAGCAGGAGGCCGAGCGCGGCGTAGCCGACCGCGAGATCCTCCTTCATGAGGGGAAACAGAGGCGGCAGAACGATGGCGTAGAAGTGCGAGAAGAAATGCCCCGTGCCGACGGCGGCAAGGACCCGGGCGTCGGCGCGTCTGGCGGCGGGGGCGATGGACGGTTCAGCCGGCATGAGTGCGCGTCGCGTGACCGTCGTTCCAAATATCCCGCCGTCATCGCGAAGGACCGGCGCACCATAACAGAAGGCCGCGTCGCGATGTGCTACCATTGTCCCGATTCGGCCCGCCGGGTGGCCGCAGCGGAGGGTGGGACGCGAAGTGCCGAGGCGCGCGAAGCCGCTGACCTATGCCGAGCACCTGCAGCTCGACCGCCTGCTGTCCTGCCAGGCGCGGCAGAGCGAACGCCAGGGCCGGCCGGCCCACGACGAGATGCTGTTCATCATCGTCCATCAGGCCTACGAGCTCTGGTTCAAGCTGATCCTTTTCGAGCTCGACCGGATCCAGGAAATCTTCTCCGGCCCGCGCACCGACGACCGCGGCCTCGGCGAGGCGGGGCGCGCGGTCGGGCGCATCGTGGAAATTCAGAAGCTTCTGATCCAGCAGCTCGACGTGCTGGAGACCATGACGCCCTTGGATTTCCTGGACTTCCGCGACCTGCTGGTGCCCGCCTCCGGGTTCCAGAGCGTGCAGTTCCGCCTGCTCGAGACGCGCCTGGGGCTGCGCCCCGAGCAGCGCGTCAACTTCGACCAGCGGCCCTTCGACGCCCGCCTGAGCCCGGCGGAGCGCAAACGCCTGCGCGCGGCCGAGGCCCGGCCGTCGCTGCGCGACCAGATCGAGCGCTGGCTGGAGCGCACGCCCTTCGTCGCGGCGTCCGGCTACGACTTCCGCGAGGTCTACCGCCAGGTGGTGCGCGACATGCTGGACGGCGAGGCCGCGCTGGTGCGCGACAACCCTGCGCTGAGCGAGTCCCAACGGGAGGCCGAGCTACGCGCGATCGAGGCCTCGCGCGCCCGCTTCGAGTCGATCCTCGACGAGGCCAAGCACCGCGACCTGGTCGCGCAGGGCGCGTGGCGCCTGTCGTGGCGCGCGCTACAGGCGGCGCTGTTCATCAACCTGTACCGGAACGAGCCGGTGTTGCAGCTCCCGTTCCGGCTGCTCAGCGGCCTCATGGACATCGACGAGAACCTGACCAACTGGCGCTATCGCCACGCCCTCATGGTCGAGCGCATGATCGGGCGCAAGGTCGGCACGGGGGGCTCGTCGGGCTACGACTACTTGCGCCAGACCGCCGAGCGGCATCGCATCTTCGCGGACCTCTTCGCGCTGTCGACCTTCTATATTCCGCGCTCCCGCCTGCCCGCGTTGCCCGCCAAGGTGCGGCGCGTCATGGGCTACACCTACGCAGAGCGGGGCGCTTGAGCCTCAAGGCCCACTTCCGGCGCTTCCTCGACGCCGACCCCGGGCGGCTGCATTTCGCGGCGCACAGCCACCACCTGTGGCCGGACGTGACCTTCGCGGCGCAGGAGCAATGCTGGCGCGACGCGGCGCGCCTGGCCGACCGCAAGTGGGCGCGGATCTTCGGCGAGGTCGCGCCGGCGGTCCAGCAGGGACTCGCGCGCGTGCTCAACCTCGCGCGGCCCGAGGGCATCGCGTTCGGACCGAACACCCACGGCTTCGTGCTGCGCCTGCTGTCCTGCCTGCCGCCCGGCCGGCCGGCGCGCGTGCTGACCACGGACGGCGAGTTCCACAGCTTCGCGCGTCAGGTCCGGCGGCTCGAAGAGGATGGGCTCGCCCGCGTCGCGCGCGTCCCGGCCGAGCCGTTCGCAAGCTTCGGCGAACGCTTCGCCGAGGCGGCCGCGCGCGGCGGCCACGACATGGTCTACTTCAGCCACGTCTTCTACGACTCGGGCTACGCCGTGCCGGATCTGGCGGCGCTCGTCGCGGCGGTCCCGGACCCGGACACCTTCGTCGTCATCGACGGCTATCACGGTTTCCTCGCCTTGCCGACGGATCTTGCGCCGCTGCAGGAGCGCGCCTTCTACCTCGCCGGCGGCTACAAGTACGCCATGGCGGGCGAGGGAGTCGCCTTCCTGCACGCGCCGCCGGGTTATGGGCCGCGGCCGCGCGACACCGGCTGGTTCGCGGATTTCGGCGCCCTCGAGGGGGGCGAGGCCGACGCCGTGTCCTACGGCGCGGACGGCGCGCGCTTCCTCGGCGCGACCTTCGATCCGGCGGGGCTGTACCGGCTGCGCGCGGTCCTGGAGTGGCTGGAGACGATCGGCGTCGGCGTGGCCGACGTCCACGCGCACGTCCACGCCCTGCAACGGCTCCTGGTGGAACGCCTGGGAGACCTCGGCCTCGAATCGCTGCATCCCGGGCAGCTCCTCGTCCCCGTTAGCGAGCCGGGCCGCGGCCATTTCCTGACCTTCCGCACGCGCGAGGCCGAGAGGATCCACCGGAGCTTGCTGGACCGCAACGTCATCACGGATTATCGCGGCGACCGGCTGCGCCTCGGCTTCGGCCTCTACCACGACGAGGAGGACGTCGAACGCCTGAGCCGCGTGTTGCAACAGGCGCTCGCGTGAGGCCTAGAGCGGATCGTGATTGATTGGAACCACTTCGCGGCTCCAATCAATCACG
>JBHHZJ010000170.1:0-4199 GCA_046758005.1 Kiloniellaceae bacterium
CTGCTCTAGGCGGTATCCAGGACCTCGCGCACCTTGTGGGCGAGGTCCGCCTTGCGGAACGGCTTGTTGATGAGGGCCACACCGTTGTCCAGGGGGCCGTTGGGGACGAGGCTGTCGGCGGCGTAGCCGGACATGAACAGCACCTTGATGCCGGGGCGGCGGCGCTTGGCGTGCTCGGCCACGTCGGGACCGCTTGTCCCGCCCGGCAGCACGACGTCGGAGAGCAACAGGTCGATCTCGGCCGCTTGGTCGAGGGCCGCGACGGCGGCCCGGCCGTCGGGCGCCGTGACGACCCGGTAGCCGAGATCCTCCAGGATCGCCACGGCAAGTTCGCGCACGGCCGAGTCGTCCTCCAGGACCAGCACCGTTTCGCCTTGCGCCGTGGGTTGCGCGCCGGCGGCCTCCTCGCGCGGCCTCGCCGCAACCTCTTTCGCGGCACGGGGCAGATAGAGCCTGACCGTGGTTCCGCGGTCGGGGGCGCTGTCGATCGCGACGTGACCGCCCGATTGCTGGGCGAAGCCGTAGACCATGCTCAGGCCCAGCCCGCTGCCCTGGCCGACCTCCTTCGTGGTGAAGAACGGCTCGAAAACATGGTCGAGCACGTCCGGCGCGATTCCGCACCCGGTATCGCGGACGCTCGCCATGACGTACTCGCCGGGACGCAGGTCCGCCCGCGCGGCGGAGTCATTGGCAACAAGCGTGACATTGGCGGTCTCGATGGACAGCTTGCCGCCGCCGGGCATGGCGTCGCGCGCGTTGATCGCGAGGTTGAGCAGCGCGTTCTCGATCTGGCCCGCGTCCGCCATGGCCCGCCACAGGCCCGGCCGCGGGGAGACCTCGACTTCGATCGTCTCGCCCAGCGTGCGCGAGAGCATGTCCGACATGCCGGTGACCAACGCGTCGAGGTCCAGCGCCCGGGGCTGGAGCGGCTGCCGGCGAGAGAAGGCGAGCAGGCGCTGGGTCAGCTCCGCCCCGCGCGCGGCCGCGCGAAGCAGCGCCTGGACATGCCTGTCGTCCTGACCGAGGCGGTCCCCGAGCAGCTCTGCGTTGCCGATGACGACGCCGAGAAGGTTGTTGAAGTCGTGCGCCACGCCGCCCGTCAACTGGCCTACGGCTTCCATTCTGTGGGCTTGGCGAAGGCGCTCCTCGGCGGCTCTCTGCTCGGTCACGTCCATGCTGATGCTGCCGACGCCGATAGGCGATCGGCTGGAGTCGAAGACCGGGAATTTGGTCGTCACGACGGTGTGGCGCCGTCCGTCCGCAAAGGTGACCTCGTGCTCGCGCTCGACGACCGTCAGACGATCCAGCACTTCCCGGTCCTGGGCAACGAGCGCGTCGGCCTGGTCCCGTGGGCGGATGTCGTAGGAGGTCCGGCCGACCATGTCTTCCGCGCGGTTCGCGAACCACTCCCTGAACCGCCCGTTGACCAGGCGGAAACGGCCTTCGAGATCCTTGAGCAGGATCGCCGTCGGAGAATTTTCGATCACGGCCCGAAGCCGCTCCTCGCTTTCGCGCAACGCCGCCTCGGCACGCTTGATGTCGGTGATGTCCTGGATGGTACCGAAGGTGCGCACGAGCCTGCCGGTCTCGTCCGTGATCGGCTCGCCCATTTCCCGCCAGTAACGCAGGCTGCCCGCGTCGTCATGGACCCTGTACTCGACGTCGTAGGGGGTGACCCTCGCATTCGCCGCCTCGATGACCGCCTGGTAGCGGGCGCGGTCGTCGGGATGGATGCGCGACAGCAGGCTGTCGTGAGTGGCCCGGGTCGCCATGATCTCTTCCACGGTCGTGCCGATCAGGCCGGCCAGCTCCTCGGAGCAGTAGAGGCAACGGTTCGATACGTCGTCCCAGACGAACCCGCCGAGCTTGGCCATGGCCTGGGCGTGCTTGAGCTGGGCTTCGCGTTCCTTGATCGCTTCTTCGCTGCGCTTGCGCTCGGCGATGTCGCGAAACACGGACAGGACGGCACGTTCGCCCCGGTAGGTGATCGGCGTCGCGGACGTCTCCACGTCGAAGGACTGGCCGTCCAGGCGAACGTAGACCTGTTCCATCATCGGTGGAGCCACGCCGCCCTCCAGCACGATCTTCACCCGCTGCCGGACGGTGTCGCGGAAATCGGCGTGCATGAAATCGAGGACCTCTCGGCCGATCAGATCCTCGGCGGTTTCGGCGCCGAAGGCCCTCACCGCCGCCGGGTTGGCGAACGCGAACCGTCCATTGCAATTCACGAATACGCCGTCGGGAGACAGGTCCACGAGCCTGCGGTAGCGTTCCTCGCTCTCGCGCAACGCCTCTTCGGCGCGTTTGCGTTCCATGATTTCCAGCCTGAGGGTCTGGTTCACCTCCTCGAGGTCCCTCGTTCGCGCCTCGACGCGCAGCTCGAGTTCGTCGCGCGCTTGCCTGAGCGCCTCCTCGGCCAGCTTGCGCTCGGTGATGTCGATGATGACGGTCTGAATGGCAGGCTCTCCATCCCATTCCACCGCGCGCACGAGATTTTCCAGCCAGATCGATGTGCCGTCCTTCCGTACCGCCCGGTATTCGTACCGATCGGGCACCGCCTCGCCGCGCAGGCGGGCGTCCTTGTAGCCGACCAATCTTTCCCGATCGCCGGGGCTCATCAGGGGGACGACCGAATCCATCGCAAGGACCTCCTCGGTCGAATAGCCGTGGATGGCCGCCCATGTCTCGTTGACCAGCAGCGGTCTATGATCCCGGTGGATGAGAATCCCTTCGATGGAGCCCTCGATCAGGTCGCGGAACCGCGCCTCGCTCGCGCGCAGCGCCGCTTCCGCGCGCTTGCGCTCGGTGATGTCCTGCACCGTGCCGATGTGCTCGACCGCCCGGCCGGCGGCGTCGAACGCGGCCTCGCCGATCTCCAGGACGTGCCGGATCTCGCCGTCGGGCCGCACGATCCGGTATTCGATCTCGTAGTCGTCGCCCCGCTCATCCGCGCGCCTGTACTCCGACGCGACACGGTCGCGGTCGTCCGGATGGATCACGCGTTCCATCCGATGTTTCATCAGGTCGTAGATCTCGTCCGGGCCGACGCCGTGGATGCGGGCGTAATCCTCGGAGCAGGAGACGAGCTCGTTGCCTTCGATCGACCGGCGCCAGTTGCCGATCTTGGCCAGGCGCTGCGCCCTGCGCCAGGCCTGGCTGTCGTCGGCGGCCGGCCGGCGCCCTTCGAGCCTCTCCAGGTCCTCGATGGACACCAGGGCGGCGATCGGCCGGCCCCTGCGCTCGACCGCGATCCTCTCCTTGCGGTGGGCCACGCGGCCCAGGACCTCGGCGAAGGTGCTCCGGACCCGCGTCGCGGTCATTGCGAACATGGCGGCGGCTTCCCGAATTGGCCGAAACGTACGTTTGGTGCCGACCGAGGTTACCGGCCGGCCCTTAAGGGGGACTTAGCGCGCCCGGCGCCTTGCGCGACGCCCGCCGGCCGGCGGCCCCCGGCGGGCGGTTTCCCGCAGCGCGGCTTTGTTCTCCTTTTGTCCAAGATTCCGCTTGGCCGGAGAGAACAAACACGGTACATTGGTCTGCGTTGCAGTCACCGCACCCCTATGGGATAAGAAAGGGCACGTCATGTCGCAAAACGTTCTGCGCTTGGTCGAGAGGAACACCGTGGACAAGCAGAAGGCATTGGAGGCGGCCCTGAGCCAAATCGAACGCGCCTTCGGCAAGGGATCGGTCATGCGCCTGGGCGAGCAGCGCGTGGTCGAGGCCGACGTGGTGCCGAGCGGCTCGCTCGGGCTCGACATCGCGCTCGGCATCGGGGGCCTGCCGCGCGGCCGCGTGGTCGAGATCTACGGCCCGGAGAGTTCGGGCAAGACCACGCTGGCGCTGCACGTCATCGCCGAGGCGCAGAAGCTGGGCGGCACCTGCGCCTTCATCGACGCCGAGCACGCGCTCGACCCGATTTACGCCGCCAAGGTCGGCGTCGACGTGGGCGAGCTTCTGATTTCCCAGCCCGACGCCGGGGAGCAGGCGCTCGAGATCGCTGACACGTTGGTGCGCTCCGGGGCGATCGACGTGCTCGTCATCGACTCGGTGGCGGCGCTCGTGCCGCGCGCCGAGCTCGAGGGCGAGATGGGCGAGCAGCTACCGGGCCTGCAGGCGCGCCTGATGAGCCAGGCGCTGCGCAAGCTGACCAGCTCGATCTCGCGCTCGCGCACGATGGTCCTCTTCATCAACCAGCTGCG
>JBHHZJ010000171.1:0-4166 GCA_046758005.1 Kiloniellaceae bacterium
AGCGCTTCGAGGCCAAGGGCATCGGCTACGAGCACCGCCTGATCGACGACATGGTGGCCGCCGCGCTCAAGTGGTCGGGCGGTTTCCTGTGGGCGTGCAAGAACTACGACGGCGACGTGCAGTCGGACACCGTGGCCCAGGGCTTCGGCTCGCTCGGGCTCATGACCTCGGTGCTCATGACCCCGGACGGCAGGACCGTGGAGGCCGAGGCCGCGCACGGCACGGTGACCCGCCACTACCGCCTGCACCAAGCCGGCAAGCCGACCTCGACCAACCCGATCGCCTCCATCTTCGCCTGGACCCGCGCGCTGTACTACCGCGGCACCTTCGACGCCACGCCGGAGGTGATCCGCTTCGCCGAGACGCTGGAGAAGGTGTGCATCGACACGGTCGAGGGCGGCGACATGACCAAGGACCTGGCGCTGCTCATCAGCCCGGAGCAGCCGTGGCTGACCACGGAGGAGTTCATGGCCGCGCTGGAGGCCAACCTGGGCGCGGCCATGGTTTGATTTGATAACTTGGATGGGGAAGAATGCGTAACCTGCTGAATCCGGTTCTATCTATAGGATTTTTCATGACCCTCGCCTCAGCCGACGCGGCCGCCGGGCCCAACCCCGAGAACCTGCTCGTCATGGAGCTCGAGTCGGGCCGGGTGGTGATCGAGATGCTGCCCGAGGTCGCGCCCCGGCACGTGGCGCGGATCAAGGAGCTGGCCCGGGCCGGGTTCTACGACGGCGTCGTCTTCCACCGGGTTATCGAGGGCTTCATGGCCCAGACCGGCGACCCGACCGGCACGGGGCGAGGCGGCTCCGGCCAGAAGCTCGAGGCCGAATTCTCCAGCGAGCCGTTCCTGCGCGGCGTGGTCGGCATGGCCCGCGCCCAAAGCCCGGACAGCGCCGACAGCCAGTTCTTCATCACCTTCGCCCCGGCGTCCTTCCTCGACGGGAAGTACACGGTATGGGGCCGCGTGATCGAGGGCATGGAGCACGTCGAGGGGATCAAGAAGGCCCCGCCCGGGCGCCAGAGCGGCATGGTCGACGACCCGGACCGGATCGTGCGCCTGCGCGTGGCCGCCGACATCGAGGAGTAGGCGGGCCGCGCGGCTCAGCCGGCCAGCCGGTCGTAGCGCTTGAGAATCTCCCGCACCGCCTCGTGCGGCAGCGCCTCGACCCTGATTCCGTCGCGTCCGGTCATGGTCTCGTTGGCCACGAGCGCGTTGAGCACCGCCTCGTCCACCGCCTGGATCACCGCCTCGAACAACGGCGTCAGGTCGGGGTCGGGCAGGACCTCGGCCGTCTGGATCGCGCCCGCGGCGGCCACGACCGCGCCGTTGGCCGTGGAGAAGGCGAGGAAGATGTCGCCCGAGGTGTGCGCGGCGACCGCGCCCGAGCGCGCGAGGCCGAGGCCGCAGCGCCGGGCCAGGCGCTTGAGCTGATGGGGCATGAGCGGCGCGTCGCTCGCCACGATGCCGATGACCGAGCCTTGGTCGGGGCCCGGGGCGGCGGCCTCCGCCAAATGCCGCCCGACCGGCGCGCCGGCGATGGTGAGCTGCTCGCGCACCCCGAAGTTGGCCTGGACGAAGGCGCCCACGGTGAAGGCCCGGCCCGCCGCCTCCACGCGGCGCGAGGCCGTCCCGGAGCCGCCCTTGAAGCCATAGCAGATCATGCCGGTGCCGCCGCCGACGCTGCCCTCCTCGAGCGCCCCGCCACGCGCGGAGTCGAGGGCGGCGAAAACGTGCGCCTCGCGCACGTGGAATCCGTTGATGTCGTTCAGGCGCCCGTCGTAGGTCTCGGCCGCCACGGGCAGAGCCCAGGACTCGCTCAGGTCCACGGCGGCGCGCTCGACGAGCCAGCGCAGGGTCGCATCGCGCGCCAGGCCGCAGGAATGCGTGTTGGTGATCGTGATCGGCCCGTCCACGCGGCCCGCCTCCTCGACCCACAGGAAGCCGGTCATCTCGCCGTTGCCGTTGAGGCTGTGGCCGCCGGCGAACACGGGCGTGGCGACGCCGGCCCGGCCGCGCGGCAGGATCGCGGTCACTCCGGTGCGCACCGGGCCGCGCCCGACCACGAGCGGGCCCTCGCCCCGGATGATCGTGGCGGTGCCGACCTCGACGCCGGCCACGTCGGTGATCGCGTTGTGCTCGCCCGGCGTGCCGTCGAAGGGCACGCCGAGCCCGCGGGCGCGCAGCTTGCCCGACGGGGTGCGGTGGTGCGCGTGCGTCACTCCGCCGCCTGCTTGGACAGGGCGGCCTCGATCGCCGCGACCGCATCGGCCGCCGCCGCCGCGTTGGGTCCCCCGGCCTGGGCCATGTCGGGGCGCCCGCCGCCGCCCTTGCCGCCGAGCGCCGCCGAGCCGACCCGCACCAGCTCCACGGCGTTGAAGCGGTCCGTGAGGTCGCCGGTCACCCCGACCACGAGCGAGGCCTTGCCGTCGCTGACCGAGACCAGCGCCACGACGCCCGTGCCGACCTGCTTCTTGAGTTCGTCGGCCATGGGCTTGAGATCCTTGGGCGGCAGGTCCTCGACCACCCGCGCGGCGAACTTGACGCCGCCGACCTCGCGCGCCTCGGCACCGCCGGCCGCCCGGCCGCCGCCGGTGGCCAGCTTGCGGCGAAGCTCCGCGAGCTCGCGCTCGAGGCGCTTGCGCTCATCGAGGAGGCTCGCGACCCGCTCGGCGAGCTGCGCCGGCGCGACCTTCAGCGCGGCCGAAGCGGCGCCCAGGACCTTCTCCTGCTGCTCGACGTAGTCCAGCGCCGCCGCGCCGGCCACGGCCTCGATGCGGCGTACGCCGGCGGCCAGCGCGCTTTCGCCGACGATCTTGAAGAAGCCGATGTCGCCAGTGCGGCGCACGTGGGTGCCGCCGCACAGCTCGGTCGAGAACGGCCGGCCGCCGCGCGTCGGGTCCTCGCCGCCCATCGAGACGACCCGGACCTCCTCGCCGTACTTTTCCCCGAAGAGCGCGAGCGCGCCGGCCTCGATCGCCTCATCCGGGGTCATGAACCGGGTGGCGACCGGCGCGTTGATCCGGATGCGCTCGTTGACCTCGGCCTCGATGGTGTGGATGTCGTCGTCCGTGAGCGCCTTGGGATGGCTGAAATCGAAGCGCAGCCGGTCCGGCGCCACCAGCGAGCCCTTCTGGGTCACGTGCTCGCCCAGGCGGCGGCGCAGCGCCTCGTGCATCAGGTGGGTCGCGGAGTGGTGCGCGCGCAGGGCCGTGCGCCGCGCGCCGTCGACGCTCATCTCGACCGCATCGCCGACCTCGATCCTGCCGTGCCTCACCCGGCCGATATGGACGTGCAGGTCGCCCAGCTTCCTCTGCGTGTCGGTGACCAGGAACTCACCGCCGCCGGCGCTGAACAACACCCCGGTGTCGCCGATCTGGCCGCCGGCCTCGCCGTAGAACGGCGTCTGGTTGGTCACCACCTGGGCCTCCTGTCCGGCCTCGGCCCTTTCGACCGGCTTGCCGCCCACGACGACGGCCAGGACCTGGCCCTCGGCGGCCTCGGCGTCGTAGCCGAGAAATTCGGTCGCGCCCAGGCGATCGCGCAGCTCGAACCAGAGCGATTCGGTGGCCGCCTCGCCGGAGCCTGCCCACGCCTTGCGCGCGGCCGCGCGTTGGCGCGCCATGGCCGCATCGAAGCCGGCCTGGTCGACGCCGCGCCCCTGGCCGCGCAGGATGTCCTGGGTGAGGTCGAGCGGGAAGCCGTAGGTGTCGTAGAGCTTAAACGCGACCTCGCCGGACAGCGGCTGTCCCGCGGCCAGCCTGGCGGTCTCCTCCTCGAGCAGCTTGATGCCGCGGTCGAGCGTCTGGCTGAAGCGGCCCTCCTCGAGCTTGAGGGTCTCGCTGATCAGCGCCTCGGCGCGGCCCAGTTCCGCGTAGGCCTGGCCCATGACCGAGACCAGCGTGGGCACCAGGCGCCAGATCATCGGCTCGCGCACGCCCAGCTTGTGCACGTGGCGCATGGCCCGGCGCATGATCCGGCGCAGCACGTAGCCGCGCCCCTCGTTGGACGGCAGGACGCCGTCGGCGATCAGGAACGCGGTCGCGCGCAGGTGGTCGGCGATGACCCGGTGCGAGACCGCGTGCGCGCCGTCGGGCGGGGTGTTCGAGACCTCGGCCGAGGCCTCGATCAGGCTGCGCAACAGGTCGGTGTCGTAGTTGTCGTG
>JBHHZJ010000172.1:0-4144 GCA_046758005.1 Kiloniellaceae bacterium
GCGATCCGCAAGATGATCTACACCACGGATGAGATGGACAAGCTCTTTTTTCAGTGCCGTGGCATGATCTACCGTGCGCGGACGACCTCGTGGCGAAGAGCGACGCACCGGCTGCAAGCGCCGCCGGGCTGCCTCATTCAAGCCCTGCCGGCTTGAGGCGTCCGCGCACACCGGTCTTCGGATGGCGCGGCTGCCAGTGCGCAACGACGTGTTCGTAGCTCCGCTCCGCCTGCTCCGCGATGCGCAACTCCTGCTCGCGGAGCGCCTTGATGTTGTAGGCGTAGGCGGGCCCCGGCCGGTTCCCCCTCTTTTGCGGCTTGCCCGCCTGCAGCTCCATGGCGCGCAGCTTGTTCGCGACCAGCGCCGGGCCGGGCTCAGCGGCCGGACTCGGCCCGGTCGGAGCGGCGGAACAGTTGGCGCAGGAAGCCGCGCTCGCGCGCCATGGCCAGGAACTGCCGGCGCTGCTCGGGCGAGAGCGTGACCAGATAGTCGTGCAGGTCCTCGGCGAACTCGGCGAAGTACAGACGGCGCTCGGCGCCGAATTCCTGGAGCATTTCCAGCACGCGGTCGCGGTCGAAGGTCGGGCGCGCGACCTGTTCCAGGATCGCGTTCCGCATCGGGGAGATCGCATCGCGCATCGCCTGGCGGCGCACGTCGGCCCGTTCGCGGAGCTCGCGCAGGGCCTTGCGCTGTGCATCGTCGAGGTTGAGTCGCTCGGCGACCAGGTCGATCCGCGCATCCGGCGACTCGGCGGCCCGGCCCGCGGTGTACACCGTGTACCCCACGCCGGCGGCGAAAAAGACATTGGCCGCGAGCGACACCGCGAGGAGGATCCAGGGTAACCGTCCGCGCATCCTCGCCTCGCGCTAGAGCAGGTCCGGGGTCGGCCGTCCCATGACGAGGCGCACGTCGTCGGCCATCAGGGCGTCCAGCGACGCCAGGTGCTCGACCCCGGTGCGGCCCAGCTCGAACCCGGACAGCGAGGCGAGCAAGATCGCCGCCGCGACCCCGGCCCAGGCGGTGGACCGGGCCCAGGCCGCGAGCGCGCTCGCCATCCGCGCGCGCCAATCGCCTGCGCGCGCCCCCGACGCGGAGCCGGCGCGGACCAGAGCCGACGCGCGGCGCAGGACCCGGTCCGGGACCACGGCAGGCGCCGCCGCCTCTCGAGCCTCCCGGGCCGCCGCCACCAGGTCCAGCCCGGCCGGCGAGGCGGCCATCCACGCCTCGACCCGGGCGCGGGCGTCCGGGTCCAAATTGCCGTCGAGATAGGCGGCCAGAACCATGGGATCGGGCGCCTCGGCCGCGGCCACGGCGTCCAGCCACCCTGGCCGCGCCAAACGCCAGAGCTCGGCCGCGCGCCCGCCTTCGTTCTTGTCTTCGCTCATGCCTTGTCGGCCTCCGCCTCGTTCCATTCTACGCGAGTCGCGCCGAAAACATCCCCCTTAGCGTCAGTCGTCCCGGTCGCGGAAGTGAGCCCGCAGCCGGGTCAGGGCCTTGTGGTGCATGCTGCGCACCGTCTGCGGCTCCACGCCCAGGACCGCGGCCACCTCCGCCACCTCCATCTCGCGCCGGTAGAGCATCTCCAGAATCAGCGCCTGGCGCGGCGAGAGCAGGCCGGGCGGGATGTCGACCCGTACCGGGTCCTTCGGGTGCTGCGCCAGACGCGCCTCGGGAACCGAGTCGAGGGGCTGCGTCGACGCCCTCTGGCGGCGCAGGTGGTCGATGGCCGTGCTGGTGGCGACCACCGTCAACCACGTCGTCACCCGGGCGCGGCCGGAGTCGTAGCTCCTGAGCAGCCGGAAGTCCTTCGCGCACAGCCGCACGAAGACGTCCTGGACCACGTCCTCGACCTCGCCGGCCCGGCCCGCCGGGCCGAGGCGGCGCTGCACCGCGGCGTAGATGACCGGCGCGTAGCGGGCCACGAAGCGATCCCACGCCGCCTTGTGTCCCGCGACCAGGCGGTCCAGTTCGCCGAATTCCGCCGTCAACAAGCCGTATCCCCCCGGCACCGGCGCCGCCCGGCGCCCGGTCGCCTGCGGCCCGTCGGTTCCATGGTCCAGTGATACACCGCGCGGCCCTTCACCGCTACTTGCCGCACCTGTGGCAAGTGACGGCCGCGCGTCCGGCCAGCTATAGTCGCGCCATGCCCGCGCCGGCGCCGCCCTCCGAATCCGCCAGAGCGCAACCCGCGAACGCGGGGCGCGTGCGCCTGCCGACCGCGCCGGTGATGGTGGCGGGGTCGCGCGAGGCGGTCTGGGTTACCGCGGACGGCGAGGCCGCGCGCTGCGCGGTGGACGTGGCCGCGGCGCGGGCCCGCGCCAGCCCGCCGCTGCTCTGCCACGCCAGGGCGACCGCGCGGCGGTTGGGGGTCGAGCCGTTTGCCGCGTTCGATCTGCTGGAGCTGTTCGCGTTCGTGCGCCCGGCCCGCTTCTGCGTGCCCACGCCGAGGGGACTGGCGGGCTCGCTCGGCCTCGTCCCGCCCGAGGATCTTCACGGCGCCGCGCGCGTGCTGCGCGAGGCCGCCGGACGGCTGCTGCGCGAGCTGGCGGCCAGCGACCGGCGGCGCGATCCGGATGCGCCCGGCATCGCCCGCGCCATGGCGGACGGGGGATGGAGCTGGGGCCCGTTCGTGCTGGATGCCCTCGGCTGCGGCCCCGGCGAAGGAGCCGCCCGCCGAGGCGGCCTCAACGTCTGGGACCGGCTGCCGGGTTGGAGCGATCAGGCTCCGCCCGCGCCGCCGGGGCAGGAGCCCGTCACCGCCGCCCAGGCCCGGGCGCGCCTGGCCGAGCTGCTCGGGCCCGAGGCCGAGGCGCGGCCGCAGCAGGCCGACTACGCCTCCGCGGTCAGCCAGGCCTTCGCCGCGCGCGAGGCGCCCGGCGAGCCCCGGCTGGTTCTCGCCGAGGCCGGCACCGGCGTGGGCAAGACGCTGGGCTACATCGCCCCGGCCAGCGTGTGGGCGGAGAACAACCGGGGCCCGGTGTGGATTTCCACCTACACGCGCAACCTGCAGCACCAGATCGACGCGGAACTCGGCCGCCTGTACCCCACGCCGGGCGAAAAAGCGGAGCGCGTCGTGATCCGCAAGGGCCGGGAGAACTACCTGTGCCTGCTCAACCTCGAGGACTCGGTGCGCGCCCTGCCGCTGCGCCCCGCCGACGCGGTCGCGGTCGGCCTCATGGCGCGCTGGGCCGCGCGCACGCGCGACGGCGACATGGTGGGCGGCGACTTCCCGGGCTGGCTCGCCGCCCTGGCCGGGCGCGGGCGGACGCTGGGGCTCACCGACCGGCGCGGCGAGTGCATCTATTCCGCCTGCCCGCACTACGGCAAGTGCTTCATCGAGCGCAGCATCCGGCGCGCCCGCCACGCCCGCATCGTGGTCGCCAACCATGCCCTGGTCATGGTCCAGGCGGCGCTCGGCGGCGGCGAGGAGGGTCAGCTTCCCGGACGCTACGTCTTCGACGAGGGGCACCACGTCTTCGCCGCGGCCGACAGCGCTTTCGCCGCCCACCTGTCCGGGCAGGAGGCCCACGCCCTGCGCCGCTGGCTGATCGGGGGTGAGGCCGGCGCGCGCGGCGGCGCGCGCATCCGCGGCCTGCGCCGACGCACCGAGGACCTGATCGCGGGCGACGCGGAGACGGAGGCCCTGCTCGAGGACGTGCTGCGCGCGGCGCGCGGCCTGCCGGGGGAAGGCTGGCACCAGCGCCTGGCCGAGGGCGACCCGGTCGGCCCGTGCGAGCGCTTCCTGGCCGCGGTACGCACCCAGGTCTACGCCCGCGCCGAGGGTACGCGGAGCCCCTACAGCCTGGAGACCGACGTGCGCCCGCCCACGGCCGAACTGGTCGCGGCCGCCTCGACCCTGGCGTCCGGGCTCGAGCGCCTGGGCGCGCCGCTCGCGCGCTTCAAGGCGCGCCTCGCCCGCCGCGTGGACGAGGACGCGGGCGAACTCGACAGCGAGGCGCGCCGGCGCATAGACGCGACCTGCCGCGGCCTCGAGCGCCGCGGGACGATGCAGATCGCGGCCTGGCGCGACATGCTGGCCACGGTCGAGGCCGAGACCCCGCCCGAGTTCGTCGACTGGCTGGCGGTCGCGCGGATCGACGGGCGGGACGTGGACGTCGGCATGCACCGCCACTGGATCGACCCG
>JBHHZJ010000173.1:0-4119 GCA_046758005.1 Kiloniellaceae bacterium
GCGATCGCCGGCGAGACCTACGAGTACACCGACATGTACCCTGGCATGGCGCGCACCGCACGCGAGGAGGGCTTCGACGAGATCGCCGACTGGTTCGAGACGCTCGCCAAGGCCGAAAAGAGCCACGCCGGCCGGTTCCAGAAGGCGCTCGATACGCTCGACTAGTCCGCCGAGCCGCGGCGTCGGACCGCAATCGGGCGCCTGGGCCGCACGCACCCGCGCCCCGGCGCCCCTTTTTCGATCGTCGCGCTCCCGCCCGGTGCGCCGGGCCGCCCCGGGCGGGTGGGCTGCACCCAATGATATGAAGGAAGTGTCATGCGCGAAGGCGGCCTCGACGCGCCGGTCCGGCACCCGATCGACTGGCAGAACCCGGAATTCACCGACCCGGAGAAGATCGAGCAGGAGCTGCGCCGGGTCTTCGACATCTGCCACGGCTGCCGGCGCTGCTTCAACCTGTGCGACGCCTTTCCCACGCTCTTCGACCTGATCGACGAGTCGGAAACGGGCGAGCTCGATTCCGTGGCCGGCGCCGACTTCAAGAAGGTCGTCGACGGCTGCACGCTGTGCGACATGTGCTTCATGGTGAGCTGCCCCTACGTGCCGCCGCACGAGTTCAACCTGAACTTCCCGCACCTCATGCTGCGCTACCGCGCCGCCGAGCTGCGCCGGGGCGCCGGCCGCGCCATGGCGGCGCAGCTCGCCGAGACCGACCGTAACGGCCGGCTGGCGAGCCGTGTCCCGGGCTTGGCCAACTGGGCGAGCGACACCAGGAACCGGCTGACCCGGCCGGTCCTGGAGAAGGTGGCGGGCGTGCACCGCGAGGCGGCGTTGCCCAAGTTCCACGGCAAGACCTTCACGGTGCGCGCCGCGGCGGCGGCGCCCGAGGTCGACGAGACGGCGCCGGCCGCCGGTCGCAAGGCGGTCCTCTACGCCACCTGTTTCGTCAACTACAACGACCCCGGCATCGGCGAGGCCACGCGCGCGGTGCTCGCCAAGAACGGTGTGGCGACCGAGGTCGCCTATCCGTCCTGCTGCGGCATGCCGCAGCTGGAGCGCGGCGACGTGGCCCGGGTGGCCGACAACGCCAGGCGCGTCTCCGCCGCGATGGTGTCCTGGATCGACAAGGGCTACGACGTGATCGCGCTGACGCCCTCCTGCGCGCTCATGCTGAAGTTCGAGTGGCCCCTGCTGCTGCCTGGTGACGAGGACGTGAAACGTCTGGCGCGGGCGACGTACGACATCGCGGAATACGTCGTCGACATCGCCCGGAAGGAGGGTCTCGTCGAGGGCCTGAAACCGCTCGGCGGCGGGGTCGCGCTGCACATGGCCTGCCACGCGCGGGCCCAGAACATCGGCGCCAAGGCGGCCGAGATGCTGCGCCTCATTCCCGAGGCGGACGTGGCCGTGATCGAGCGCTGCTCGGGCCACGGAGGATCGTGGGGCGTGATGAAGGCGCACTTCGAGACGGCGCTCAAGGTCGGCCGCCCGGCGGCGCGCCAGGCCGCAGGCAGCGGCAAGGCGTATCTGGCCTCCGAATGCCCGCTCGCGGGGACGCACCTGCTGCAAACCGTCGCGCGGCTCGAGGGCGGGAGCAACCCCGCGTTCGAGACCGCCTGCCACCCGATCGAGCTGTTCGCCCGCGCCTACGGGCTGGCGGTCTGAGTGTTGATGAGGAAGGATCGACGATGATGGGGAGCAAGCACGAGATCACGCGCGACGACATCATCCCGATGGAGCAATACGGGCGCGAGCGCGAAGAGCGCCGCCGCGCCTTGATCGCGCTGAAGAATCGTCGGCGCATGGAGGTGGGCCCGGTGTGCGCGTTCCACTTCGAGAACTACGACACCATGTGGAACCAAGTTCACGAGATGCTGTTCATCGAGAAGGGCGGCGCGGCGCAGATCGAGGACGAGCTGGCGGCCTACAACCCGCTGGTTCCGAAGGGGCGCGAGCTCGTTGCCACGGTCATGTTCGAAATCGACGACCCCGTGCGGCGCGAAGCCTTCCTCTCGAAGCTGGGCGGGGTCGAGGAGACCGCGTTCATCGAAGTGGACGGCGAGACCGTCTCCGGCCGGCCCGAAGCGGACCTCGACCGAAGCACCGCGGCGGGCAGGGCCTCCTCGGTCCAGTTCATCCACTTTCCGTTCACCGACGCGCAGGTGGAGGCGTTCCGCCGGCCGGACGCGCGCGTCGTGGTCGGCTTCTCGCACCCGCACTACGGCCACATGACGCTCATGCCCGAAGACGTCCGCCGCGCGCTCGCCGAGGACTTCGATTAGTCCGGGCCGTCATGGATTCCTTGGCCCCCTGTCACGCTCGCGGCCCGACCCGGGCCGGCCGCTCCTCCGACCCGCTTCGAGGGGGAGGGTCGGGGTCGGGGGTGAACCATGCCGCGCTGATTGCGGGGCCTACCGCACCGCCTCGTCCGGGTAGACGCCGTAGACCGCGCTGCGCCGGATCCAGCCCTCGAAGCCCTTGACCTCGATTCGGCACCAGCCGCCGTCGCAGCCGAGCAGGCGGCCGATCACGCCGGCCTCGACCAGCGCGACCCCGGCGGACTCCGGCGCCGGCTCGCGGCGGACCAGGCGCTGGCGGCCCACCACCATCGCGTTGCGCTCGCCGCTCAGCATGCTCTGATGGACCCAGCCGACGCTGCCTTCCCAATCGCGCACGCGCCGCCAGGTCTCGAACTCCTCGATCACCTCGAGCGGCAGGCCCGCGCGGCTGTAAACCCAGTCGATCGGATAACGGATGCCGGGTCCGGTGCGCATGTTGACCTTAGGCGCGCGCAGGGAGACGAACCGCGGCAGCGGCAGCCCGCTGCGCCCCAGGCGCGCCGCCGGGGCCTGCTCTTGCGGCGCCGCGCCGGTTTCGCTCTGCGCCCGCGCGGCCTCCGGCGGGACCGCGACGCCGAGCAGGAGCAAAAGGCAAAGACCGAACCGAACCAGCGCTGTCATAGGCCCCGGGTTTCTCTCGCGCGATGCTGGAACGCCGGCCGCCCGGGCCGCCGGGCGGACGCCGAGTCACCTAAGCGCGCCGGGCGCGCGCGGTCAAGTGCGACGCGCCCGCGCCGGTCCGCGGCCGCCCGCACCGCTCTGGACAAAGCCCGCGCGCTCCTGCTATGGCACTCGCCGAACCCGGCCCTCCACGGACAGGGATCATGCCCAAGAAGAAACCCCTGGTCATCGTCACCCGGCGGCTCCCGGACGTCATCGAGACGCGAATGATGGAGTTGTTCGATTGCCGCCTTAACATCGACGACACGCCGATGACCCAGGGGGAACTCGTCCAGGCGGCGCAGGAGGCGGACGTTCTGGTCCCGACCGTCACCGACCGGATCGACGCCGCGATGCTGTCCCAGGCCGCGCCGCGGCTGAAGCTCATCGCTTCCTTCGGCACCGGGGTCGACCATATCGACCTCAAGACCGCGCGCCAGCGCGGCGTCACCGTGACCAACACGCCCGGCGTGCTGACCGAGGACACCGCCGACATGACCATGGCGATGATGCTCGCCCTGCCGCGCAGGCTGAGCGAGGGCGAGCGCTTGGTGCGCGCCGGCCAGTGGAAGGGCTGGGGCCCGACCAGCATGCTCGGCCACCGCATCTGGGGCAAGCGCCTGGGCATCATCGGCATGGGCCGCATCGGCCAGGCCGTGGCGCGGCGTGCGCGCGGCTTCGGCCTGGCGATCCACTACCACAACCGCCGCCGCGTGCACCCGGACATCGAGGCCGAGCTCGAGGCCACCTACTGGGAGAGCCTCGACCAGATGCTCTCGCGCATGGACATCATCTCGATCCATTGCCCGCACACGCCGGCCACCTATCACCTGCTCTCGGCCCGGCGCCTGAAGCTGCTGCAACCCCACGCCTACATCGTCAACATCAGCCGCGGCGAGGTGATCGACGAGAACGCTCTCGCGCGCCTGCTCGAGGCGGGCGAGATCGCCGGCGCCGCGCTCGACGTCTTCGAGCACGAGCCGGCGATCAACCCCAAGCTGCTCAAGATGGAGAACGTGATCCTGCTCCCCCACATGGGCTCGGCCACGATCGAGGGCCGGATCGCCATGGGCGAGAAGGTGATCATCAACATCAAGACCTTCGCCGACGGCCACACCCCGCC
>JBHHZJ010000174.1:0-4063 GCA_046758005.1 Kiloniellaceae bacterium
CGCGAACGCGCCGAGAAGATGGCGCGCGAGGCGATGGAGCAACTCCTGAACGCGCTCGAGATGTTCCTCGAGTCGATCCCGCAATACGAGATGCCGGAGGTCAACGAGCACGGCGACATCATCATCCGCCGCAAGCGCAAGCCGGATCGCGTGGAGCCGGACGAGCCCGAGCTGGACTCGACCAGGACCTGATACCTGACCCGCGGGGCTCAGGCGGCGTTTACGCTGCCCAGCAGGCGCTCCGCCGGCAGGTGCACGGTGGCCACCGTTCCCTTGCCGAACGCGCTTTCCACGACCAACCGGCCGCCGTGCAATTTCGTGAGCGCGCGGCTCAACGGGAGCCCCAGCCCGGTGCCCTCCTGCGACCGGCTCAAGGTCGAATCCGCCTGGGTGAAGGGTTCGAAGACCCGCGCCAGATCGGCCTCGGTGATCCCGATCCCGGTGTCGATGACCTGGATGGTCGCTCCCTTCTTGTGGTCGCCGCGAAGCCTGACCGTCACGCGGCCTTGCGGCGTGAACTTGACCGCGTTCGACAACAGGTTGAGCAGGATCTGTTTCAGCCGCCGCTGGTCGGCGCGCATCCGCATGGGCTGCGCCGGAAGGTCGACTTCGAGCACCAGGCCCTTTTCTTCCGCGCGGGATCGCACGAGCCGCAGGCAGGCCTCGATGATTTCGGCCAAGTCCACGGTGTCGTCGGACAGCGTGATCCGTCCCGCCTCCGCCTTCGAGACGTCGAGAATGTCATTGATGATGTTGAGCAGATGGCTGCCGCTGGCCGAAATATCGCCAGCGTAGTCCTTGTAGCTCGGGTGACCCAGAGGGCCCAACATCTCCCGCGCCATCAGGTCGGAAAAACCGATGATGGCGTTCAAAGGCGTGCGCAGCTCGTGGCTCATCGTCGCCAGGAACTCGCCCTTCGCCCGGTTGGCGTATTCGGCGGCCTCCTTGGCGGCGAGCAGCCGCCGCTGCGCCCGGGCGCGCTCGATCACCCGGCCGAGCTGGGTTCCCACGTGCGTCATGACGTCCAAGGTCATCTGGTCCGGCTCGCACGGCCGATCCGAGAAGAACTCCAGCACGCCGACGACCAGGGGGCCGATCGTCAGCGGGAACGCGAACGCCGCCCTGACGCCGACCCGGTCCGCCAGCCTCACGCACGGGAAGGCGCCGTCCTTGGTATTGTCGGCGACCCAGACCGGGGCGCGGCGCTCCAGCACGCGCCCCGGCACTCCTACGCCGGGCGCGAAGCGCGTCGACATGGTGACGCTGCGAAAGGCCTCGAACCTGTCCGGATCGTCGATGTGCCAAATGTTCGTCGGCTCCAGGTCCTCGGACCCGTCCTCGGCGAGCAGGTAGAAGTGCCCGACGGGCCAGCCGGTGTGCCGGCAGATCTCGTCGAGGCTGACCTGCAAGGCCTGTTCGACCGTGGTCGCCTCGTTGGCCGCGGCTGCGACCACCTTTGAAAGCTCCACGAAGCCCGTCTTTTGACGCAGGGCCTCTTCGGCCTGCTTGCGCGCGGCGATGTCGCGCATGGCGCCGATGAACAGGTGCCTTCCGCCATGGCGCATTTCGCTGACCGCCAACTCGACCGGGACCACGGACCCGTCCTTGCGGCGGCCGAGGACTTCGCGCCCGGCGACGCCCAGGATTCTCGCCTTTCCAGATTCGAGGTATCGGTGAATATGGGCGTCGTGTTGGCTCCGCTCCGGCGCGGCCATCAGGACCGAGACGTTGCGGCCGATCAGTTCCTCGGCGGAGTACCCGAAAAGTCGCTCGGTCGCGGGATTGACCGACTCGATCAGCCCCCGCGTGTCGATCGTCAGCAAGGCGTCGTCGACGTTGTCCATGATGGCCCGGATGCGTTGCTCGCGCTCCTGGAGGGCGACCACGGCCAGCCGTTGCTCGGTGACGTCCTGGACGGTGCCGCGCATGACGACCGGCTTGCCGCTCGCGTCGGTTTCCACCTCGCCCTGCTCGTGGACGATGCGCTCGGTGCCGTCGGGCAAGAGGATGCGGTGGTCGATGCCGTAGGGCGCACCCGCAAGGGCATCGGCGAAGGCTTTCTGGACCGCGTCCCGGTCCTCCGGGTGGACGCGCTCGAGGAAGGCCTTGTAGGTGGTGCCGAACTCCTGCGGCTCGAGCCCGAAGATGCGGTAGATCTCGTCGGACCACCAGAGCGTATTGGTGCGGACGTTCCAATCCCAATTTCCCAGACGCGCGATGCGTTGGGCGTTCGCCAAGCTGGCCTGGCTTTCCCGCAGGGCCTGCTCGGCGCGCACCCGTTCGGTTATATTGGTCGCGCAGCCGCGATAGCCCTTGAACCGGCCGTTGTCGTCGAAGACCGGCTTGCCGTTGGTCGAGACGTACAAGATCCGGCCGTCCGGGCGCACCCTGGGATGAACGAAGTTGCGGAACGGCCGGCGTGCCTTGAGGTCGGCGATGTGCCTTTGCCAGTCGCCCAATCCCATCGTCTCGTCGGTGACCGGGTCGCCCGCGGCCAGCAACTCTTCCCGCGTCTTGCCGATCAGGTAGTCGGGCGCGATCCCGGCGTTTTCCGTGATCCGCTGCGAGACGTATGTGAAGCGCAGGTTCTCATCCATCTCCCAGAACCAGTCCGAGGCCGATTCGGCGAAGTCCCGGACGCGCTGCTCGCTGTCGCGCAGGGCCTGCTCGGCCTCCCGCTGACGGAACCCGAGACTGACCCAGCGCGCGAACAGGCCGATCAGTTCCCGGTTCCACGGCTCCACGGGGGTGGCGCCGTCGTTGATGGCGAAAACGTGCCCTATCGTTTGCCCTTCGGGATCCCGGAACACCTGCCCCTGATAGCTGACCGCGTTCATCTCGGTAAGAAACCTATCCTCGGCGAACAAATCGGCCAGCCGGTCCGGATAGAAGCAATAATCCCCCTTCTCATAGAGCGCCGCACAGGGCGTCCCCTCGAGATCGTACTCGAAAGGCTCGCCGGGTCCGCCGTTGTCCCAAATCGCGAGCACGCGGGCCCGGTCCTCGCCGCAGCGCTCGGCGATGCCGGCGCAACGGCATCCCAAGCCGACGGCCAGCGCCTCGGCGGCGACGTCGACGAAGGAGCGTTCGGTCAAATCGCTTTCCACCAGGACCGCCAACGCCTGCTCGCGGCGTTTCAGCGGCGTGATGTCGGTCCAGGAGATGACGACGCCCCCATCGGCCGTCTTGGCTTCGCGTATCTGAATCCAGCGCCCGTCCCGAAGCGGCTGCAGAACCGGTTTGCCAGGCGGATTCCGGTGCTTGGCCAAGCGATCTTCGATGAACTTTTCGAGCTCCTTTTCCTCCGGAGGATAGATGCCAAGATCCGCAGCCGCCCGAAGGATGTCCTCGAATCGACGGCCGGGAACCATGAGGCGATGCGTTTCGGGGTAAATCGCGCGGTGCTTGCTGTTGCAGAGAACCAGGCGGTCCTCCGCGTCGAACAGCGCAACGCCGTGCGGCAGGCTCTCGAACGCGTCCCTCAGGCGCCGGTCCAACAGCGCGGCCTGCCTCTTGGCTTCGACCTCGGCGGTCAGATCGGTCCCGGTGCCCCGGTAGCCGAGAAACTTTCCGCCAGAATCGAAGATCGGCTTGCCGCTGATCCGCGCGTGGCGCGGCCTGCCGTCGGCGCCGCGCACGGTGTACTCGAAATCCCGGAACGGGCGCCGAGCCTCGAGGTCCGCCAGATGGTTGCGCCAGGCAACGTCGTTGGCGTCGCCGTCCAGGATCTCTTGCCGTGTCCTGCCCAGCACGTGCTTTGAATCGAAACCGATAGTCTCTTCCAGGCGCTCGGAGACAAAACAAAAGCGCAGGTCCGGGCCCATTTCCCAGATCCAGTCGCCGGCGCACTCGGCGATGTCGCGGAACCGCCGTTCGGAGGCATCGGCCCGCCCCTGTGCCTCCAGCTCCCGCGAATGCGCGCGTTCCTGGGACACGAAAATCAGGCTCATCACGGTCAGCAGCGTGAGCCCGAGATGCGCGATCAGCGCCCAATCGCCTTCCCCAAGGAACGTGCTCAGGTCGGTCGTTCCGGTGACCGCGAGACCGTCTTCAAGGAGGTGGA
>JBHHZJ010000175.1:0-3945 GCA_046758005.1 Kiloniellaceae bacterium
CGGCCACCGGCGGTCCCACCAACAGCGCGACAAAGAACTGGACCATCGTGATCGCACCCGTGCCGCCACTGAATTCCCGGAACAGGATCGCCGTCCCATAGGCGCCGAGCCCGAAAAACGCCGCGTGGCCGAACGATATCTGGCCCATGTAGCCGTATATGAGGTTGAAGCTCATGGCGAACAGCCCGAGAATCAGGATCTCGGTAGCGACCTCGGTCCAGAACTCGCCGGGCAGCACCGGCACCAACGGGAACCCGACGACCAGGAGCACCATGAAGGGCCCGGAGAGTCCACCCCAGTCGTAGAGGCGTCCTATCCAGTTCCGCCTGTTCCGGTCGCCGTTCGGCGTGCCCACTCTTTCCCCCTTTTTCCCGCGTTCGCTCAATACCTGAGCTCGGTGCCGAACAGGCCCCACGGCCGCCAGATCAACACCGCGATGACGATCAGGAACACCACCGCCAGCGCCCCATCGGGCCAGATGAGGATGGAGAACGAATACACCACGCCGACGATCACCGATGCCACGAAGGTGCCGAGGATGCTGCCGAAGCCACCGATGACGACGACCGCGAAACATTGGATGATGAGGTCGATATCGACCCCCAATGCCATCGGCATCAGGGGCAGGAACACGCCCGCCGCGAACGCCGCGATGCCGACTCCGAGGGCAAATACCCCGGCGTAGATCAAGGGGATGCGAATGCCCAGGGCGCTCACCATGTCACGGCTGAAGACCGCGGCACGCACGATCATTCCGTATCGGGTTTTATGCAGAAACCACCAAAGGCCGGCGGCGACTGCGGTGCCGGTGGCGACAATGACGAAGTAATAGGGATTAACGAAGGTATCGAGCATCTCCAGGGGCTCGATCGGCAGGAAGATGGAACGGTCCTCCACCCCCCACACCAGCTTGATGAGGTCGCCGAATATGAGGATCAGGGCGAAGGTGAGCAGAAGCTGCTCGGGCAGTTCTCGGGCGTACATGCGGCGGATCAGGAACCTTTCAATCAGATAGCCCACCGCCACCATGACCGCGGTGCCGAAAACGATGGCCAGTACGAGCACCCAGCCATTCTCGCCGAGATATTCGCCGAAGTACGAAAAGATGCTGAACGTGATGTAGCCGCCGAGCAGCCAAAGCGTGGCGTGGGCGAAATTGAGGATGTTCATCACGCCGAAGGTCAACGACAGGCCGGACGACAGCAGGAACAGGATCATCGCCCGCGACAGGCCGCCAAGCAACTGGCCGAAAATGACGCCCGGGTCTAATGGCATGACGTTTCCCTCGCCTACGGATAGCGTGGCGCGCGGAGGCGCCGCCACGGAGGCCGGATCGGTGCCGGCTTCCGTGGACGGCACGCCCCGTCAGGAAGGTTACGCGCGCTTTTTCTGGAGCTTCCGAACGTCGTCACAGGTCGGGGTCCAGACTTCCTCGGCCTTGACGATGATCATGGTGTCCGGATTGTAAATGGGGAACGGGTAGTCAGGGCTGTCCCACACCGCACCAACGTAGCCCGCGGGAATGTTGAGCTGGTTGTTGCAGTCACGGAACGTGGCCTTGCCACGGCAGGTGTCCATGGTCGCTCCCTTGAGGGCCGCCTTCACCGCTTCGGTCCCGATGTTGCCGGTCTTGTTGATCGCCTGCTCGAGCCCATAAACGGCGTCGTAGTGCATGCACGCCCAGTCGGTGGGGTAGGCGTCCTCGCCGTGCTTGGCCCGATGCATCTTGATGTACTTCTGCATCAGGGGCTGGTCGAGATGGGCAAAGAACGGGCACCGGGCCAGTCCGATCATTCCGCGCGGCAGGCTCTTGCGCTGCTGCTGCATTTCCGTCACCGAGATCAGACCGCCCGGGTAGGCGACGCGCTTGAACAGGCCCATGGCCTGCGCCTGGCGGATGAAGGTGCGGTTGTCCTTGCCGGCAATGGCGCCGTAGGCGAAGTCGGGCTTGGAAGCCATGATTGCCGAGATGTAGGACGAGAATTCCGTCTCGCCGAGCTTGAACCACAGTTCCTTTTTCAGCTTGGTGGCGGACGACTTATTGGCCAGCGCCGTGACGAAGCCTTTCTGGGTGTCGCGGCCCCATTCGTAGTCCTGACCGATGGTCACGTAGCTCTTCCAGCCGTTCTTCTTGATCATCTCGGCGACCGCCACCACCACCGACCCCGACTGCATCTTGGAGTTGGGGCAGAACTGGTAGGTGAAGGGCGTGAAATTCTCGTTGACGATCTTGGAGCTGTTGCTGGTCGCCGCCAGATGCAGGATCTTGCGCTCGTGGATGATCTCCTGGATGGCCATGGCGCAGGCGCTCGAATACGTGCCGATGATCGTCTGTACGTTTTGGCGCGAGATCACGTCGCGCGCCTCGCGGGCGGCGATATCGGGTTTGGTGTGGGTATCGCGATAACTGACTTCAATCGGATGCTTGCCCAGGAACCCACCCTTGGCATTGATGGCGGCGGTCGCGTTCATCACCGCCTTGATCGCACCGTCGGCGTAGTTGGCGCCCGTGCCCGTAACCGGCAACAGCAATCCAAGTCTGTAGGTTTCGGACGCCGCCTGCGCGAAGCGCGGCATCATGGTGAGAACACCTGTCGCCGCCGACGTCAGGATGAATTCGCGGCGGTCCATGCTCTTCAGGACCTGCTCCCATTTGTGATCGCTAATGTGTGGTCGTTTCATGGACATGAGATTTTCCTCCCTTTTGGTACACTTGGTAATTTGCACGGAAAGGCAATTTTTCGTATTTCCACGAGCCTGCCTTTCCCGCACGCCACAGCGGGCGGACACACCGCCGCAAGAAACTCTCGTGGTTTGTTAAAATCAACGAAGCGATTTCCACCGCCGTCGAATGGCGCTGTCACGAAGCCGTCGCTCATTCGTCGGCTCCTCCCTGATCTCCGACACGGACCGCCGGTTATCGTTTTTTTTCTTCGCCGTCGCGCGAACCGCACGATCGTCCGTGGCGAATCGTCAGACTTCGTCACGCCGCCGGCGCCATTCCTGGGCTTCCGCATATTTCTCGCCAAGGTACGACATCTGTTCGACGACGACGATTTCGGCGGCATCGGGATCCCGCGCCCGGACAGCCTCATAGAGGCGCTGGTGTTGGCTTACGATGAGTTTGCGTTCACGGAAACGGTACACGACCATGTTCGCGATCGGTTGCAGCGCTTCGATTACGGAAACCATGACGAACCGCAACACAGGATTGCCGGTCGCATCCACCAGCGCGCGATGGAAACGCACATCGGAAGCGCAAAACTCGACGTCCGTAATATCCATATCCTTTTGGATTTCGAGTTCAGCCGCCATGGCGGCCAGATGCAACTCCTGCCGGTGTTCCGCGGCAAGGCGGCAACAGATCGATTCCATTTCACGGCGCGCTTCGGTGATTTCATTGAGAGTGAAAGCGCCCATGCTGACCATAAGCGCCGCCGTGTTCGCCAGGAACGACCAGCTTTCCTCCTCGCTTGGCCTGTTGACGAAGGTTCCACCCGACGGTCCACGCCGGGAACGGACCAGATTTTGCGCTGCCAGGCGCTTCAGAGCTTCGCGGATGGTGGGACGTGAAACGCCGAACTTTTGTGCCAGCTCCTCTTCGGTGGGCAGCCGTTCATCGATTTTAAGACGCCCCTCGAGGATCGCATCGCGAATGCTCTTGGCTATCTGCTTCGCCAAGCTGTCGGTGATCTGCAGTTCGTATTGGATCCCCATTATTCCACCTTCTTTTTGCTCCCCGTCCTTGCCGCCACCAGGACCCGAGGTTGGCTCGCGATCCCCCTGTTACACCGGGTTCTCCCCGCCAACCGCGGAAAATTCCATATTCGTTTGACAAATAGCAGAATATAAAAATGTCGTAAATATGGAAATTCGCTCGGCACCGCTATACCCGGGACCAGACCTTTAGCGGGTTGGTCGATTCGGGCGTTTCCTCACGTCACG
>JBHHZJ010000176.1:0-3880 GCA_046758005.1 Kiloniellaceae bacterium
GATCGTCCCGACGTTGCAGTGCGGCTTCGTCCGCTGAAATTTCGCCTTTGCCATCGCTCGTAAGTCTCCGTTTCTCGGAACAGCTCGATCGACTAACGGTAGATCAGGCCAGTTTCGCGACAACCTCGTCGGCAACCGCCTGCGGGACCTTTTCGTAGTGGTCGAAGTGCATGGTGTATTGGGCGCGGCCCTGGCTCATCGAGCGCAGGGTGTTGACGTAGCCGAACATGTTGGCCAGCGGCACCATGGCATTGATGACCTGCGCGTTGCCGCGCGTGTCCATGCCGGTGACGCTGCCGCGTCGGCTGTTCAGGTCGCCGATGATGTCGCCCATATATTCCTCGGGGGTCACCACCTCGACCCGCATCACCGGTTCGAGCAGGACCGGCCCGGCCTTGACGATGCCCTCGCGGAAGGCGGCGCGCGTGGCGATCTCGAAGGCGAGCACGCTCGAGTCCACGTCGTGGCTCGCGCCGTCGACCAGCGTGGCCTTGAAGTCGATCACCGGGAAGCCGGCGAGCACCCCGGTCTCGCGCGCGCCCGCCAGGCCCTTGCCGACGCCGGGGATGAACTCCTTGGGCACCGCGCCGCCGGTGACCGCGTTCTCGAACACGAAGCCCTCGCCCGGCTCCAGCGGCTCGAACACGAACTTGACCCGCGCGAACTGGCCGGCGCCGCCGGTCTGCTTCTTGTGCGTGTAGTCGACCTCGGCCCGCTTGGTGATGGTCTCCCGGTAGGCGACCTGGGGCGCGCCGACGTTGGCGGCGACCTTGAACTCCCGCTTCATGCGATCGACGATGATCTCCAGGTGCAGCTCGCCCATGCCCTTGATGATGGTCTGGCCGCTCTCCGGGTCCGTGGTGACTCGGAAGGAAGGGTCCTCCTGCGCCAGGCGGCCCAGCGCCACGGACATTTTCTCCTGATCGCCCTTGGTCCTCGGCTCGACCGCGACCTCGATCACGGGGTCCGGGAACTCCATGCGCTCGAGGATCACCGGATGCTGCGGGTCGCACAGGGTCTCGCCGGTGGTCGTTCCCTTGAGCCCGGCGATGGCCACGATGTCGCCGGCGCAGGCCTCCTTCACGTCCTCGCGGTGGTTGGCGTGCATGAGCAGCATGCGCCCGACCCGCTCCTTGTTCTCCTTGACCGAGTTGAGAACCTGGGCGCCGCTCTGCAGCGAGCCGGAGTAGACCCGCACGAAGGTGAGCGAGCCGACGAAGGGATCGGCCATGATCTTGAACGCCAGCCCGGCGAAGGGCTCGTCGTCCGCGCTCCTGCGGGTGACCGATTCCTCGGTGCCCGGCTTGATGCCCTTGACCGGGGGCACGTCGGCCGGGGAAGGCAGGTAGTCGACGACCGCGTCGAGCAGCGGCTGCACGCCCTTGTTCTTGAAGGCCGCGCCGTTCAGCACCGGGACGAAGGCCAGGTTGCAGGTGCCGCGCCGGATGCACCGCTTCAGGGTCTGCTCGTCCGGCTCGTTGCCCTCGACGTAGGCCTCCATCGCCGCGTCGTCCTGCTCGACCGCGAGTTCGACCAGCTTCTCGCGGTATTCGGCCGCCTGATCGGCCAGTTCGGCCGGGATTTCCCGGGTCTCGAATTCGGCGCCCATCGTCTCGTCGGTCCAGACGATGGCGCGCATCTTCACCAGGTCGACCACGCCGATGTAGTCGCCCTCCGACCCGATGGGCAGTTGCAGCACCAGCGGGGTCGCACCCAGGCGGTCGAGGATCATGCGCACACAGCGGTGAAAGTCGGCGCCGACGCGGTCCATCTTGTTGACGAAGCAGATGCGCGGGACCTTGTACTTGTCCGCCTGGCGCCAGACCGTCTCGGACTGCGGCTCGACCCCGGCGACCGAATCGAAGACCGCGACCGCGCCGTCCAGCACCCGCAGCGAACGCTCGACCTCGATCGTGAAATCGACGTGGCCGGGCGTGTCGATGATATTGATGCGGTGGTCGTGCCAAAAGCACGTGGTCGCGGCCGAGGTGATGGTGATGCCCCGCTCCTGCTCCTGCTCCATCCAGTCCATCGTGGCGGTGCCTTCGTGCACCTCGCCGATCTTGTAGGACCGTCCGGTGTAGTAAAGGATGCGCTCGGTGGTCGTGGTCTTGCCGGCATCGATGTGGGCCATGATGCCGATATTGCGATAACGCTCGAGCGGGGTTGTGCGGGCCATACCTGCGACTCTTGGGCTGCCGGTTACCAGCGGTAGTGGGAGAAGGCCTTGTTCGCCTCGGCCATGCGGTGCGTGTCCTCGCGCTTCTTGACCGCGGAGCCGCGGTTGTTCGCCGCGTCCATGAGTTCGTTGGCCAGGCGGTCGGTCATGGTCCGCTCCGAGCGCGCGCGCGAGGCCTGGATCAGCCAGCGGATCGCCAGCGCCTGGCTGCGGTCCGGGCGCACCTCCACCGGAACCTGGTAGGTCGCGCCCCCGACCCGTCGCGAGCGCACCTCGATCTCCGGCTTCACGTTGCTCAGCGCCTCGTGGAAGACCCGGACCGGGTCCTGGGAGCCGCGCCGCTGGATGCGCTCGAGCGCGCCGTAGACGATCCCCTCGGCGACGGACTTCATGCCGCAATACATGAGGACGTTCGTGAACTTGCTGACGACGACGTCGCCGTACTTGGGGTCCGGCAGGATTTCGCGTTTCTCGGCGCGGCGGCGGCGCGACATGGTCCGATCTCCAGAATTACTTCGGGCGCTTGGCGCCGTACTTGGACCGGCGTTGGCGGCGGTCCTTCACCCCCTGCGTGTCGAGCGTGCCGCGGATGATGTGGTAGCGCACGCCCGGCAGGTCCTTGACCCGGCCGCCGCGAATCATGACCACCGAATGCTCCTGCAGGTTGTGGCCCTCGCCCGGGATGTAGCTTGTGACCTCGTAGCCGTTCGTCAAGCGCACGCGCGCCACCTTGCGCAGCGCCGAATTGGGTTTCTTGGGCGTCGTCGTGTAGACGCGCGTGCACACCCCGCGCTTCTGTGGGCAGGCCTCGAGCGCCGGCACCTTGTTCCGCGTCACCGGCTGCCTGCGCGGCTTGCGGATGAGCTGGTTGATCGTCGGCATCGAACCTCGTTCTCTCTCCAGCCAGCTTTCGATACAAAACGCCGCGCAAGGAGGGAATCGCCTGCCCCCGCGGGTGGCCACGGGCCGTCGAAACAGCCGTTAGAGTGTTGTTCCCGTTTTCACCTGGGGCTGCGTCTAGACCGCCGTCGGGTCTACCACCAGCCCGCCGAAAAGCGCGCGCATACTATTGTTGCGACGCACCCCCGTCAAGCCTTCGAATCCCCATTTCTTGCCGTTCGCGGCGCCGGGTCGGGGCCGGGATCCAACCGTCACCCGACCGGACCGGATACGGTCGTTCGCGCAGTGGTCCTGCTCAGGCAACCGAGGTCTTCTCGTCCTGCTCCTCCGCCTCGGCGGCGAGTGCGGCCTGCTTCCGCTCCTGCTTGGCCAGCAGCTCCTGGTCGCGCTCCGCCGCAAGGCGCTTCAGGCGGCTCATGACCGAGCCGGTCCCGGCCGGAATCAGGCGGCCCACGATCACGTTCTCCTTCAGGCCGATCAGCTTGTCGGTCTTGCCGTGGGTGGCGGCCTCGGTGAGCACGCGGGTGGTCTCCTGGAACGAGGCAGCGGAAATGAACGAGCGGGTCTGCAGGCTCGCCTTGGTGATGCCCTGCAGCACGGGCTTGGCCGCCGGCGCCCGGCCGCCCTCGGCAACGGTCTTTTCGCTGATCTCGGCGAACTCCTCCCGATCGGCCTGCTCGCCGACCAGGAACGTGGTGTCGCCGGCATCGGTGACCTCGACCTTCTGCAGCATCTGGCGGACGATCACCTCGATGTGCTTGTCGTTGATCTTGACGCCCTGCAGGCGGTAGACGCTCTGGA
>JBHHZJ010000177.1:0-3789 GCA_046758005.1 Kiloniellaceae bacterium
ACGTGATTGATTGGAACCGCGAAGTGGTTCCAATCAATCACGATCCGCTCTAGGCGCCGCTGGAACCGCGGGCACTGCGGCAAGACGCTCTGGGCGTCCGCGGCGCAGTTCGGATCAGACGCGGCCTGAGAGCCACGCTTCAAGGAGGACGTCATGCGCGACGAAGCCAAGACCAAGTTTCGGGAAAGCCTGCGTGGCGCGCTCATCGAGCGCGACGACCCCGATTACGATGAAGTCCGCAAGCTTTACAACGGAATGATCGACAAGCGGCCGCTGATGATTGTGCGCTGCGCCGACGTCGCCGACGTCATCGCCGCGGTGAATTTCGGCCGCGACAACGACCTCCTCATGGCCGTCCGCGGCGGCGGTCATAACGGTCCGGGGCTGGGGAGCTGCGACGACGGCCTGGTCGTCGACCTGTCCACGATGAAGGGCGTGCGCGTCGACCCGCAGAGCCGCAGGGTGCGCGTTATGCCCGGCTGCACGCAGGGCGACGTCGACCACGCCGCCCACGCGTTCGGACTTGCCGTTCCCGCTGGAATTGTCTCGACCACCGGCATTGGCGGCCTGACGCTCGGCGGCGGCACCGGCTACCTCACGCGCAAATTCGGCCTCACCATCGACAATCTGCTCGAGGCCGATGTGGTGCTGGCGGACGGTAGCTTCGTGACCGCCAGCAAGGCGGAGAATCCGGACCTGCTTTGGGCCTTGCGCGGCGGCGGCGGCAACTTCGGGGTGGTGACGAGCTTCCTGTTCCAGGCTCACTCCGTGCGCATGGTCTATGGCGGACCGATCTTCTGGGATCAGAAGCACGCGCGCCTGATCATGCAGCGCTATCGCGATTTTCTCCCCGGCGCGCCCGAGGAGCTTGGCTCGTTCCTCGGCCTCAAGACGGTTCCCTCGACCGACCCGTTCCCGCGCGCGGAGTGGGGTAAGCGCATCTGTGCGCTCATCTCCTGCTACAACGGAACGGCCGAGGACGGCGAAAATGCCCTGAGGCCTCTCCTCAAGGATCTGCCTCCGCCGATGCTCAACTGGATGAGCATGATGCCTTTCCCGGCGCTACAGGGCCTGTTCGATCCACTGTTGCCGAAGGGCATGCAGTGGTACTGGAAGGGCGACTTCGTCAAAGCGCTACCCGACCGGGCGATCGACGCTCATATTGAGTACGCGGAGAAAACCCCAAGCGAGCTGTCGCTGATGCATCTTTACCCGATCGACGGCGCCGTCCATCGCGTCGGGAAGGACGAGACTGCCTGGAGTACAAGGGACGCCACCTGGTCGATGGTCATTGCGGCGATCGATCCAGACCCGCAGGATGCAGGGCGATTAAAGCGCTGGGGCAGGGCCTATTGGGAGGCGGTGCACCCCCATAATTTGGGCGGCGGCTATGTGAACTTCATGATGGACGACGAAGGCGAATCGCGCCTCAAGGCGACCTACGGCGACAACTACGAACGCCTTGCCGCGTTGAAGAAAAAGTATGACCCGGCCAATCTCTTCCGAGTGAACCAGAACATTCGGCCGGCGGCCTGATCGGCATCTCCACCGGGAAAAAACGGGGCTGTTCTTGGGCCGGCGGGCAAGTTGTCCGCGTGGGGCGCGAACCGGCAGGAACGCCGTTTAGGGTGACCCACCTCGTTGACGGCCGCTCTTTCGCGGTGTCCCGGCGGCGATCGGACGCAGTCATAGAATAGGCGGGCCAAGATCCATCATGCGTGGAGTTCGCGTGAGTGATCCCGGACCAGCGAATGCGCGCTTGGGGTGACCGGGCGACATCGGGCGATCTTGTCTCGGATGACCGGTTCGCGGCGGGACGCGGACGTCCGAGCGTCCGGCAATCCTCGCGTCCATCGCCATAGGCCTGCGCACCGATGAATCCACGGTCTAAAGCGGCCACACCAGAAGGATGAGCGGCACGGCCACGGCGACGATCAGGACGTCGAGCGGCAGCCCCATGCGCCAGTAGTCCGCGAAGCGGTATCCGCCCGGCCCCATGACCAGCAGGTTGGACTGGTGCCCGATCGGCGTCAGATAGGTGGACGAGGCGCCGACCGCGACCGCCATCAGGAACGGATCGACGCTCACGCCCAGCCCCTGCGCGATGCCGAGGCCGATGGGCGCCATGATCACCGCGGTCGCCGCGTTGTTCATGACGTCGGACAACAACATCGTCACGACCATCACGAGCGCGAGCACGGCCCACAGCGGCACGCGCCCCTCGAGCGCCAGGATCGGCCCGGTGACGACCGCCGTGGCGCCGGTCGTCTCCAGCGCCGCGCCGACGGGAATCAACGCACCGAGCAGGACGATGACCGGCCAGTCGACGGCCTCGTACAGGTCCCGCAGGTTGATCCCGCGCAGGAGGACGAGCACCGCGACGGCGGCGACGAAGACGACGTGCGGGGGCAGCAGTCCGGTGACGACGAACGCGATGGCGACGCCGAAAACGGCGGGGGCGATGGGCGAGGCGGCGCGCCGCCCGAGCGGGATCTCGCGCGCGGCCAGCGGCAGGCAGCCGAGCGCCGCAAGCGTCTCGGGCAGGGCTTCGCGCTCGCCCTGAAGCAGCAGGACGTCGCCGGCCACGAAGCGGACGCGGCCCAGCCGCTCGGTGATCGGCTCGCCCTGGCGCGCCACGCCCAGCAGGTTGAGGCCGAAGCGGGTATGCAGGCGCAACGACCGCGCCGTACGCCCCTCCAGCCGGGACCCGGGCGTGACCACCACCTCGACCAGGCCGACGCGGTCCGAGCGCAGGTTCTCGACCGAGATCTGGGCCGCGCCGATCGCGTCCAGCTTGGCCTCCTCGACCACTTTCTGAAGCGCGGCCGTCTCGGCCTCCAGGATCAGGATGTCGCCGGCCTGCAGGCGCAGGTAGCCGGACGGGGCGAGCATCCGGTCCTTGCGCCGCACCAAGGCGACCACCGCCACGTCGCCTTGGCCGAGGGTCTCCAGGTCGACCAACCGGCGCCCGACGAAGGGCGAATCCTCGGGCAGGCGCACCTCGGTGATGTAATCCTCGATGCGGAACAGGGACCGTGCCTCGGCTTGCGGGTGCTCGCGCACCGGGAGCAGGCGCCAGCCGACAAGCGAGACGAAGAGCACGCCCACGGCCGCCAAACCCAGGCCGACCGGGGTGAAATCGAACATGGCGAAGGCCTGCCCGGTCTCGGTCGCGCGGAAGCTGGCGATGATGATGTTCGGCGGCGTGCCGATGAGCGTCGTCAGGCCCCCCAGCAGCGTGCCGAAGCTGAGCGGCATGAGCAGCTGGCTCGGCGGCCGGCCGGTCGCATTGGCGCTTTGCAACGCCACCGGCAGGAACAGGGCCAGGGCGCCGACGTTGTTCATGAACGCGGAGCAAGCGGCGGCGAGCGCCGTGATCGCCAGGACATGCAGATGCGGCCGATCGTTGAGCGGGCGCAACAGACGCGCGATGAGATCGACGATTCCCGACTCGCGCAGCCCCCGCGACAGGATCAAGATTCCAGCCACCGTGACCACGGCCGGGTGACCGAAGCCTAAGAAGGCGCTCGCCGTCGGGACGATCCCGGTGAGCACGGCAACCAGCAGCGCCAGCACCGCCACGACGTCGTAGCGCACGCGCGCCCAGGCGAACAGGACGAGGGCCGCGCCCACGATGGCGAAGAGCAGGATCTGCTGCGTCGTGAGCTCGGGAGCGGCCATCGTCCGTCCAGCGCCTTGAAGCGGGCCAAGGCCCCTGCTACGGCTTCGCCGAGCTTGCGTCAATCGAGAACGCATACCCGCACCGTCGGCCTCGGCGCAAGACATGCG
>JBHHZJ010000178.1:0-3709 GCA_046758005.1 Kiloniellaceae bacterium
TCTTCCAGACCACCAAGGAGGAGGGCCTGATCCGCGCGATCCGCAACCACATGGACGCGGCCGGCATTCCGGTCGAGGTCTCCAAGGGCGAGTGGGGGCCGGGCCAGGAGGAGATCAACTTCAGGTACGCCGACGCGCTCGAGATGGCCGACCGCCACGTGGTCTACAAGAACGGGGCCAAGGAGATCGCGTTCCTCCAGGGCAAGGCGGTGACCTTCATGGCCAAGCCGTACTACGAGTTGGCGGGCAACAGCTGCCACGTGCATTCGTCGCTGTGGGACGCCGCAGGGGACCGCGCCCTGTTCCACGACCCCGGCGACGAGTACGGCATGTCGAAATTGTTCAGGCACTATCTCGCCGGTCTGCTCGCGCTCGCCCGCGACATGACCTTCTTTCTCGCGCCCACCGTCAACTCCTACAAGCGCTTCCAGGCGGGCTCCTTCGCCCCGACCAAGGCGGCCTGGAGCCTGGACAACCGCACCGCTGGTTTCCGCGTCGTGGGCCACGGCGCCGGCACGCGGGTCGAGTGCCGCATCCCCGGCGCGGACTGCAACCCCTATCTCGCCTTCGCCGCGACCATCGCCGCCGGCCTGCACGGCATCGACAACGAGCTGGAGTTGCGGCCGCCGTACAAGGGCAACATCTACGAGGCGAGGCGCGTACCCGACGTGGCCAAGACGCTGCGCGAGGCGCTCGACGGTCTCAAGAAGTCGAAGGTTCTGCGAGAAGCGCTCGGCCCGGAGGTCGTGGACCACTACGTCCACGCCGGGAACTGGGAGCAGGCCGAGTACGACCGGCGCGTCACCGACTGGGAGGTGATCCGCGGCTTCGAGCGGGCGTGAGGGGCGCCGCCGTTCGTTCCGGCCACGCCGCCCGCGCGTCCGCCCACCAGGCGCGCCACGCCGCCGCGTCGTAGCCGAAGCGCCGGCCGGTCAGCGCCGTGAGCGCGCCGCCCGTTCCTGTGCCCATGCACGCCGCGTTGCTCCTGCTTTGTCTGTCCTGGTCGCGCAAGGGGCGAGCCTACACGTATCGCTCGCCGGGACCTTTGGTATTGGCCACCGGCGATGCCGCGTGTGGTTGCGGTGGCGGCCAACTTTCCCATGGACAGGGTACGGGGAATTCGCGGTAAAAACCGTGGCGGAGTTCTGGTCGCAGGAGGAGGCTTCCGCCGTGGCCGAAATGCTGACATGCATCACGCCGGTGGACGGCAGCGTCTACGTGGAGCGTCCGCTCGCCGGCCACGCGGAAATCGCGGCGGCGCTCGAGCGGGCCCGCAAGGCGCAGGCCGCCTGGAAACAGGTCCCGATGAGCGAGCGCCAGGCGCTGCTCACCAGGGCCGTGGACGGCTTCATCGCCAGGGGCCCCGAGATCGCCGAGGAGATCTCCTGGCAGATGGGCCGGCCGGTCGCGCACAGCCCGGGCGAGATACGCGGATTCGAGGAGCGCGCGCGCCACATGATCGCGATCGCCCCGGAGGTCTTGCGCGACGTCGCGATAGAGCCCAAGGAAGGATTCACCCGCTTCATCCGGCGCGAGCCGCTGGGCGTGGTCTTCGTCATCGCGCCTTGGAACTATCCCTATCTCACGGCCGTCAACTCGATCGTGCCCGCGCTCATGGCCGGCAACGCGGTGATCCTCAAGCACTCGCATCAGACGCCGCTGTGCGCCGAGCGCTTCGCCGAGGCCTTCGCGGCCGCCGGCCTGCCCGAGGGCGTGTTTCAGGCCCTGCACCTCAGCCACGCCGCCGCGGCCGAGCTCATCGGCCACGAGGGCATCGACTTCGTCGCCTTCACCGGCTCCGTATCGGGCGGCCGCGCGGTGCAGGCCGCGGCGGCCGCGCGCTTCATCGGCACCGGGCTCGAGCTGGGCGGCAAGGACCCGGCCTACGTGCGCGCCGACGCGAACCTGGAGCACGCGGTCGAGAACGTGATCGACGGCGCCTTCTTCAACAGCGGGCAGTCGTGCTGCGCCATCGAGCGGGTCTACGTTCACGCCGCGGCCTACGAGGCCTTCGTCGAAGGCGCGGTCGAACTCGTGCGCAAATACAGGCTGGGCAACCCGCTCGACCCCGAGACCACGCTCGGCCCCATGGTTAGGGCCAAGGCGGCCGATTTCGTGCGCGGACAGGTCGCCGACGCGCTCGCCGCCGGGGCCGAGGCGCTGATCGACGCGAGCGCCTTCCCCGCCGATGCGCCGGGCACGCCCTATCTGGCCCCGCAGGTGCTGGTGGGCGTGAACCATTCCATGCGGGTCATGACCGAGGAGACCTTCGGCCCGGTGGTCGGGATCATGAGGGTCGCCTCGGACGAGGAGGCCGTCGCGCTCATGAACGACAGCCCCTATGGCCTCACCGCCTCGATCTGGACCCGCGACGAAGGGGCCGCCATCGCCATCGGCGAGCGCGTCGAGACCGGGACCTGGTTCATGAACCGCGCCGACTACCTCGACCCGGCGCTGGCCTGGACCGGGGTCAAGGACTCCGGGCGCGGTTGCTCGCTCAGCCGCGTCGGCTACGAGCAGCTGACCCGGCCGAAGTCGTTCCACCTGCGCACCGCGGTCTGAGGGGGAGGCAACCCCGATCATGAACCTCGATCCGAACACCCTGCGCGGGACCTGGAGCTATCCGACCCAGATCCGCTTCGGCCCCGGCCGAATCAGGGAGCTGCCGAGGGCCTGCAGGAGCCTGGGCATGACCCGGCCGCTGCTGGTCACCGATCCGGGCCTGGCCAAGCTGCCCATGGTCCGCGACGCCCTGGCCATGAACGAGGCGGAGGGGCTGCCGACCGGCCTGTTCAGCGACGTCAAGGCGAACCCGGTGGGCAAGAACGTGGAAGACGGGATCGAGGCGTACCGCGCGGGCGGGCACGACGGCGTCATCGCCTTCGGCGGCGGCAGCGGACTGGACGCGGCCAAGGCCATCGCCTTCATGGCCGGCCAGACGAGACCCATGTGGGACTTCGAGGACCGCGGCGACAATTGGAAGGCGGCCAACGCCGACGCCATCCCGCCCATCGTCGCGGTGCCGACCACGGCCGGCACCGGCTCCGAGGTCGGCCGCGCCGGGGTCATCCTCGACGAGGCGACGCACACCAAGAGGGTCATCTTTCACCCCAGGATGCTGCCCGCAATCGTCATCTCCGACCCGGCGTTGACGGTCGGTCTGCCGCCGCACGTGACCGCGGCGACGGGCATGGACGCCCTCGCCCACTGCCTGGAGGCCTATTGCGCGCCGGGATTCCACCCCATGGCCGAAGGCATCGCGGTGGAGGGCATGCGCCTGGTCAAGGACTGGCTGCCCAGGGCCGTCGCCGACGGCACCGACCTGGCGGCGCGGGCCCACATGCTGGCCGCCGCGAGCATGGGCGCCACCGCGTTCCAGAAGGGCCTGGGCGCGATCCACGCGCTCAGCCATCCGGTGGGTGCGCTCTACGACACCCACCACGGCCTGACCAACGCGGTGGTGATGCCCTACGTGCTGGCCTACAACCGGGCCGCGATCGAGGACAAGCTGACCCGGCTGGCGGCCTGGCTCGGCCTGCCGGAGCCGTCGTTCCGGGCGGTGATGGACTGGGTGCTCGCGCTGCGCCGCGAACTGAAGATACCTCACACCCTCAAGGACTTGGGCGTCGACGATGAGCGCCTGGACGAGCTCGCGCAGATGGCCGCCGAGGACCCGACCGCGCCCGGCAACCCGGTCCCGGTCGGCGCG
>JBHHZJ010000179.1:0-3577 GCA_046758005.1 Kiloniellaceae bacterium
ATCGTTTTCGTTTGCCCGTGCCGATATGTCACGGTGAGTCGGTGTCCGGCGGTCCCGGGCTGGCATCGGGCCGGGCGACGTGTTTAGGATAACGACGGGCAAGAGCGGCCGGACGCCGACGCGCCGGCCGTGGAAGGGGAGAAGTCGCGCGTGGCGAGCTTGGCCGCCCGTCTTCGCCAGGAACGGCGCGTCGCAACCGGCGGCGCGGGCGCGCCCGAGGTCTACGCCGCGCTCGACCTCGGCACCAACAACTGCCGCCTGCTGGTGGCGCGCCCGGCCGGCGACGGTTTCCGCGTCGTCGACGCCTTCTCGCGCATCGTCCGGCTGGGCGAGGGCCTGAGCGCGACCGGGCGGCTGTCCGAGGCGGCCCAGGCGCGCGCGATCGACGCGCTCAAGATCTGCGCGGCGAAGATGCGCCGGCGCGGCGTCACGCGGGCGCGCGCGGTGGCCACCGAGGCCTGCCGCCGGGCGGGCAACTGCCAGGCCTTTCTCGCCCGGGCCAAGCGCCAGACCGGGATCGCGCTCGAGATCATCTCGAACGACGAGGAGGCCAGCCTCGCGCTCTACGGCTGCGCGCCGCTGCTCGACCGGGCGGTGGCGCACGCGCTCGTCTTCGACATCGGCGGCGGCAGCACGGAGCTCGCCTGGATGAAGGTGCCGGGCGCGCCAAGCCTGCTCGATGCGGCCGCGCCGCGCTTGCACGGGTGGCACTCCATGCCGATCGGCGTGGTCACGCTGGCCGAGAGGCACGGCGGCCGCCACGTGACGGCGCGGGCCTACGAGGCGATGATCGCCGAGGTGCGGGCCGCTCTGGCGCCCTTCGAGGCCGAGCATCGCCTGAACCGGCTGGTCGCGGACGGGGCGCTGCAGATGCTCGGCACCTCGGGTACGGTGACCACGCTCGCCGGCGTGCACCAGCGCCTGCCGCGCTACGACCGCGCCCGCGTCGACGGCTGCTACCTCGATTTCGAGACCGTGCGCCTGATCAGCCGCCGCCTCGCCGCCATGAGTTACGAGGCGCGCGTGGCTCATCCCTGCATCGGGCGCGAGCGCGCCGACCTCGTAGTCGCCGGCTGTGCCATCCTCGAGGCGGTGTGCGGGGCATGGCCGATCGGGCGCTTGCGCGTCGCCGACCGGGGCCTGCGCGAAGGGATCCTCTACATGCTGATGCGGGGCGTGGGCCGCTGCGGCCCGGCGCGGCCGCGGGCGAACGGCGACCAGCGGTCGGCATGACCGGGCCGGGCGGAGGCCGCGGCCGCGGCGGCAAGCCGGGTCGGGGCGGCGGGTCGGGGCGCGGGGTCGCCGAACGGGTCAAGACCGCCCGGCGGCGCACGCCGTCCTCGGCGCGCTGGCTGGCGCGCCAGCTCTGCGACCGTTACGTCGCCGAGGCCCGCAAGCACGGCTACCGCTCGCGCGCGGCCTTCAAGCTGGCGCAGATCGACGACAAGGTCCACGTCCTGAAACGCGGCGCGCGGGTCGTCGACCTCGGCGCGGCGCCCGGCGGCTGGATTCAGGTCGCGCTCGAGCGCTGCGGGCGCACCGGGCGCGTGGTCGGCATCGATCTGGGCGAGGTCGAGCCGTTGCCGGGCGCGGTCCTGCTCGTCGGCGACGTGCGCGACGAGGCGGCGCGGGAACGGGTCAAGGCGGCCCTGGGCGGCCCGGCCGACGTGGTGTTGTCCGACATGGCGGCACCTGCGACGGGCCACGCCGGGACCGATCACCTGCGCGTCATGGCGCTGCTCGAGGCGGCGATCGACTTTGCGGAGGACGCGCTCGCGCCGGGCGGCGCCTTCATCGCCAAGGTGCTGATCGGCGGCACGGAAGGCGCGCTGCTCGCCCGGCTCAAGCGCGGCTTCGCCAAGGTGCGCCACGTCAAGCCGCCGGCCAGCCGCGCCGAGTCGGCCGAGATGTACGTGGTCGCCACCGGCTTTCGCGGGCCCTCGCTGCCGGCCGAAGGCCGGGCCGGCGACTGACCCGGCCCGCTGCGCAGACCGCGCAATCCGCTTGGCTTTGCGGGCGCGATGTGTATGATGCGGCGCCATTCACCTTTCGAGGGGATGGCATGGAGATCCGCGAGGCGCTGACGTTCGACGACGTCCTCCTCGTGCCTGCGGATTCCGCCATCTTGCCCACGCAGGTCGACACCGGCACGCGGCTGACCCGCTCCATCGGGCTCGGCATCCCGCTGCTGTCGTCGGCCATGGACACCGTGACCGAGAGCCGGCTGGCCATCGTAATGGCCCAGGTCGGCGGCATCGGGGTCATCCACAAGAACCTCGACACACGCAGCCAGGCCGACGAGGTGCGCGCGGTCAAGAAGTTCGAAAGCGGCATGGTGGTCAACCCGGTCACCATCCATCCCGAGCAGCCCTTGGCCGACGCCCTCGAGCTCATGGCCCGGCACCGCATCTCGGGCATCCCGGTGGTCGAACGGGACTCGGGCCGGCTGGTCGGCATCCTGACCAACCGCGACGTGCGCTTCGCCGAGAACGCGAAGCAGCCGGTCGCGGAGCTGATGACGCGCGAGCGGCTGGTCACCGTGCGCGAGGGCGTGGAGCTCGCGGAGGCCAAACGCCTGTTGCACCAGCACCGGATCGAGAAGCTGCTGGTCGTCGACGACGCCTACCGCTGCATCGGGCTCATCACCGTCAAGGACATCGAGAAGGCGCAGACCTTCCCCAATGCCTGCAAGGACGACAAGGGGCGCCTGCGCGTGGCCGCGGCGACCGGGGTCGGCGCGGCGGGTCTGGCGCGGGCCGAGGCGTTGCTGGAGGCCGAGGTCGACGTGATCGTGGTCGACACCGCGCACGGCCATTCCCAGGGTGTGATGAGCGCGGTGCGGGACATCAAGCGCATGTCCAACGCCGCCCAGGTGGTGGCAGGCAACGTGGCCACCGCCGAGGGCGCCAGGGCCCTGGCCGATGCCGGCGCCGATGCGGTCAAGATCGGTATCGGACCGGGTACGATCTGCACCACCCGCATGGTCGCCGGCGTGGGCGTGCCCCAACTCACAGCCCTGTTCGACACCGTCGAGGTGTGCCGCGAGCGCGGCGTCCCGGTGATCGCCGACGGCGGGATCAAGTTCTCGGGCGACCTGGCCAAGGCGATCGCCGCGGGTGCCGCGTGCGCGATGGTCGGTGCGCTGCTCGCCGGGACCGAGGAGAGCCCCGGCGAGGTGTTCCTCTACCAGGGGCGCTCCTACAAGGCCTACCGCGGCATGGGCTCGGTCGGGGCCATGGCGCGCGGCTCGGCGGACCGCTATTTCCAGCAGGAGATCGCCGATCAACTCAAGCTCGTCCCGGAGGGCGTCGAGGGGCGCGTGCCCTACAAGGGCTCGGCGCGCACCGTGATCCATCAGCTCGTCGGCGGCCTGCGCGCGGCCATGGGTTACACCGGCAACGCCAACATCGCGGAGATGCAGCGCAACTGCCGATTCCTGCGGGTGACAGGGGCCGGCCTGCGCGAGAGCCACGTGCACGACGTGGCGATCACCAAGGAAGCGCCCAACTACCCGACGGATATCTAGGGCGCGCCTCCCGCGTCGGGCCGATGACCCCCGCCGCCCGGATTCAAGCCG
>JBHHZJ010000180.1:0-3551 GCA_046758005.1 Kiloniellaceae bacterium
CAATGGGCGCCATACGACGATACCGTGTCCGATGAACGGTTCGGGGCGGGAAGCAGACACCTGAGCATCCGGTAATCCTCAAGATCTATAGTCGTCCGGCCGCTCGCTTATGAGCCCACCCCCTAAAACCAGATCTCCATCCGCAATCCCCGGGCGTCGCGCGGCGGGTCGGCGGGCAGGCGGGTCGCTACCCCGCGCAGCATGTCGCGGGCGGCCAAGGCGCAGGCCGCGGCGTCGAGCAGGTCGTCGGGCCGGGCCTGCGCGCGCGGCAGGCGCGCGATCAGGGCCTCGAGCCCGCGCACCCCCGCCGAGCCGAGCAGGACCAGCCGCGCGGCCCGGCCCGCCGCGGAGCGCTTCGGCGGCACGGGCCGGCGCGAGTCCACCTCAGTGGCAAACGCATTGAGCCGGTGGAACACCAACTCGGGATGGGCCTCGCGCACCCGGTCCTGGTCGGCGGGCCCGAGCGCGCGGTCCAGCTCGCGGATCCTGGCCGTGATGTTCCAGGCCTGACGGCTCAGCCCCCGGCCCTCGCGCGCCTTGCCGAGCGCGTTGGCCTCGGCCCAGCTTCGGCAATCCAGCATGGCGCGGCGCGGCGGGGCAAAGACGCTGGAGATGCGCCCGCGCGGCAATAGCCTCCGGGCCTCGACATCGCACGCGCGCGGCCCCGCCTCGCTCAGGCCGATCGGCATGTCCACGGCCGCCATTTGCGCGCCGGCCAGCGGCAGCTCGCGCCACCGGCGCGCGATGGCGCACTCCGACCCGCCCCCGTCGGGATCGAGCAGGACGGCGAGCCAGCCAGCCCGGCAGCCGTCGATACCGGCCACGAACGCCATGTGCGCCACGCGAGCAATACGAAACAATCTTCCAAATTTTGTTAACCATTTCTTAGCGTACTTTGCTTAAACTGTGCTACAGACGGTCTCCGGGCTCCGCCCTGGGAGCCCCGACCGTCGGACGGATTTGTATCCGTTCCTTGTAATGCCTCCCTGTTAACTTGCCGCCGGGCTTCCCGGCGGCTTTCTTTTGCCATTCCAAGCCCTTGTTAACTATTCCGTTCTTGACCCCGGTGCGCGCCGCGCCTAATGTGGGCGTCCGGCAAGTTGACAGGTTGAGGCGAATAATCGGGTGGGGCCCCGGTCCGAGGTATAGGACCTGCGCCCCCCCAATTTTTTTCGGGCCCAGTCGCAAGACATTAACATTTCGATTGGTTTGGCGCCGCTTTCGGGCCGCCGGGCGCGCCGTTGTGAGCGCGCGCGCTTTTCGTGTAGTGTGCCGGCAGCGTGCCGGGCGCCGTCTCCGCCCGGCCCGACCGGGCCTCCGAAGCGCAGGCTGGACCACGCCATGGCCGACCCCAAGTTCCTGAAGTTCGATACCCTCGCGCTGCACGCGGGCCAGCAGCCCGACCCCGTCCACGGGGCGCGGGCGGTGCCGATCTATCAGACCACCTCCTACGTGTTCCGGGACAGCGACCACGCTGCGGCGCTGTTCAACCTGGAACGCGCCGGGCACATCTACAGCCGCATTTCCAACCCCACCGTCGCCGTCCTGGAGGAGCGCGTGGCCGCCCTCGAGCACGGCGTGGGCGCGGTCGCCGCGGCCTCGGGCCAGGCGGCGCTGCACCTGGCGGTGGTCACCCTGATGGGCCAGGGCGGCCACATCGTCGCCTCGGCCTCGCTCTACGGCGGCAGCGTGAACCTGTTCGCCCTGACCCTGCCGCGCTTCGGCATCGAGACGAGCTTCGTCAAGCCGCGCGACCTGGACGCCTTCCGCGCCGCGATCCGGCCCGAGACGCGGCTCGTATTCGCGGAGACCCTGGGCAACCCCGGGCTCGAGGTGCTCGACCTGCCCGCAGTCGCCGAGATCGCCCACGCCGCCGGCCTGCCGCTCATGATCGACAACACCTTCGCCACGCCCTACCTGTGCAACCCGATCGACCTGGGCGCCGACATCGTCCTGCATTCGGCGACCAAGTGGCTGGGCGGCCACGGGCTGGCGATCGGCGGAATCCTGGTCGACGGCGGGCGCTTCGACTGGGAGGCGGCGGCCAAGTTCCCGACGCTGAGCGAGCCCTACGCCGGCTACCACGGCATCGACTTCGCCGAGGAGTTCGGCCCGCAGGCCTTCTCGATGCGCGCGCGCATGGAGGGGCTGCGCGACTTTGGCGCGAGCATGAGCCCGCAGAACGCCTTCTACATCCTCCAGGGCGTGGAGACCCTGCCACTGCGCGTGGAGCGCCACGTCGCCAACACGGCCCGGGTGCTCGAGTTCCTGGAGGGGCACGAGGCGGTCGCCTGGGTGCTCCATCCGAGCCTGCCGAGCCACGCCGACCACGCCCTGACCGCGCGCCTGTTGCCCAAGGGCGCCGGCTCCATCGTCAGCTTCGGCCTCAAGGGCGGGCGCAAGGCGGGCAGCCGCTTCATCGAGGCCTGCCGGCTCGCCTCGCATCTGGCCAACGTCGGCGACGCCAAGACCCTGGTCCTGCATCCGGCGAGCACGACGCACCAGCAGATGACCGCCGAGCAGCTCGCCGCCGCGGGCGTCGGCGAGGACATGGTGCGCATCTCGGTCGGGCTGGAGGATCCGGGCGACATCGTCGAGGACCTGCGCCAGGCCCTGCGCGCGTCGCAAAGGGCCTGAGCTTCCGATGCAGCTCGTCGTCGACGGCCGGGCCGTGTTCGCCGCGACCGGCGGGCGGCCCTTCGATCCGGAGCCGCCGGCGGTCGTCTTCCTGCACGGCGCGGGCATGGACCACACGATCTGGGCGCTGCAGGCGCGCTATTTCGCGCACCACGGACGCACCGCCCTGGCCGTGGATCTGCCGGGCCACGGCCGCTCCGAGGGACCCGGGCTCGACGGGATCGCGGCGATGGCGGGATGGCTGGTCCGGCTCCTGGACGCCGCGGGATTGCGCGAGGCGGCGCTGGCCGGCCACTCGATGGGCGCGCTCGTCGCGCTCGCCGCCGCGGCCGCGCTCGGCGCGCGGGTGCGGGCGCTGGCCCTGCTCGGCGGCGCGCCGCGCATGCCCGTGCATCCGGACCTGCTGGCCGCGGCGCAAGCCGGCGACCGTCTGGCGTTCGATCTCGTCACCTCCTGGGGCCACGGCCCGGCCGGGCACCTGGGCGGCAACCGGGCACCGGGGCTGTGGCTGATGGGCGGGGCCGAGCGCCTCTTGGAGCGCGGCGCGCCCGGCGTGCTGTACCGCGACCTCGCCGCCTGCGACGCCTATGCGGACGCGGCCGAGGCCGCGGCCCGGGTCGCCTGCCCCTGCCTGCTCGTCCTCGGCGCCGAGGACCGCATGACCCCTGCCAGGGCCGGGCAGAAGCTCGCCGAGATGATCCCCGGGGCCCGGGTGACCATGATCCCCGCCTGCGGCCACATGATGATGCTGGAAAAGCCCGACCGGACCCTGGACGCGCTGAAGACCATTCTGTGATTCTGCGATGGCCGCCGAGACGCCCGAGACCCGCGCGGACTACCCGCATTTCCTGACCATCCCGACGCGCTGGATGGACAACGACGTCTACGGCCACGTCAACAACGTGGTCTACTAC
>JBHHZJ010000181.1:0-3531 GCA_046758005.1 Kiloniellaceae bacterium
GCGGTGCATCTGGCTGACGATGACGCGCTCGGTGCCGTTGATGACGAAGGTGCCGTTCGGCGTCATCAAAGGCATGTCGCCCATGTAGACGTCCTGCTCCTTGATGTCGCGGATGGAGCGCGAGCCGGTATCCTCGTCCACGTCCCAGACGACGAGGCGCAAGGTCACCTTGAGCGGCGCGGCGTAGGTCATGCCGCGCTGCTGGCACTCTTCGACGTCGTACTTCGGCTCCTCCAGATCGTAGCGCATGAACTGGAGCTCGGCCCGCTCGGCGAAATCCCGGATCGGGAACACCGTGGTGAAGACCTCCTGGAGGCCGACCTGCTTGCGCCGGTCCGCCGGCACATCCATTTGCAGGAACTGATCGTAGGAGGTCTTCTGCACCTCGAGCAGGTTCGGCATGCGTGCCACCTCGGGGATATGCCCGAAGTTCTTGCGGATGCGCTTGCGACCGGTAAACGACCTTGCCATATCCGTTACGTCCTTGTTTCGTGGACTGCGGCGATCAGCGCGGCGCGGCGGCGTGCCGCGCGAGGCGTGTGTGCCCGCGCCCGCAGGCGCAAAGGCCCGCTCCGGCGCCTGCCGAAGCACGCGCCGGTCGGATCCCGAATGTCTGCCGATCTCGTCAACCGGCGTCCGCTACTTGAGCTCGACCGTGGCACCGGCCTCCTCAAGCTTGGTCTTGAGTTGCTCGGCTTCTTCCTTCGAGCAGGCCTCCTTGACCGGCTTCGGCGCGCCCTCGACCAGGTCCTTGGCCTCCTTCAGGCCAAGCCCCGTGATCGCGCGCACCTCCTTGATCACGTTGATCTTCTTGTCCCCTATGGCGGCCAGGATGACGTCGAAGGCATCCTTCTCGGCGTCGGCTTCGGCGGCCTCGGCGCCGGCGACGGGCGCCGCCGCCACCGCGACCGGCGCCGCGGCCGAGACGCCCCAGGTGTCCTCGAGCCTTTTGGCAAGCTCCGCCGCCTCGATCACGGTCAGCTTCGAGAGCTGATCAACAATTTGGTCCAGATCGGCCATTTTTCAATCTCCTAGGCTTGAACTTTCAGGTCCCGAATAAGCTCACGCGGCCATGTCTTGAGAGCCGTATGCGCCGAACACGCGGGCCAACTGGGCGGCCGGCGCCTGCGCGACCCCGGCCAGCTTGGTGGCCGGGGCCTGCAGGAGGCCGATCAGCGTGGCGCGCAGCTCGTCCAGCGGCGGCAGATTGGCCAGTGCCGCGACCTGCGCGGAATCGAGCTGTTTTTCGCCCAGCGCGCCGCCGATGACGGTCAGCTTCTTGTTCTTGCTGGAGAACTCGACACAGACTTTGGCCGCGGCCACCGGATCGTCCGAGAAGGCGATCGCCGTCGGTCCGGTGAACAGCGGCTGCAGCGCCTGAAATTTCGTGCCCTCCAGGGCAAGACGCGTGAGCCGATTTTTCGTGACCTTGTACGCGGCCCCCGCGGCCCGCATCTGCCTTCTGAGATCCGAGACCTCGCCGACGCTCAGGCCCGTCTGCTGGGTCACCACCATCAGGTTGGCGGCGATGAAGGTCTGATGCAGGCTGGAGACCAGCTCTTGCTTTTGCGCTCGATCCACGGGTCGCTTCCGCTCCTCTTGGTCGGGTTCGCGCCCACGAGGCGGCTCGCCCGGCCGGTTCGCACGAAGGCTTCCAAGGCAACCCCGGAAGCCCGGTTCGCCTGTCCTGGAAGCTCAAGCCCGCCGGCCCCCGTTCGTCGAACCGGGACCGGACCTTAGCTCCACTTCCCGTCTATGCAGGCCCGTACGGCTTAAGCCCGTCGGCCATCCCCGCGTGCGGGGCCCTGGCGGGCACCTGCAGTCTCGGACAGGTTGGGCCGGCCCCCCCCGCCCGCGCGGGTGCGCCGGAAATCCATCTCCTTTCCGCCGGCCGCGGCCTCAGGCCGCGCCGGCCACGCTTGCCACCTCGACCGTGACCCCGGGGCCCATCGTCGAGGACAGCGAGACCCGCTTGATGTAGGTCCCCTTGGCCCCGCTCGGCTTGGCCCGGCTGATCGCGCCGACGAAGGCCTTGACGTTGTCGACCAGGGCCTCCTCGGAGAAGCTGACCTTGCCGACGCCGGCGTGCACGATGCCGGCCTTCTCGGCCCGGAACTCGACCTGGCCGCCCTTGGCCGCCTCGACCGCGGCGGCCACGTCGTTGGTCACGGTACCCAGCTTCGGGTTGGGCATCAGCCCGCGCGGGCCCAGGATCTTCCCCAGCCGGCCGACCACCGGCATCATGTCCGGCGTGGCGATGCAGCGCTCGAAATCGAACCGGCCGGCCTGGACCTTCTCGGCCAGATCCTCGGCGCCGACCACGTCGGCGCCGGCGGCCTTGGCCTCCTCGGCCTTGTCGCCCTTGGCGAACACGGCGACCCGGACCGTGCGGCCGGTGCCGTGCGGCAGGGTGACGACCCCGCGCACGTTCTGGTCGGCGTGGCGCGGGTCGACGCCCAGGTTCATGGCGATCTCGACGGTCTCGTCGAACTTCGCGCCGGCCCGATCCTTGATCAGCTTGACCGCCGTGTGCACCGGGTAGGCGGCGGCGGGGTCGAGATCCTCGTACGCCTTGCGCAGGCGCTTGCCCTTGGCTGCCATGGTCCCTACCCCACCACCTCGATGCCCATCGAGCGCGCCGAGCCGGCGATGATCCGGGCCGCGGCGTCGACGTCGTTGGCGTTGAGATCGGCCATCTTGGCCTCGGCGATCCGGCGCACCTGCGCCATGGTCACGGTGCCGACCGCCTGCTTGCCGGGCGTCTGGCTGCCCTTCGGCACCTTGGCGGCCTTCTTCAGGTAGTAGCTGGCCGGGGCGGTCTTGGTCTCGAACGAGAACGAGCGGTCGGCGTAGGCGGTGATGACCACCGGCGTCGGCGTGCCCGGCTCCAGGTTCTGCGTCGCCGCGTTGAAGGCCTTGCAGAACTCCATGATGTTCAGGCCGCGCTGGCCCAACGCCGGGCCGACCGGCGGCGAGGGATTGGCCTGCCCCGCCGGGATCTCCAGCTTGATGTAACCTGTGATCTTCTTCGCCATCGTCTACCCCTTCCGGTCGCGCGGTGCGGCCATGGCGAGCCTCCCGCGCCTGCGGCCCCGTGGGCGCCGGGACCCGTGAGTTACTGCTTCTCGACCTGCGAATACTCCAGCTCCACCGGCGTCGCGCGGCCGAAGATCGAAACCGCGACCTTGACGCGCGCCCGCTCTTCGTCGACCTCCTCGACGTAGCCGCTGAACGAGGTGAAGGGACCATCCGAAACCCGGACCATTTCCCCGACCTCGAAGATGACCGACGGCTTGGGCCGCTCCACGCCTTCCTGCACCTGGTGCAGGATGCGCTCGGCCTCGGCCTGGGAGATCGGGCTCGGCCGCCCGCGACTGCCGAGGAAACCGGTGACCTTGGGCGTGTTCTTGACCAGATGCCAGGTGTCGTCGGTGAGATCCAACTTGATCAGGACGTAGCCGGGGAAGAACTTGCGCTCCGCGCTGACCTTCTGGCCGCGGCGCAGCTCGATCACCTCCTCCGTGGGCACGA
>JBHHZJ010000182.1:0-3485 GCA_046758005.1 Kiloniellaceae bacterium
TGGTCATGACCAAGGCGGCGGAGATGACGCTGGGCTACGAGACCGACCTCAAGGCCGCGCAGGTGCGCGCGCTGGCCGACGTCTGCTATCCGGTGGGCGACGTGGGCGCGGCCATCGCCAGCGGCTCGTTCCAGACGCTCGGCATGGTCGTGGCGCCGTGCTCGATCCGCTCCATGTCGGAGTTGGCCACCGGCGTGACCTCCAACCTGCTGACCCGCGCCGCCGACGTGGCGCTCAAGGAGCGCCGCCGCCTCGTGCTCGTGCTGCGCGAGACGCCGCTGCACAGCGGCCATCTGCGCAACCTGCTCGCCCTGTCCGAGATGGGCGCCGTGATCGCGCCGCCGGTGCCCGCCTTCTATGCCCGGCCGCGGAGCGTGGAGGACATCGTGGATCAGTCCGTCGGGCGCGTGCTCGACCTGTTCGGGCTGGACAGCGGCAAGGTCAAACGCTGGGGCGAGGCGACGACCAAATTATCCGTCCCCGAAATCTAGCAGGCGGATCGCGTCGCCCGACGCCAGCCCGGCGCAGCACCCGCGCAGGACGGCGGCCAGATCGGCCAGATCGGCCGCGTCGGGGGCGCGGCCGAGCGCGGCGAAGTAGGCGCCCATGTTGGCCGCGACCGCCTGCGCCGCGCCCGGCCTCTCGGCGACCGGCAGGGCCTCGGCGAGGAGCCATTGCTCGATCGCCTCGGCGTCCAGCTCGGCGGCCTTGACCCGCTCGCGCAGGGGCTCGGCGACGTCCCGGGGCGCCGCCGCCTGCGCCTTGAGCCAGCGGCGCACGGCGCGCAGCGGCCGCACCGCACCCTCGCGCCACGGCCGCACGCTTTCGATCAGGCGGGCCACCTCGGCGGCGCTCAGCGCCCGGCCGCAAGTCCCGGCCCAGCAGCAGAACAAAAGGAGGTTGACATCGAGGTCGCGGCGCTCCTGCAGCGCCAGGCACGCCGGCGCCACCCCGTCACGCGCATAGACCGCGAGCGAGAACCGCCAGAAAGGGTGGTCCGTCACATCCGGCATGAGGTGGCCGTCGCCCCGGACCGCCGCGCCGGCAGGCCAATCACTCGTCGCCCAAACAGATCCCCAACCCCCGGGCGGTGCGCACCAGCGGGCCGTCGGGATCGACCGCCTGATAGCGGGCGATGGCCTCGGCCAGGGGCACGTCGATCACCTGCCGCCCGCTCCAGGCCACCATGCGGTCGAAGGCACCGCGCGCGATGAGGTCCACGGCGTGGACACCGAATACCGAGGCCATGAGCCGGTCGCGCGCCGTCGGCATGCCGCCGCGCTGCAGATGGCCGAGCACGGTGATGCGGGTCTCCGCGCCGGTCACCTCGGAGATGCGCCAGCCGATGTAGTGCCCGATGCCGCCGTAGGTGACGCCGCCGGAGGCCTGCAACCGGGTCACCGGCTCGCCCTCTTCGGTCTTGACCGCCTCGGCGACGACGACCAGGGCGAAGTTGCGGCAGCCGCGCTTCAAGTCCTCGATCTTCGCCGCGACGTGCGCGATCCGGTACGGGATCTCCGGGATCAGGATCACGTCGGCCCCGCCGGCGATCCCGGCGTTGAGCGCGATGTGCCCGGCGTCCCGTCCCATGACCTCGAGGACCATGACGCGCGAATGGCTCGCCGCCGTCGGCTGCAGGTGGTCGAGCGCGTCCGTGGCCACCTCGACCGCCGTGGCATAGCCGAGCGAGACCTCGGTATGGCCGAGGTCGTTGTCGATGGTCTTGGGAATGGCGACCAGATTGATCCCGCCCTGTCGCGCCAGGCGTCGCAGGATCGCGAGGCTGCCGTCGCCGCCGATGCCGATCAGCGCGTCGAGCCCAAGCGTGCGATAGCCCGCGATCACCTCGGCCGAGCGGTCGATCCGGTGGCCATCGGGGAGAGGATAATCGAACGGATCGCCCCGGTTGGTCGTGCCCAGGATGGTCCCGCCGGTGCGCAGCAGGACGCCGGTGAACTGGGACGGGTCCAGGGGTTCCGCGGCCACCGGCCTGGCAAGCAGCCCGGCCGTGCCCTGCTTGATCCCGACGACCTCCCAGCCATAGCCCTCAACCGCGCGCAGGGCCACGGCCCGCACCACCGCGTTGAGGCCGGCGCAGTCGCCGCCGCTGGTCAGAATGCCGATCCGTTTGATTTCCGCCATGCTTCGGGAACCCAAGGACGAACAGGCCGACTCGCGCGCTGCGGCAGTCTCAGGCAAAGCCGGAGGCCGTGCAACCGCCGGGTGACGAGGCGCCCGCCGGGACTCCCCCTGGGAGGCGGCAAGGGATATGATATGTTAACATTCCCAAGGGCGGTCCCACGCGAATCCTCGGCCTGCGAGAAGTATGGACGACGCTGAAATCGAGCGCTTGCGGCAGCAGCTCGCGGCACTGAAAACGGAGCACCGCGATCTCGACGACGTCATCGCGCGCATCTCCGAAAGCGCCCCGTTCGATCAGATCCAAGTCAAGCGCCTGAAGAAACGCAAGCTGATGCTCAAGGACCAGATCGCGCGCATCGAAAGCAAGCTTCTGCCGGACATCATCGCCTGAGCGTTCCCGCCGGGAGGCCCGCCGGACCCTCGGCCGTCCCGCGCCGCTCAGCCCGGCCGCGCGGCCAGGCCGGCGCGCCGCTTGTGCGCGTACATGGCCTGGTCCGCGGCGTTCAAGGCCTCGTAGACCTGCTCGCCGCCGGCGAAGGTGTAAACCCCGAAGGACACCGCGACGTTCAGCCGGATCCCGTTCCAGCGCACGGGCTCGGCGCGGATCTCTTGAACCAGGGCCGCGGCCTTGACCGCCGCCGCCTGCTGGTCCGCCTTCGCCAGGATGACGCCGAACTCGTCGCCGCCGAGGCGTCCGACCGCGTCCGAGCCGCGCAGGTGCGCGAGCAGCGCCTCGGCGACGCGTTTAAGCACCGCGTCCCCGGCGCCGTGGCCGTGGCCGTCGTTGATCCGCTTCATGTCGTCGACGTCGAAGTAGAGCACGCTGCCCGGCACGCCGTAGCGCTCGGCGAACGAGATCATGCGCGCCAGTTCGCGCACGAACGCGCGCCGGTTGAGCACGGGCGCCAGGTCATCCCGGTCGGCGAGGTCCTCGAGGTACGCGATGCGCTGGTGCGCCAGGCCGAGTTCCTCGCGCAGGTCCCGCACCTCGGCCATCAGCCGGCCAACGGCGGCGCGCACGCCAGGCGTCAGGTCCGGCTCCGGAATGCCCGCGATGGACGCCACGTCGACCGGAACGCCGGCCGGTGCGGGCGCCCGGGCCGCATAGGTCCCGGGGCGCGATGCCGGCGCCTCGGCCGGGGCCACGCGGACCCGGGCCGCGGAACCTGCGCTGCTGCGAACCCGCATGATCAGCTTTCCTTGGATCTCCGCGCTGTGGTCCTCGGACAAGCCCGCTGAAGGACGCCGTTCAGGAATCGGCTCGGATCCGGGGACCCTAGCGGCGTATGGTAAACGAATGGTTGACGGCCGGGCGCAGCCTCCGCGAGGGGCCCCGCGCGCCC
>JBHHZJ010000183.1:0-3391 GCA_046758005.1 Kiloniellaceae bacterium
AAAAATGGAGGAGGAGGCGTCCGAGTTCGTCTCAAAATATCAAGACAGCATCGAGTGGGTCGTGCGCGAGTTCGGCCATCGGTCTGCTCTAGACTTGGAGATGGCGAGTACGCTCGTTTTTGTCGACCGGGCGATCGCCGAGAAAGGAACGAAGGTGTCGACCGCAGAGCTCGCCAAAAAGGTGCACGACATTAAGCCGCATTTGGCCACGGATGTGATCGAACGTGAGGCGCAAAACCTCAAAGAGCGAGGTTTCCTCGAATCGGTAGCGTAGGGAGGAGGCCACAAACGAAACTTCCAACGAATTCGGTCTCGACATTCATGCTGCTGAGCCCACGCCTCCTTCACTCGACGTAAACCACCGGCGTGGTCCAGGCCGGATCCTCGTGCTTCTCCCAGTAGAGCGCGGTGAGCCGCCCGGTTATGGGGCCGGGCCGGCCGTCGCCGACCGGCCTTCCGTCGATCCGGGTCACCGGCATGATCCCGCCCGCGGTCGAGGTGATGAAGACCTCGTCGGCCTCGGCGAGGCGCTCGACCGGAAGCGGCGCGGCGGCGACCGGGATGCCGAGCTCCGCACACAGCTCGATCGCGGTGCGCCGGGTGATGCCCTCCAGCACCCCGCGGTCCGGCGTCACGGCCGCGCCGTCCTTGACGACGAACAGGTTGAAGCCCGGCCCTTCGCTCAGGTTGCCGGAGAGGTCGGTCAGCGCCACGGACTCCGCGCCGCGGTCGTAGGCCTCGAACAGGCCCGCGACCAGGTCCAGCCAGTGATAGTTCTTGACCGTGGGATCGACCGAGGCGGGCGGGATGCGGCGCACCCGCGAGACCGCGATGTGCAGGCCGCGGGCGCGCTGCTCCTCGTCGGCCACCCAGGAGAACGGGATCGCGAAGGCGAGGAAGTTGTTGACGGCGTCGCGGGGGTCGCGGCTGTAGCCCGGCGAGTGGCCGCGCGTGCAGATCATCTCCACGTAGGCCTCGCGCAGGGCCGAGCGGCGCACGCACTCCATCAGGACGTCGCACAACCCGTCGCGATCGATGGGAAGCCTCATGCGTAGTTTATGCACGGACCGAATAAAACGGTCCAAGTGTTTGTCCAGGCGAAAGAACCTGCCTTTCCAGACGTGGGCCACGTCGTAGGTGGCGTCGGAGCGCAGGAAACCCCAGTCGAGGACCGAGATCCTGGCCTGCGAGATGTCGCAGAAACGCCCGTCCACGTAGGCCACCCCGGGCGGGAAACCGGTCGCCGGTTGCTCGGCCGACGGCGCGGCGGCGATCGTGGGCTCGGTCATGGGATGCCTCCTCGCGTGCTCTCAGGTCCTTACGCGGAATTCTGATGGCGCGGATTCCCTCTGTCCACCGCGGCCTGTGACCCCTTGATCGCGATCCGTGGGTGTCGGCTCGTCACGGCGCGCGGCCCCGCGTCGATGAGGGCATGGCGGATGGAAATCGACACCTGGAGCGTTGTCAATGCAGCCATTCCGCGATAAACACCTTCGGTTGCTCCATTTTTCCAGGCGGACGCGATGCAGGTGGACGAGGTTGACCTCTCGGGCGACTTGTTCGTCGCGGCCCACGACCACTGGACTCGCCTTCGCGGAGCCGAGCGGGCGATGCCTCGGCGGGAGGACCTCGATCCCCTTGACACGCCGCCCCGGCTTCTTGCCTACAGCGAGCTGGTCGAGGTCCTTCAAGACCCGCTTGATTTCCGGTATCGGCTGATCGGGACGGAGATCGATCGGATCTCCCGACGCAGCTACACGGGATTGACGGTGCGGCAAATTCCGTCCCAGTCCCCGCCGAGCCGCATGTTCGATTTCTTTGCGCTGGCCTTTCAGCGCAGGTCGCCGCTGTGCGCGCGGTTGCCCTATGAGGGCCCCGACGGGGACGTCGAATCGATCCGAAACCTTCTGCTGCCGCTGGGCGCGGATGGGCGCGAGGTTTCGTTCTTCTGGAGCGTCGTCGAGATCGAACGCCGCCGCGCGTAGCGCTCCCGCGCTCGCCGCGGCCCGGCGCGGGGGGACCTTCATGCATCTTAAACGCCGACCCAAGGCCCGGGAACGCGGCCCGAGACCTGGATCATCGCGTAGGAGATCATCAACGTTTCCGGTCTCGCCAGGTGTCGGCGCAGCTCCGCGACCACGTCGTCCATCTCGGACCCGGTCATCAGCCGCATCGACAGGACGGACTCGCGCATGACCTCCAGCGTCGTGGGGATGTGGAACATCATGGGCTCGCCCGCGCGCAGCGCGTGCACGCAGGGGCGGACCCGCAGCTCCCGAAGGCCGCCGCCACGGAGCAGACCGAACAGCTTGCGGCCGAGGTGCAGGTCGGCACCAATGTGGCCGAACACGCGGGCAATGGCGTCTACGGCCCGATCCCAGGCGGGATGACCGGGCACGCACAGCAGCGTTCCGATGTCGGCCTCCTCGAGGAAGACCGCACCGCCTGGCCGGACCAGGGACAGGACATGGTCCAGTATCCCCGCTCCGCCGGGGATGACGCCGAGGGCAAAACGCGTGTGGACGAGGTCGAAGGAGGCGGGAGGAAGCCCGGTGTCGAACGCGTCTCCTTCAATGTAGCGGACGTTATCCAGGAGATTCACCTTGGCCCATTCGCGCGCGACGTCGAGCTTCCAGGAATCCATGTCCAGGCCGGTCACTTCACCGTTCTGGCCGACCCGGCGACTCAGCAGGTCGGTAATGCCGCCGACGCCGCAGCAAAGGTCCAGGCAACGCCAACCCGCCTGCACGCCGATGCGGTCGAGCATCGTGGCCGCGTCTTCGCGGAACAGATCGGATTGCATCCGCAGCCTCGCCACTTCGGCCTCCGAGGCGGGCAATGGATAGTCTTTGCTCATGGGCAGGCGCGCACCTCCGTCATTTGGCCGGGGCGTGGTCGCCGCGGGTCCCCCTGAGGGGCACCCCGCCGCGGTTTTCCAAAATAGCACGATAATGTGGAAGGCCGTGCGCCTGCGCACCGGACCGCTCGCAAGTCCGTGGGTATCCGGACGCCTGACGCGCGATCGGACGGGTCGCCCGGCACAGACAGGCGCGCTATCCTGGTGCCGCAAGACTCGGAAACAGGGGGAAGGCATGCCCTACGCCATTCAGACCAGGGACAAGCCCGGCCACGGCCACGTCCGCGCCGAGGTCCGGGCCGAGCACATCGCCTACCTGGACGCCAACAAGGACAAGCTGCTCGCCGCCGGCGCGCTGATCGACGACGACGGCGGCGGGGGCCACGGCGGAATCCTGATCGTCGATGTGGACGACCGGGCGGCGGCGGAGGCGTTCATAGCCGGCGATCCGTTCGCCAAGGCGGGTCTGTTCGAGAGCGTGACCGTCACCCGCTGGCGCAAGGCGTTCTTCGACTTCGAGAACTGCCTCTAGCG
>JBHHZJ010000184.1:0-3218 GCA_046758005.1 Kiloniellaceae bacterium
CAAACCCGGCGGTGTGAGGCGCGCTGGGCGGACGGCCGCTTCTTGATCCGCAAGCGCACCTTGCGTGCCACCGCATTGAACAGCCGCTCATGGCCGGTTCGAGCCATTCGGCTTCGAGCAAATGTGACCGTGTCCGTCGGATCGAATACCGACTATGACATCCTAGGGGTACATGCCCTAGGCCTCGATGCCCATCAGCGAGCAGGCGAAGTCGCGCGCCCGGAACGGGCGCAGGTCGTCGGCCGATTCGCCGACGCCGAGCGCGTGCACGGGGAGTTTGAAGCGCTCGGCGAGCGCGACCAGCACGCCGCCGCGCGCCGAGCCGTCGAGCTTGGTGACCACCAGGCCGGTCACCTCGACCAGCTCCTTGAAGGTCTCGACCTGGGCGTGCGCGTTCTGCCCGGTGGTGGCGTCGAGGACGAGCAGCACGTGGTGCGGGGCGGTCCCGTCCAGCTTGCGCAGGACGCGGATCATCTTCTGCAGCTCGGCCATGAGGTCGGCCTTGTTGTGCAGGCGCCCGGCGGTGTCGACGAGCAGCAGGTCGCAGCCCTCGCGCCGGGCCGTCTCCAGCGCCTCGTAGGCCAGCCCCGCGGCGTCGGCGCCCGGCGCCCTGGCGACCACCGGGCAGCCGCTGCGCTCGCCCCAGACCTTGAGCTGATCGATGGCCGCGGCGCGGAAGGTGTCCCCGGCGGCGAGCAGGACCTTGAGCCCCCGGTCGCGGTAGAGCCTGGCCAGCTTGCCGATGGTCGTGGTCTTGCCGCTGCCGTTGACGCCGACGACCAGCACGACCTGCGGCCGGCGCGCCGGGTCGAGGGCGAGCGGCACGGCGACGGGCTCGAGAATCGTCGCGATGTTCTCGGCGAGCGCGCGGCGCACCTCCTCGGGCGTCACGTCCTTGTCGAAGCGGGTGGCGGCGAGCTCGGCGGCGAGCCTCGCCGCCGGGCCGACCCCGAGGTCGGCGGATATGAGCAGTTCCTCGAGTTCCTCCAGCGCCGCCTCGTCCAGCTTGCGCTTGGTGAAGATGCCGGCGATGCCCTCGCCCAGCTTGGCCGAGGAGCGCGCCAGCCCGGCCTTGAGGCGGCCGAACCAGCCGTTGGCGTTGACCTCCGCCTCGCTCACGGCAGCGGGCGTCCGATGAGGCGATTGCCGGCCACGCCGGTGATGCGCACGGGCACGATCCGGCCGGAGGCGCCGCCGGCGACCTCGACCGGGGCGTAGTGCTCGCTGCGCCCGAAGCCGTCCTTCTCGACCAGGACGTGAGCCCTCGTGCCGACACGCGATTCAAGAAAGCGGGCAAGCGCGGCCTCGCCCAGCGTACGGAGCCGCCGGGCGCGTTCCTTCCGTACGCGTACGGGAATTTGCGGCATGCGCGCGGCCGGCGTGCCCGGGCGAGGCGAGTACGGGAAGACGTGCAGGTAGGTCAGGCCGCAGTCCGCCACGATCGCGGCCGTGTTTTCGAACATCGCCTCGGTCTCGGTCGGAAAGCCGGCGATGAGATCCGCGCCGAGGACGATGTCCGGACGCAGGGCGCGCACGCGCTCGCACAGGCGCAGCGCGTCGGCGCGGGTGTGGCGCCGCTTCATGCGCTTGAGGATCAGGTCGTCGCCCGATTGCAGCGACAGGTGCAGGTGCGGCATCAGTCGCGCCTCCTCGGCGAGCAGCCCGAAGACGTCCTCGTCGAGTTCGACCGCATCGATCGAGGACAGGCGCAGGCGCGGCAGCTCCGGAACCAGCCGGAGCAGGCGGCGCGCCATCCCGCCGAGCGTAGGCCGGCCCGGCAGGTCGCGGCCGTAGGCGGTCAGGTCGACGCCGGTCAGCACGACCTCGGCGAAGCCGCGCGCCACGAGCGCGCGCACCTGCGCCACCACCTCGCCCACGGGCACCGAGCGGCTGTTGCCCCGGCCGTAGGGGATGACGCAGAAGGTGCAGCGATGGTCGCAGCCCTGCTGGACCTGGACGAAGGCGCGGGTGCGCTCGGCGAAGCCGTCGATCAGGTGCGAGGCGGCCTCCTCGACCGCCATGATGTCGTTGACCGCCACCCGCGCGCGTGCCTGCGGGGCGAAGCTCTCCGCCATGAGCTTCTCGGCGTTGCCGAGCACGCGGTCGACCTCGGCCATGGCGGCGTAGCGCGCCGGGTCGATCTGGGCGGCGCAGCCGGTCACGATGAGGCGCGCGTGCGGGTGCTCGCGCCGGGCGCGGCGGATCGCCTGGCGCGCCTGGCGTTCGGCCTCCGCGGTGACCGCGCAGGTATTGACGATGACCGCGTCGCGCAGGCCCGCCGCGCGCGCGTGGTGGCGCATCACCTCGGACTCGTAGGCGTTGAGCCGGCAGCCGAAGGTGATGATATGCGGCTCGCCGGGCGCGGGGCTCATGGCGCCGCCTCCGCGCCCAGAGCCTCCAGGTCGAGCTCGCCGGTGAACGCGGTCGCGACCGGCCCGGTCATCAGCACGCGCCCGTCCGCGCGCCAGTCGATCTCCAAGGGCCCGCCGTCGAGGACCACGGTCACCGTGCGCCCGGTGAGGCCGCGCCGGGCGGCGGCCACCGCCGCCGCGCAGGCCCCGGTGCCGCAGGCCCGGGTCAGGCCCGCGCCGCGCTCCCACACGCGCAGACGCAAGACATCGGGGCCGGTCACCTGCGCCACGCCGATGTTGGCGCGCTGCGGGAACAGCGGATCCTGTTCCAGGCGCGGCCCCAGGGTCTCCATGTCGATCGCCTCGGCGTCGGCGACGAAAAACACGGCGTGCGGGTTGCCGATGCTGACCGCAACAGGATCGCACAATGATCCGAACGAGAGGTCGACATGAAGGGTATCCTGTTCGCATGCGAGCGGGATTTCGCGCCAGTCCGTGCGCGCCGCGCCCATGTCCACGGCGACGCGGCCCTCGCCCGCCGCCTCGGCCACGAGCAGGCCGGCTAGGGTCTCGATCGCCACGCGCCGCGCACCGGTTTCGGCCATGACCAGCGCCGCGGCGCAGCGCGTGCCGTTGCCGCAGGCCGCGACCTCGCCGCCGTCGCGGTTGCGGAAGCGCAGGAACACCTCGGCCGCGCCGTTCCTCGGCGGCTCCAGGATCACAATCTGGTCGCAGCCCACGCCCTGTCTTCGGTCGGCGATACGGCGCGCCGCCGCCTCGTCGAGCGGGAAAGGCGCGCGCCGGGCGTCCACGACCACGAAGTCGTTGCCCAGCCCGTGCATCTTGACGAAGGCGCGCGCGCTCATG
>JBHHZJ010000185.1:0-3204 GCA_046758005.1 Kiloniellaceae bacterium
CTTCCCGTATTCGGTTATCTATACGGTTTCCGGCGAAGAAATTCGCATCCTTGCCGTCGCCCACCACAGCCGCCGTCCCGGATACTGGAGGCGCCGTAAATAGCGCGACGAGGTCGATCGAACGGATGTCTAATGGCGGCGCGAGAGAGCGACCGCGGCGGCGAGGCAGCGCGTTAGTGCTGGCGCGACAGGATCGCCGGGTCCCAGCGCATGATCCGCCGGGGTCTCGGTCCGGTTGCGCTGTCGTACTCGCGCCGCTCTTGCAGTTGTTCGAGAAATTCGTTGAATCGCCTCTGCAATTCGCGCCGCTCCTCGGGCGTCAGGTCCTCGTCGGGTACATCGGAGAGGTCGCGCTGGCTGAGGTCGTCCATGGGCCGGTCCTTTCCGGGCGTGCATGGAGGGGATTAGGGTCGGGAACCCGTCATCATAGTCGCCCCGCCGGGTTAAGGAAGGCTTAGGGAGCGGCGCGGGCTCGATCCCCTGTCGGCCGGCATTTATGATGCATTCAACGGACTGCCCCGAGCCCGAGACGGAGATGCCGGACGGCGGACACGGCCCCAGCTTTCTTTTCGATGGCCCCGCGCAAGCGGCGCTCACGGTGGCGCTCGCCCACGGCGCCGGCGCCCCCATGGACTCGCCCTTCATGACCGCCGTCGCCGAGGGCCTCGCGGCGCGCGGGTTCCGGGTCGCCCGGTTCGAGTTCCCTTACATGGCCGCCCGCCGCGCCGACGGCCGCAGACGGCCGCCGGACCGCGAGCCGAGGCTGCTCGACGCCTGGCGCGCGGTGGTGGCGGCGCTTGGCGCCGAGCGCCTGGTCATCGGCGGCAAGTCGCTCGGCGGACGCATGGCCAGCTTGGTGGCCGACGCATGCGCCGTGCGCGGCCTGGTCTGCCTCGGCTATCCGTTCCATCCGCCGGGCCGGCCGGATCGCCCGCGCACCGCGCACCTGGCCGACCTGGCCACGCCGGCGCTCATCGTCCAGGGCACCCGCGACCCCTTCGGCGGCGCCGCGGAGGTGCCGGCCTACGCCCTGTCGCCGTCGATCCGCCTGTGCTGGATCGAGGAGGGCGGCCACGACCTCGCACCGCGCAAGGCGAGCGGGCGCACGAAGGCGCGGAACCGGGCCGAGGCCATCGCCGTGGTCGCCTCGTTCCTTGGCGAATTGGAGGCGAGAGAATGACGGCGGGACAGGCGTTCGCGGACCAGGTGGTCGCCCGCCTGTTGCCGCTCGGCCCGGTGCGCGCGCGGCGCATGTTCGGCGGCTGGGGGATTTTCCTCGACGACGTGATGTTCGCCCTGATCGCCTCGGAGCGGCTCTACCTGAAGGTGGACGGGCAGACCGAGGCGCGCTTCGCCGCCGTCGGGGCCGAACCCTTCGTCTATCACCGCGAGAGAAAACGGATCGCCATGTCCTACCGCGAGGCGCCGGCGGGCGCGCTGGACGAGTCCGAGGCGCTCCTGCCCTGGGCGCGGCTCGGCCTCGAGGCGGCCCGGCGCGCGCGGGTCAAACGCCGGCGCAAGCGCTAGACCGGCGGTGGTCCGGCGCCTAGAGCGGATCGTGATTGATTGGAACCACTTCGCGGCTCCAATCAATCACGTGAATCCGCTCGATACATTCCAGTTGGAGCAGATCCGGGTCGATGAATCGCCTTCGGGCGATTCTCATCGACCCGGATCTGCTCTAGTATCGCGCCGCAAGGTCGGCATATGGTCAGCATGAGGAGTACGGCCCCATGAGCGATCAGGCGGAGACCCGCATCGAAAGCGATTCCATGGGCGAGATCGCGGTCCCGGCCGGTCGCTACTGGGGCGCGCAGACGCAGCGCTCGCTGCAGAACTTCAAGATCGGCGGCGAGCGGATGCCGCCGGCGCTGATTCGGGCGCTGGGCATCCAGAAGCTCGCGGCGGCGCGCACCAACATGAAGCTCGGCCTGCTCGACCGGACGTTGGGCGGGGCGATCTGCGTCGCCGCCGAGGAGGTCGCCGCGGGAACGCTGACGGACGAGTTCCCGCTGGTCGTCTGGCAGACCGGGTCGGGCACGCAGACCAACATGAACGCCAACGAGGTGATCGCCGGGCGCGCGAACGAGATCCTGACCGGCCGGCGCGGCGGCAAGGCGCCGGTGCACCCGAACGACCACTGCAACTTGTGCCAGTCGTCGAACGACACCTTCCCGACCGTCATGCACATCGCCGCGGCGCGGCAGCTCCAGGGCGAGACGATCCCCGCGCTCGAGCGCCTGCACGCCGCCCTCGACGCCAAGGCCAAGGCCTTCGCCGGCATCGTCAAGAACGGGCGCACGCACCTGATGGACGCCACCCCGCTGACCCTCGGGCAGGAGTTTTCCGGCTACGCCACGCAGGTCGCCTACGGCGTCGAACGGGTGCGCGGGGTCCTGCCGCGGCTGTACAGGCTGGCCCAGGGCGGGACCGCGGTCGGCACGGGCCTCAACGCGGTCGAGGGGTTCGCCGAAGGCGTCGCGCGCGAGGTCGCCGGGATCACGGGCCTGCCCTTCGAGAGCGCCGAGAACAAGTTCGAGGCCATGGCCGCGCACGACGCCGTGATCGAGGCCTCGGGCGCGCTCAACGTGGTCGCCGCCTCGCTGACGAAAATCGCCAACGACATCCGCATGATGGGCAGCGGCCCACGCGGCGGACTGGGCGAGCTGCTGCTGCCGGCCAACGAGCCCGGCTCCTCGATCATGCCGGGCAAGGTCAATCCGACCCAGGCCGAGGCCATGACCATGGTCTGCGCCCAGGTGATGGGCAACCACGTGACCGTGACCGTGGCCGGCTCGAACGGCCACTTCGAGCTGAACGTGTTCAAGCCGGTGATGATCTACGACCTGCTCCAGTCGGCCAGGCTGATCGGCGACGCCTGCGACAGCTTCACGAAGAACTGCGTCGAGGGCATCGAGGCCAACGAGGCGCGCATCGCCGAGCTGATGCGGCGCTCGCTCATGCTGGTCACCGCGCTCAACCCGCACATTGGCTACGACAACGCGGCCAAGGTCGCCAAGAAGGCCCACGCGGAGAACACGACGCTCAAGGAGGCCGCCGTCGCGCTCGGCCTGCTCACGCCCGAGCAGTTCGACCGATGGGTCCGGCCCGAGAACATGCTCGGCCCCAGGGCCAAGGCCTGAAGACCCCTTTTCCGACGCGCCCCGGATGGTTACGAAACGCTCTGTCAGGATCGCCGGGCAC
>JBHHZJ010000186.1:0-3171 GCA_046758005.1 Kiloniellaceae bacterium
CGGCGCTCATCCCGTTCCTGGAGAACGACGACGCCAACCGCGCGCTCATGGGCTCGAACATGCAGCGCCAGGCCGTGCCGCTGCTGCGTACCGAGGCGCCGCTCGTGGGGACCGGCATGGAGGAGACGGTGGCCCGCGATTCCGGGGTGACCATCGCGGCGCGCCGGGGGGGCGTGGTCGACCAGGTGGACGCCACGCGCATCGTGGTCCGGGTCACCGAAGAGACCTCGAGCGGCGAGCAGGCGGTCGACATATACAACCTGTTGAAATTTCAGCGCTCCAACCAGAACACGTGCATCAACCAGCGGCCCTTGGTGAAGGTGGGCGACGTGGTCGAGCGCGGCGACATCGTCGCCGACGGTCCGTCGACCAACCTGGGCGAGCTGGCGCTCGGGCGCAACGTCCTCGTCGCCTTCATGCCCTGGCAGGGATACAACTTCGAGGATTCGATCCTGATCTCCGAGCGCATCGTGCGCGACGACGTCTTCACCTCGATCCACATCGAGGAGTTCGAGGTCATGGCGCGCGACACCAAGCTGGGCCAGGAGGAGATCACGCGCGACATCCCGAACGTCGGCGAGGACGCGCTGCGCAACCTCGACGAGGCGGGCATCGTTTACATCGGCGCCGAGGTCGGGCCGGGCGACATCCTGGTCGGCAAGGTCACGCCGAAGGGCGAGTCGCCGATGACGCCGGAGGAGAAGCTGCTGCGCGCGATCTTCGGCGAGAAGGCCTCGGACGTACGCGACACCTCGCTGCGCGTGCCGCCGGGCGTGTCCGGCACGGTGGTCGAGGTGCGCGTGTTCTCGCGCCGGGGCGTGGAGAAGGACGAACGCGCGCTCGCCATCGAGCAGGCGGAGATCGAACGCCTGGCCAAGGACCGCGACGACGAGAAGGCGATCCTGGAGCGCAGCTTCTACGGCCGCCTCAAGGATCTGCTGCTGAACCAGATCGTGGCCAGCGGCCCGAAAGGCCTGAAGGCGGAGACCCGAATCACCGAGAAGGCGCTGTCCGACTTCACGCCCGGGCAGTGGCGTCAGATCGCGGTCAAGAACGGCAAGCGCCAGGCCGACGTCGAGGCCCTCAACAAGCAGTTCGACAGGGCGATCGAGGAGCTGACGCGGCGCTTCGACAGCAAGGTGGACAAGCTCCAGCGAGGCGACGAGCTGCCGCCCGGCGTCATGAAAATGGCCAAGGTCTTCGTCGCGGTGAAGCGAAAGCTGCAGCCGGGCGACAAGATGGCCGGCCGTCACGGCAACAAGGGCGTCATCTCCAAGATCGTGCCGATCGAGGACATGCCCTACCTCGAGGACGGCACGTCGGTCGACATCGTGCTCAATCCGCTGGGCGTGCCGAGCCGCATGAACGTGGGCCAGATCCTGGAGACCCACCTGGGATGGGCCTGCCACAGCCTTGGCCGCCAGGTCGGCGAACTGCTCAACGAGTATCGGGCCAACGGCAAGATCGATGGGGTCAAGCGCCGGCTCAAGCAGGTCTACGGCGACAAGGCCTTCAAGTCCGACATCGGCGAGTTGAACGACGGCGAGCTGGTCGAGCTGGCGGAGAACCTGCGCGACGGCGTTCCGGTCTCCTCGCCCGTGTTCGACGGCGTGCGCGAGGACGACATCAACGAGATGCTGACGCAGGCCGACCTCGAGACCTCGGGCCAGGTGAGGCTCATCGACGGGCGCAACGGCGAGGCGTTCGAGCGGCCGGTCACCGTCGGCTACATCTACATGCTCAAGTTGCACCACCTGGTGGACGACAAGATTCACGCCCGCTCGATCGGCCCGTACAGCCTGGTCACCCAGCAGCCGCTGGGCGGCAAGGCCCAGTTCGGCGGTCAGCGCTTCGGCGAGATGGAGGTCTGGGCGCTGGAGGCCTACGGCGCGGCCTACACGTTGCAGGAGATGCTCACGGTCAAGTCGGACGACGTCTCCGGCCGGACCAAGGTCTACGAGGCTATCGTCAAGGGCGACGAAAACTTCGAGGCCGGCATCCCCGAGTCGTTCAATGTGCTGGTCAAGGAATTGCGCTCGCTCGGCCTCAACGTCGAGCTGAAACAAAGCCCGTACTGAGCGCCCGGCCCCGCGGTCGAAGGGCGGCAAGAGAGTTTTCGGATCGGGAGAGACCGATGAAAGAGTTGATGAACATCTTCGGCCAGCCCACTGGCCCGCAGAGCTTCGATCAGATCCGCATCTCGATCGCGAGCCCGGAGCGCATCCGCTCGTGGTCGTACGGCGAGATCAAGAAGCCCGAGACCATCAACTACCGCACCTTCAAGCCGGAGCGCGACGGCCTGTTCTGCGCCCGAATCTTCGGCCCGATCAAGGACTACGAGTGCCTCTGCGGCAAGTACAAGCGGATGAAGTATCGCGGCATCATCTGCGAGAAATGCGGCGTCGAGGTGACCCTGTCCAAGGTGCGGCGCGAGCGCATGGGCCACATCGAGCTGGCCAGCCCGGTGGCGCACATTTGGTTCCTGAAGTCGCTGCCCAGCCGGATCGGGCTGCTGCTCGACATGACGCTCAAGGACCTCGAGCGGATCCTCTATTTCGAGAGCTTCGTGGTCACCGAGCCGGGCCTGACCCCGCTCAAGATGTGCCAGCTCCTCAGCGAGGACGAGCACCTGGAGGCGCAGGAGGAGTACGGCGAGGACAGCTTCACCGCCATGATCGGGGCCGAGGCGATGAAGTCCATGCTGTCCGCGCTCGACCTGGAGCAGGAGCGGGCCTCGCTGCGCACGGAGCTGAAGGAGACCAACTCCGAGGCCAAGCGCAAGAAGCTGGTCAAGCGCCTCAAGCTGGTCGAGGCCTTCCTCGAGTCCGGCGCCCGGCCGGAGTGGATGATCCTCGACGTGGTTCCGGTGATCCCGCCGGAGCTGCGCCCGCTCGTGCCGCTCGACGGCGGGCGCTTCGCCACCTCGGACCTGAACGACCTGTACCGCCGGGTCATCAACCGAAACAACCGCCTGAAGCGGCTGATCGAGCTGCGCGCGCCGGACATCATCGTGCGCAACGAGAAGCGCATGCTCCAGGAGGCGGTCGACGCCCAGTTCGACAACGGCCGCCGCGGCCGCGTGATCACGGGCGCCAGCAAGCGGCCGCTCAAGTCCTTGTCCGACATGCTCAAGGGCAAGCAGGGCCGCTTCCGCCAGAACCTGCTCGGCAA
>JBHHZJ010000187.1:0-3151 GCA_046758005.1 Kiloniellaceae bacterium
CGGACGCCGCGCTCGGGATCGCGGCGGCCGGCGGCCCTGTTATCGTGGCCGCGGGCCAGGCGGCGGAGTCCGACGCGGGGCTCGGGATCGCGGCGGCGCCTGGCGCGGCGGCGATGCAGCTTGGCGTCGTCAGCGAAATTGACCTAAGCGCCTTGATGACCGCGCTCGGAGGGCCGGCCGCGCTGGCGTTGGCGCAGGCGGGCGAGGTCGACGCGGCCTTGACGATCGCCGCGTCCCTGGCTGGTACGGTGCCTCTCGCCCAAGCCGCATTGAGCGACGTCGCGCTCACAACCGCTGTGCTCAGCGACGCCGCGCTCACAAAGGCCCTGCTCGACGACGCGGCGGCGACGCGCGCGGCGCTCGCCGACGCGATCGGAGGCGCGGCGTGAGCCACGAGAACGTCTACGATATCGGCGACGTGGTGCGCATGAGCGTCGCCTTCACCGACGCCGGCGGCGCCGCGGTCGATCCCGGCGCCGTCGTCTTCAAGCTCCTCGATCCGGCCGGCGTCGTCACCACGTTCAGCGGCGGCGGCGTCGTCAAGGACTCCGTGGGCAACTATCACGCCGACGCGACGATCGCGGCCTCCGGCGTCCACGTGTATCGCGCCGAAGGCACCGGCGCCAACGCGGCCGCCGCTGAGAACCGGTTCAGGGTTCGTCGCTCGCGCGTGCTGGAGGCCGCATGATGCAATGGGACGCCTTGCGCCTCGTGTGGGAAATCGCGGTCTCGCTCGCCGCCGCCGGCGCCGGCGGGCTTGCCTGGCAGGCGCGCCGCGCCACGAAGGCCGCCCGTTTTGCCGAGCGTCTGTCGCTCGTCGAGGCGCGGATCGGCGACGTGCCCACGCGCGACGCGGTTCACGATCTGGCGGTCTCGATCGAACGCCTGTCGGGCGATATCCGCGTCATCCTTCAGCGCCTCGACGGGATGCAGGGCCACGCCGGCCGGCTCGACCGGGTGACCGAGCGCATGGAACAGTTCCTGCTCGATCAGGCGAGAGACGCGCAATGAGCGATTACGCCCGGCATCTGCGCGAGCATCTGCGGCTCACGCTGCTCCGTCTTCTCGGCAACGGGGGCGGCGGCTACGCCGCGAACGAGAGCGTGCTTTGTGACGCGGTCAACCGATTCGGCTTCAACGCGAGCCGCGACGCGGTGCGCGTCGAGATCGTCTGGCTCGCCGAGCAGGACCTGCTCAGCGTCGAGGACGTGGAGGGCGTTCTCGTCGCCACCCTGACCAAGCGCGGCCTCGATGTGGCCGAGGGACGCGCCCGCGTGCCGGGCGTCAAACGCCCCGGGCCGCCGTCCTGACATGGCGCGCCTGTCGACCATCGATCGCCTGCCGGCCAGGGTGCGCGAAAGGATCGGCGCGCTCCGGCGCGCCGGACGCACGATCGACGAGATCCTGGCCAAGCTTGCCGAGCTCGGCGCGCCGGACGCGGCCAGGATCTCGCGCTCGGCCCTCGGGCGCCACGTGAAGGGGCTCGACGCCATGGCCGAGCGCGTGCGTTGGAGCCGCGGCGCCGCCGAGGCGATCATGGCGCGCCTTGGCGAAGATGAAGGCCGCGCCGCCCGGCTCAACATCGAGCTGATGCACGCCTCGCTGATGGATCTGCTCGCCGGCGAGGAGCAACAACCGATCACCCTGGATCCCGAGAAGGCCATGCTGATCGGGCGCACGCTGCGCGATCTGGCGACCGCGGCGCGCCACGACACCGAGCGCGAGCTGCGGGTCAGGAAAGAGATCGCCGCCCGGGCCGCCAAGGCGGCCGGCGGCGCGGCGCGCAAGGCCGGGCTGTCGGCCGAGGCCATCGCCGCCATCGAGCGCGACGTGCTGGGGATCGCGCGATGAAGACGCCGTATTTCCTGCCCTATCAGCGCGCCTGGCTCGACGACGCCGCGCGGTTCAAGGTGTGGCAGAAAAGCCGGCGCATCGGCGCCACCTACGTGCAGGCCTACGAGGATGTGCGCGACGCCGCGCGCGCCCAGGGCGCCACCGACGTGTGGTTCTCCTCCGCCGATCAGTCGGCCGCGCGCGAGTACATCGACTATTGCGCCCAGTGGGCCCGCCTCTTCGACGTGGCCGCGCGCGAGTTGGGCGAGGTGGTGATCGACGCCGAACACGACATCAAGGCGTATATCGTTCAGCTCGCCAACGGCCGCAAGATCACGGGTCTCAGCTCGAACCCCAAGGCCTTCCGCTCGAAGGGCGGCAAGCTGGTGCTGGACGAGTTCGCCTTCCACGCCGACGCGGAGGCGCTGTGGCGCGCGGCGCGGCCGATCGTCACCTGGGGCTATCCGGTGCGCGTGCTCTCGACCCACAACGGGCGCGGCGGCCGGTTCTATCGCATGGTCTCGGACGCCGAGAAGGCGGAGGGGCCGTTCTCGCTCCACACCGTCACGATCGAGGATGCGGTCGCCCAGGGCCTGGCCGACAAGATCGCCGGCCGCGCGCTCGACGAGGCCGGGCGCCGGGCGTGGCTCGCCGAGCAGCGCGCCGCCTGCGGCGACGAGGAGACCTGGCTGCAGGAGTACATGTGCGTCGCGGTGGACGAGGCGACCGCCTGGCTGACGTGGGAGCTGATCGTCTCGGCCGAGCACGGCGCCGCCGGCGATCCGGCGCGATACGAGGGCGGACCGTGTTACGTCGGCGTCGACATCGCGCGCCGGCGCGATCTGTTCATCATCTGGGTCGCCGAGCAGGTCGGCGACGTGCTCTGGAGCCGAGAGATCGTGCGCCTGAAGAACGCGAGCTTCGCCACCCAGGACGCCGCGCTGGCCCGCGTCTTCGCCGGCTACGACGTGATGCGCTGCTGCATGGATCAGACCGGGATCGGCGAAAAGCCGGTCGAGGACGCCAAGCGCAATCACGGCGCCTACCGGGTCGAGGGCGTGCTCTTCACCGGGCCGGCCAAGCAGCATCTGGCCACGATCATCAGGCAGTCCTACGAGGATCGCAAGGTACGCACGCCCGAGGATCGCGCCGTGCGCGAGGCTCACCACGCCGTCAGGAAGGTCACCACGGCCGCCGGCAACCCGCGCTTCGACGCCGAGCGGACCGAGGCGGGCCACGCCGACGAGTTCTGGGCCCACGCGCTCGCGCTGCACGCCGCCGAGAGCGCCGGACAGGGCCGCTGGCGCCCGACGCCGCT
>JBHHZJ010000188.1:0-3143 GCA_046758005.1 Kiloniellaceae bacterium
GCCCGGCGCAAATCGCTCCGCTATTTTCATGGTAACGCGAACCCGGCATGCGGGCGAGCCGGGCAAAGCGGCCGGTCGTTCGCACGCGATCATAGAAAAGTGATTGCCTGTCATGGCATATCGTGTATATGAGAACGGCTCTAAAGAAACCAACAACACCGTCGGGAGGAGAAGCGCCGATGCTGTGGACGACACCCAAGATCATTGAGATCTGCGTCGGTCTCGAGATCAATTCCTACGTTTGCGCAGAACTTTAGGGTTGCGGCGCGAAGGATTCCGAAGGCGGGCCCTGAGCGAAGCGTGAGCATCTGCGGCGTCCGATCAGGGCCGCTGTCGGGCGTGCGGATCGTTCGGCCGGCGAGAACGAGGATCGCGCGGGGCTTGTGTCTTTGCGGGGAGGCGCGAGCCTTTGCCATCTGCGAACGGCGAAACGCCGCGTCGCGATGCCGGTCAAGGCTCCGGAGGCCGATTCGGCATCGAGGACCGGGCCTGGATCGGCCGCCTGTTACGCACTATCATTCTTCAATGATCATGGGTACGAGCGCCTTCGGACCTGAGGCCCGTCGATGAGCGAGGCGATCGCAATCTCGGATGCCTCGGTGCCGCGGCTGCCGGGCGGGGTGCGGCTGTGCTTCGACGAGCAGCGGGACCAGTGGGTCGTGCTCGCGCCCGAGCGCGTGTTCATGCCCGACGCCATCGCACTCGAAGTCATCAAGCGCTGCGACGGCAAGGCCACGGTCGCGGCGATCGTGGACGATCTGGCGGCGGCCTACGTGGCGCCGCGCGATGTCATCCTCGAGGACGTGCGCGCCCTGCTGCAGGATCTTGCGAACAAGGGCGTGATGACGGCGTAACGGCGCCGCGTCGCCGAAACGGACCGGCCCGACGGTCCTCAATCCGAAAGCCCGGTCAGACGCTCCCAGACGGCTCCCAGACGTCGGTGCCGCCGGCGAGGCGGCGAGCCGGGCCGGGCGGAGCCTGGGCCTCGACATGTCATCCTCGCGCGGGCGGGCCTTCGTGAGACGGCCGGCTACAGCGGCGGGCTTGCGCGCGTACAGCCGGTCTCGCGTTCGTAGGCCGCTGCGGCGCGCAGCAGCAGCGCCTCGGCGAACGGCCGGCCGGCCAGCTGGAACGCAGCGGGCAGGCCGTTGGCGGTGCAGCCGGCCGGAACGCTGATCGCCGGCAGGCCGGTATAGTTGAACGGCCGGACGCAGTGCCCCGTGGCAGTGATGAACTCCATGAACCCCGGATTGGTCGCCAGGTCCGAGTCCGCGATGGTCGGCACCGGGAAAGGCCATACCGGCGTATGCAGGAGGTCGGCGTGCGCGAACACCGCTTCGTTCAGGTCGGCGAGCACGGTCTGTCGGAAATTGAGCGCCTCGACATAACGCGTCGCCGGGTAGAGCAGGCCCGGCAGCAGACGGCCGAGCGTCTGACGGCCGTAGTCGCCGCGCCGCTCGCGCAGCCATCGGCCGTGGAACGCCGCCCCCTCGGCCGCGATGATCAGCACGTTGAGCGGATTGGCCAAGGCGATCGAATCGGGAATCCGGACCGGCACGACCTCGGCCCCGAGGCCGGCGTAGACCTCCAGGGTGGCGCGGACCAGGTCCGCCACCTCCGCCTCGACCGGGTCGTAGAAATAGTTGTCCGGGACCGCGATGCGCAGCCCGCGCACGCCCCCGTCCAACGCACCTCGGTAGTCGGGCACGGCCCGGCGGCTGCTCGTCGGGTCGTTGGGGTCGTGGCCGGCGATGACCTGGAGCATCAGCGCCGCGTCGGCGACGCTGCGGGTCAGCGGACCCACGTGATCGAGGGTGAACGACAGCGGCAGGGCGCCGTGCCGGCTGACCCGGCCGTAGGTCGGTTTGAGCCCGACCAGCCCGCAGCAGGCCGCCGGCAGGCGGATCGACCCGCCGGTATCGGAGCCGAGCGTCCCGTAGACCATGCGCGCGGCCACCGCCGCGGCCGGGCCGCTCGACGAGCCCCCGGTGATGTGTGCCGGGTTCCACGGGTTGCGCGGGGCGCCGGTGATCTCGTTGTGGCCGGTCGTGCCCAGGGCGAACTCGACCATGTTCAGCCGGGCGATGTCGAGCGCCCCGGCCGCGTCCAACCGCGCGAGCGCGGTGGCGGTCTGCGCCGGAACGAAGTCGGCGAGGATGCGCGAGCCGCAGGCGCTCGGCCGCCCGGCGCGGAAGAACATGTCCTTGTGCGCCAGCGGCACGCCGTGCAGGGGGCCGCGCGGCCCCTCGGCGGCGAGCGCCGTATCGGCGTCCTTCGCCGCGCGCAGGGCGGCGTCGGGGTCGATGCCCGCGATGCAGTTGAGGGCCTCGCCGTGGCGCTCGATGCGGGCCAGGCTGGCCTGCGTCGCCTCGAGCGAGGAGATTCGCCGGGCGGCGATCGCCTCCGCGAGCTCGCTCAGCGTGAGCGCGGCGAGGGAGTCATCGGCCACGTTCGTCGCCCTCGTCGGCCAAGGCGGCGGGAACCTTTCGGATTCCCGACGGCTCGGCACCGAACGGCAGGGTCGCGCCCGCCTCTCCGGCGAGCGCGCTGAGGCGGGCCGCGGTCGCCGCGGGCTCGTGCAGGACGTCGGGGTCGAGATCGACGCCTTGAAATCGGCGCAGCCAGGCCCGGGCCGCGGCCAGGTCCTCGTCGGTCATGGTGGTGGTCTCCGGGATCGTCTCGAACCAAGGGACGCGAGCTTATACCAAATCTCGGTGATAATGACCCTTTTGATGGTGATCCAAGGGCCGCCTGGGCTGGGCCCGGGGCCCCGACGTTTCCGTTCCGCCGTCGATGCTACATACCCGAGGCTGGTTCCCGTTTCCGCCGTGCTCGCGTCCGGACCGGGAAATGCGCCCAGTTGTCGGGATTCTTAACCGTATTTTAGGGGCGCATAGCATACCACGATATGCAGCCGACGACGCGTTGAAACAGGTGGACTCCTCTCGCGCCAAGCTCGACCGGCCCGTGCCGGGGCGCGGGTCGAGATCGAGAATTTCCCGAACGACGATCAGGCCACCCAAAGAGCGCCGAGCCCGGGCCCGGCATCCCCAGGCGGGCCGCGCGGCGGGTGAACCGGGCCGAGGGATAAGCCGCGGCGTGTGAATCGCCCTGCAGTCTCAATGTCCATGGTACTGGAGCCG
>JBHHZJ010000189.1:0-3093 GCA_046758005.1 Kiloniellaceae bacterium
AAGCTCCGTTGATTACGGTTCTGTAACGAAATCGACGAGCCGATGGCCGGCCTCATAAAGCCCGTCCGATCCTGGCGCGAATCCGTCGCCATCTATCTCCGCCCGCGCGTCGTCGGCATGCTGTTCCTGGGCTTCTCCGCCGGGCTGCCGTTCCTGCTCGTCTTCACGACGCTGCAGTTCTGGCTCGCCGAATCGGGCTACGACCCCGCGATGATCGCCTTCTTCTCGTGGATCGGCATCACCTATTCGATCAAGTTCTTCTGGGCTCCGGTCGTCGACCGCATGAAGCTGCCCGTCCTGACCGCGCGCCTCGGCAAGCGGCGGAGCTGGATGCTGCTCGCCATGCTGGGGATCGCCGCCGGGCTGGTCGGCATGGCAATGACCGACCCGCGCCAGGACCTGACCGCGATGGCGCTGTTGGCGCTGGTCGTCGCCTTTTCCTCGGCGACCCAGGACGTGGCGCTGGACGCCTACCGCATCGAGGCGGTCGCCAAGGACGTCCAAGGCGCGATGGCGGCGACCTACCAGCTCGGCTACCGGATCGCGCTCCTCGCCGCGGGCGCCGGCGCGCTTTACGTCGCCGAATTCGGGTCGTGGACGGCCGCCTATCTGATCATGGCGGCGCTGACCCTGGTCGGCATCGCGACCGTGCTGATCATCCGCGAGCCCGAACATGCGCGCGATGCCGGCGCCTGGGCGCGCGAGGACCGCGTCGTCACCTATATGGAGCGCAGCGCCCACCTGCCGCCGCGCTGGCGCGCCGCCGCGGCGTGGTTCATCGGCGCCGTCGTCTGCCCCTTCGTCGACTTCTTTGCCCGCAAGGGGGCGTTGGCCCTGGTCGTCCTGATCTTCATCGGCGTCTTCCGCATCAGCGACATCACGATGGGCTCGATGGCGACCAAGTTCTACTTCGACCTCGGCTTCACCAAGACCGACGTCGCCAACGTGACCAAGATCTTCGGCCTCTTCATGACCATCTTCGGTGCCTTTCTCGGCGGCACCCTGGTGGTGCGGTTCGGGATCATGCGGCCGCTGGTCCTGGCCGCCTTCCTGATCGCGTCGACCAACCTGTTGTTCGCGCTGCTCGCCGTGACCGGCGACGATCTCTATATGCTGGCCGTCGTCATCAGCGCCGACAACATCACCGGCGGGCTGGCCGGCTCGGTCTTCATCGCCTACCTCTCCAGCCTGACCAGCGCCAATTACACGGCGACGCAATACGCGCTGTTCAGCTCGCTGATGACGCTGCCGGGCAAGGTCATCGGCGGGTTCTCGGGCCTCGTCGCCGAGGGTCTCGGCCTCGTCGTCGGCGCCGACGGCCGGGTGCTGAACCCGGCAGGATATGCCGACTTCTTCGTCTATGTCGCGGTCATCGGCATTCCGTCGATCCTGCTCGCGATCTATCTGCTGCGCCAAGCGAGCCGCGACACACCGGCCGGACCGAGGCGCGCGCCTGCGGAATGAGTCGGGCCATGCCATTTGTCGGGGAAAAGACGTATCCTGATGGAAAAAGCCGCGTCAGGTAAGTGGATCAAAAGGTGACGGAAATGCTGATAGGGGTGCCCAAGGAGATCAAGACCCACGAGTACCGCGTCGCCATGGTCCCGGCCGGCGTGCGCGAGCTCGTCGGGCGCGAGCATGAAGTCGTGGTCGAGACCGGGGCCGGGGAAGGGATCGGATTGGCGGACGCCGATTACGAGGCGGCGGGCGCCGCGATCGCCGCATCCGCGGCCGAGGTCTTCGAGGCCGCCGAGATGATCGTCAAGGTCAAGGAGCCCCAAGCGCAAGAATACAAGATGTTGCGCGAGGGCCAGGTGCTGTTCACCTACCTTCACCTCGCCGCCGATCCCGATCAGGCCAAGGGGCTGATGGACGCGGGCTCGGTTGCCATTGCCTATGAAACCGTGACCGATGAGCACGGGCGACTGCCGCTGCTCTCGCCCATGAGCGAGGTGGCGGGCCGAATGTCGGTGCAAGTCGGCGCCCACTGCCTGGAGAAGGCGCAGGGCGGTGGGGGCGTGCTTTTGGGCGGCGTTCCGGGCGTTGCGCCCGGCAAGGTGGTGATACTCGGCGCCGGCGTGGTCGGCACGGAGGCCGCCCGCATGGCCATGGGCCTCGGCGCCCGGGTCACCGTGCTGAACAAGACGGTGGGGCGCTTGCGCGCGCTCGACATGCGGTTCGGCGGGAGGCTCGACACCGTCCAGTCCAACGCCGAGACGGTGGAGCATCATGTCCTCGATGCCGATCTCGTGATCGGTGCCGTGCTGGTCCCGGGCGCCGCCGCGCCGAGGCTCGTGACGCGCGAGATGATCTCGCGCATGCGGCCAGGCTCGGTCGTCGTCGATGTCTCGATCGACCAGGGCGGCTGTTTCGAGACCAGCCGTCCCACCACCCATGCCGACCCGACCTACGTGGTCGACGGGGTCGTGCACTACTGCGTGACCAACATGCCCGGCGCGGTGGCGCGCACCTCCACCTTTGCCCTTGGCAACGCCACCCTGCCCTTTATCGTCGCGCTGGCGGACAAGGGGCCGCGGCGGGCCATGGCGGAAGACCCGCACCTCCTGGCGGGGCTTAACGTTCATCACGGCCGCATCACGCACAAAGCGGTGGCGAGCGCCCTTGGGCTCGATTATTGTCCGCGCGATCGGGCGATCTCCGCCTGAATAGGGATTGCGGCCAGGAAAGGGAGGCGCAGGTGACGGAGAAGGTCGGCGTCGTCGAGGGCGACATCACCAGCCTTGCGCTCGATGCCATCGTGAACGCGGCCAACACCACGCTGCTCGGCGGCGGCGGGGTCGACGGCGCCATCCACCGGGCCGCGGGGCCGGAACTGCTCGAGGAATGCCGCACGCTCGGGGGCTGTGCAACCGGTGAGGCGAAGATCACCAAGGGATATGAACTGCCGGCAAAATGGGTCATTCATACGGTGGGGCCGGTGTGGCACGGTGGCACGGCGGACGAGGACCGGCTGCTTCGGAACTGCTATCGCAACGCCCTCGAGCTTGCGAAGCAGAACGGGGTTCGCACCATCGCCTTTCCCTCCATCAGCACCGGCGCCTATCGCTTTCCGCTCGAGCGCGCCGCGCGCAT
>JBHHZJ010000190.1:0-3091 GCA_046758005.1 Kiloniellaceae bacterium
GCCGCCGGGCCGGGTCCGAGCGCGCTGAAGGAGACGACGCCGGCCCCGACGCGGGCCTTGATCGGCTACCGGGTCGATGGCCGGGCCTATACCGGCGATCTCTATACCCCCGGGGACGATCCTCGTTCCGCGCTGGTTCTGGTCCCCGGCGCCGCGCCCGCCGGCAAGGACGACCCGCGCCTCGTCGCCTTCGCCAACACGTTGGCGCGGGCGCGCTTCATGGTGCTGGTGCCGGAGATCGAAAACCTGCGCGCGCTCAAGGTGCGCCCCGCGGACGCCCGCGTCATCGCCGATGCGGTGCGCCACCTGGCCGGACGCGGCGAGACGCCCGGAGACGGCTCGGTCGGTCTGGTCGCCATCTCCTACGCCGCCGGTCCCGCGGTCATCGCCGCGTTGGAGGCGGGCACCCGGGACAAGGTGGGTTTCCTCCTCGCCGTCGGCGGCTATTACGACATCGAGGCGCTGGTCACGTTCTTCACGACCGGCGCCTATCGGGACGGCCGGGACCCGCACTGGCGGCGGGCCGCGCCGAACCCCTACGGCAGGTGGATTTTCGTGCGCGGCAACGCCGGGCGCATCGCGGACGCGCGCGACCGGGTACTGCTCGCCGCCATGGCCGAGCGCAAGCTGCGCGATTTGCAGGCTGACATCGCCGACCTCGTTGCCAAGCTCGGCGCCGAAGGCGGCGCGGTCTACGCCCTGCTCGCCAACGACGACCCCGAGGCGGTGCCCGGGCTGGTCGCCGCCCTGCCCGAGGGCGTGCGCGCGGACCTGGCCGCGCTCGACCTCAAGCGGCGTGACCTGTCGGCGCTCGAGGCCGACCTGATCCTGGTCCACGGGCGCGACGACGCCGTCATCCCCTATACCGAGAGCGCGGCGCTGGCCGCCGCCGCGCCGGAGCACAGGACGACCCTCGTCCTGGTGGACAACCTGGCGCACGTGGACCTTGGCCCCGGCGGCCTGATCGACGCGGCGCGCCTGTGGCGCGCGGTCTACCGGGTGCTCGCGTGGCGGGACGCGCGCCGGTAGCCGCGCCGGGGCGCGCGGCCGTCTCGGGGCGCCGGGTCGCCCGCCGGAAACAATATTACCCATCGCCCGCCGGCTCGGGCCGAATCGCGTCCGCGGGGCGCCGTCCTGGTTAATTTTCTGTCTTTCTGAACACATTTAAGTGATTGTTATTGAACAGTAAATAGGGTTGACGACATATTATGGCAGCGTCCGGCCGTTGCCGGAATCCCGCTGGCTTCATCTGGGGACCAACCTCGCCATGTCGCTGTTCGACCATCCCGAATTCCATCATCACGAGCAGATCGTCTTCTGTCACGACCGGGACTCCGGCCTGAAGGCGATCATCGCCATCCACGACACGACCCGCGGCCCGGCCGTGGGCGGCTGCCGCATGTGGGCCTACGCGAGCGAGGACGAGGCGCTGACCGACGCGCTGCGCCTTGCCCGCGGCATGACCTACAAGTCGGCGCTGGCCGACCTGCCCTACGGCGGCGGCAAGTCGGTCATCATCGGCGATCCGCACGCCATGAAGTCCGAGGCCCTGTTCCTCGCCATGGGCCGCTTCGTCGAGTCCCTGGGCGGGCGCTACGTGATCGCCGAGGACGTCGGCATCTCGCTCGAGGACGTCGAGGTCATGGCGCGCGCCACGCGGCACGTCGCCGGCACGCGGGCCGGCGGCGCGGGCGATCCCTCGCCGTCCACGTCCTACGGCGTGTTCATGGGCATCCGCGCCGCGGTCGCCTACAAGCTGGGGCGCAACTCGCTCGACGGGGTGCGCGTCGCCGTGCAGGGCCTTGGCCACGTCGGTTACGGCCTGTGCCGCTTCCTGGCCGAGGCCGGAGCGAAGCTGACCGTCACCGACATCGACCGCGCCGCGGTCGCCAAGTCCGAGGACGAGTTCGCGGCGCGCGGCGTCGAGCCGGAGGCGATCTACGGCGTGCCCGCCGAAGTCTTCGCGCCCTGCGCCCTGGGCGCGGTGATCAACGACCGGACCATCCCGCAGCTCAAGGCGCCCATCGTCGCCGGCTCGGCGAACAACCAGCTGGCCGAGCCGCGCCACGGCGCGGAACTCGCGCGGCGCGGCATCCTTTATGCCCCCGACTACGTGATCAACGCCGGCGGGGTCATCAACATCAGCCACGAGGGACCGTCCTACAGCAAGCCGGAGGCGGTCAAGCACGTGGCGAAGATCTACGATACCCTGGGCGAGATCTTCAGCCGCGCCGAGGCCGAGGGCGTCCCCACGTCCGAGGCGGCCGACCGCCTGGCCGAGGAGCGCCTGCGCAACTTCCGCGCCGCCGCCTGACGGCGCGGAAGGCACCCGTTCCGTGACCGAACGGGGCCCGACATGACCGAGACCCTGATCGCGGCGTTCGTCACCTTCTTCGTGGTCGTCGATCCGGTGGGCGTCGCCCCGCTGTTCGTCTCGCTGACGCCGGGCGCGACCACAGCCGAGCGCCGGCGCACGGCACTGCGCGGCGCGACGATCGGCGGGGCCGTGCTCGTCGCCTTCGCGCTCGTGGGCGAACCGTTCCTGAGGGCCCTGGGCATCGGTCTGCCGGCATTCCGCATCGCCGGCGGGGTCCTGCTGTTGCTGCTGGCCATCGACATGGTCATGGCGCGCCAGACCGGCCTGCGCGCGACCACGCCGGGCGAGGACGAGGAGAGCGGCCAGCGCGCCGACGTCTCGGTCTTTCCTCTCGCCATTCCGCTGATCGCCGGGCCCGGGGCCCTGACCTCGGTCGTGCTGCTCATGGGCGGCGCGCGCGGCGACCTGGCGGCGCAGGGCGTCATCCTGGCCGTGCTTGTCGTGGTGCTGCTGATTACGCTGGCCTGCCTGCTCGCCGCCGCGCAGCTGATGCGGCTGCTCGGGACGACCGGGGTCAACGTGGTCACCCGGGTGTTCGGGATCGTCACGGCCGCACTCGCCGTGCAGTTCATGATCGACGGCGCGCTCGCGGTGTGGCCGACTGTCAGGTGAGTACGATCTCGGAATAGCCGGAGAATGCCGGCCTCCGAAGCCCTCTGGTTGGGTCGGCCCTGCATTAAGCCGTTAGATTCATCGGAAATTTCAGCTGGCTGG
>JBHHZJ010000191.1:0-3042 GCA_046758005.1 Kiloniellaceae bacterium
CACGTCGCCGTGCTGTGGGGCGAGGGCGGCGCGTTCTGCGCCGGCTGGGACCTGAAGTTCGTCTCCAGCCTGTCGCCGGAGATCCTGGACCGCGAGCTGTCCTTCCCGGACCGCGACCCGGACGATCCCAATGCGGTTCCCCGCGGGCCGCTCGGGCCCACGCGCCTGGAGCTGTCCAAGCCGGTCATCGCCGCGGTGGCCGGTCCCGCCGTGGCCGGCGGGATGGAGCTGGCGCTGTGGTGCGACATCCGGGTCATGGAGGAGGACGCCTATTTCGGCGTCTATTGCCGGCGCTGGGGGGTTCCGCTGATCGACGGCGGGACCGTCCGCCTGCCCCGCCTAGTGGGTCAGGGCCGGGCGCTCGAAATCATCCTGACGGGGCGCAAGGTCCCGGCCGAGGAAGCCTTGCGCATCGGCGCCTGCGAGGAGGTGGTGCCGGCGGGCGAAAGCCGCGCGGCGGCCGAACGCATCGCGCAGCAGATCGCGCGCTTCCCGCAGGTCTGCGTGCGCGCCGACCGGCGCTCCGCGATCGCCCAGCACGGGCTAAGCGTGCGCGAGGCCATGAAGGCCGAATGGCGGGGCGGCCGCGCGCCCATGCGGCACGAGGCGGTCGAGGGCGCTGCGCGTTTCGCCCGCGGCCTCGGCCGGCACGGCGACTTCGGCGAGATCTAAGGTCAATCATTCCCACTACATTCTTGACCATATCGGTTCGTGCGGGAGAGCCACTCTTCGCCGCGACCGAGGCGCTTAGACTTTGGCCCACGCCGCGCCTAGAATGCGACCGGCACTGCACCCGATGTGGCAGGAGGAGGTTCGCCATGGCACTCAACGGCGTTCTTCGACCGGGCTTCGTGCAGCTCAGGGTGAAAGACATCGACGAGGCGCTCATTCATTACCGCGACCGCATCGGCCTGAGTTTGGTGAGCCGCGAGGCCGACGATCGCGTCTACCTGAAGGCCTACGACGAATTCGACCGTCACAGCATCGTCCTGCGCGAGACGGACTCGGCGGGCATGGACGCGATGGGCTGGAAGGTGCTCGACGAGGCCGCGATGGATGCGTTCGCAAGGCGCATCGAGGCACTCGGCGTCGAGGTCACCGACGTCGAGGCGGGCGAGCAGCCGGGCGTCGGACGGCGCAAAAGCTTCGTTGCGCCGACCGGGCACCGGATCGATCTCTATGCCGAGATGCAGCTGTCCGACGATTGCCCGATGACCGAAAACCCGGATGTCTGGCGCGACGAGCCGAGAGGCATGAAGGCCATCAGATTCGATCACTGCCTGCTCTACGGCGACGACATCGACGGCGCGCTCGAGGTGTTCACCGGGGCGTTGGATTTCCAACTCGCGGAATGCGTGAAGACCGAGGACGGGACCCTCCTCGCCATTTTCCTCACCTGCAGCGGCAAGGCGCACGACGTTGCCTTCGTCCGCCACGAGGAGAAGGACAGGTTCCACCACTGCGCGTTTCTTCTCGAGGACTGGAGTGACATCGGCCATGCCGCCGACATCATCACCCGATACGACATCGAGATCGATATTGGCCCGACGCGTCATGGCATCACCCGCGGCAAGACGGTTTACTTCTTCGATCCGTCGGGCAACCGCAACGAGGTGTTCGCGGGCGGATATCAGTATTATCCCGACCACCCCACACGGGTTTGGAGCGTGGACCAGATCGGGAAGTCGGTCTTCTACTACGAACGCGCGCTCAACGATCGCTTTATGACCGTCGTGACCTAATCCCGCCCACTCAACGCCGCGGGCGTAGGCTGCGGCCGGACCTGTCCCGCGCGCGCAATACCGATGAGGGCCCGAGTCACCTCGCGCGCTCATCGCCATCACGGCGAAGACCAAACCCGCGGAGGAGAACCGCAGGGCGCTCCACGCTGTTAGGATGCATCCGGCAAACCGGAACCAAGACCCGGCTTCTTCCCGGTCGCCGTCATCAGTCCCCAAAGCCAGTTGATCTTGTATGCCTCGATCTCGACCCCCTCGAGACCGGCATCCCTCATCAGCCGCTCGCACTCCGCCCGCCCGTAGGTGTGAAAATGGGCGCGATGGAAAAGGCGTAGAAACAGATCGCAAATGCGGCAGGCCACGTAGTCGTCGCACCAGTCGGTCACCACGGCCCGGCCACCCGGCTTCAGGACACGCTTCATCTCGCGGAGTGCCGCACGGGGATGGCGGATGTAATGAAGAACGCTCGTGGACACCACGATGTCGAACGTCGCGTCCGCGAACGGCAGGCTTTCGGCGCGTCCCTGCCTGAGCTCCGCCGAGCGCCCGAGCCTCGCCCCCGCCACGCTCAGCATCTCGGGCGACAGGTCGATGCCGGCCAATGCCACTTCCGGGAACGCACGCAGCAAGGACTCCAGAAGCGCGCCGGTTCCGCATCCCACGTCGAGTATCTTGTCCCGCGGCCGGGGGTCGAGCCGTTTCAGCGTCTCACCGATCGTGGCCTCTACGTAAGACGACCACCGAAAGTCGTAGCGCCCCGCGAGCCGCGCATACTCGCGCCGGACGGGGTCCTCCTTCCGTTCTCTCGACGCCGCGCGCCGCATGCCTTCTCCCGTTGTTGCAGCGGCCGAGGGGGCATCGGTCAGTGCGGGACCACGCCTCGGGGCGGCCCGAGCCACGCGACTAACCCGCCGCCAGCGAGCCCGCTCCGGCGCCCCACGCGCCGTTCGTCGGCTTGAGCGGCACCCCAAGCCTCCTGGTCCTGCTTCCAACCTCTTCCAGCCATGGAGGAGCGTGACACGCCGGGTCCAGTCTATCACGTCCCACGCCGCTCGGCCCAAGGACGGCCTTGATACCAACCACCGTTGGTATCAATCACGAAGCGGCTTGCCGAACCTTTGCAGCGGCCACAGCAGATCCGGCACGCGTTTTCGACACCCTGCGTCATACGTGGGCGCCGGCGTTTCCGCGCGCCCGCCCGGCGGGGCCCTTGCCGCCCGACCGGCGCCTAACTAACCTGCGCGCCTGCGCCCATGCGGGCGCGCGCCAAGAGGGAGATGTCACGCCCATGTCGGACCTGCTG
>JBHHZJ010000192.1:0-3018 GCA_046758005.1 Kiloniellaceae bacterium
GACCACGTCCTCGCCCTGGGCGTTGACCAGGTATTCGCCGTAGAACGCGTTCTCGCCGGTCGAGGGATTGCGGGTGAAGGCCACGCCCGTGGCGCAGTCCTCGCCCATGTTGCCGAAGACCATGGCCTGCACGTTGACCGCGGTGCCCCAGTCGCCGGGGATGTCGTGCAGGCGCCGGTAGGTGACCGCGCGCTGGTTCATCCACGAGCCGAACACCGCGCCGATCGCGGCCCAGAGCTGGTCCTTGGGGTCCTGCGGGAAGGGCGCGCCGGTGAGCTCGAGGATCTTGTCCTGGTACTCGCGGATGACCGCGCGCCAGTCGTCGGCGCCGAGCTCGGTATCGAGATCGACGCCCCTGTCCTCCTTGTGCAGTTCCAGGATCTCCTCGAAGTGATGGTGCTCGACCCCGAGCACGACGTCGCCGAACATCTGGACGAAGCGGCGGTAGCTGTCGTAGGCGAAGCGCTCGTCGCCCGACTGCCGGGCCAGGCCCGCGACCGTCGCGTCGTTGAGGCCGAGGTTGAGCACCGTGTCCATCATGCCCGGCATGGAGGCGCGCGAACCCGAGCGGACCGAGACGAGCAGCGGGTCGTCGGGATTGCCGAAGCGCGCGCCGACCAGTTTTTCGACCCGGCGCAGGGCTTTCTCGACCTGTTCGCTCAGGCCGTCGGGATAGGCCCGGCGCTCGGCGTCGTAGGCGTTGCAGACCTCGGTCGTGATCGTGAAGCCGGGCGGCACCGGCAGGCCGAGCGCCGACATCTCCGCCAGGTTCGCGCCCTTGCCGCCCAGCAGGTCGCGCATGGCCGCGCGGCCCTCCGCCTTGCCGCCGCCGAAGGAATAGACCCACTTGGCCATCGCTCTCCCCTATCCCTCGATCTTCGAGAAATCCGCGACCCGGTCGAGCGTCGCGCGGATACGCGCAAGCAGGCGCAACCGGTTGGCCCGCAGTTCCGCCTCCTGCGTGTTGACCGTGACGCGGTCGAAGAACTCGTCCACCGGCCGGCGCAGCTTGGCCAGCGCGGCCATGGCGCCGGTGAAATCCTCCACGGCGAGCGCCCCGTTCGCCGCCTCCTCGCTTGCGAGGATGCGTTCGGCAAGCCGCTTTTCCTCGTTCTCGACAAGCCGGTCGAGCCGCAGGTCCTCGCCCCGGTAGGCCGTGCGGTCCCGCTTTTCCTCGATCCGCACGATGTTCGCCGCGCGCTGGTAGGCGACCAGCAGGTTGGCGCCGTCGTCGGTCTTCAGGAAGGTCTCCAGGGCTTCGACGCGGGCCAGCAGGCGCACCAGGTCGTCCTCCCCGCCCACCGCGAACACCGCCGAGATCAGGTCGTGGCGCACGCCCTTGTCGCGCAGCGCGACCTTGAGCCGGTCGGCGATGAAGTCGAGGAGATCGACCTTCGACCAACGTATCGGATGCCCGTGCTTGTCCAACGCTCGCGTCACGGCCTCAGCCATCAGTGAGGTGTACTCTTTCGATGCACTGCTGAACACGCCCAGCAATGGAATTCGCAGCTTGTTCTCGACGATCAGGCGAATGACCCCGAGGGCGGCGCGGCGCAGCGCGTAGGGGTCCTTGGAGCCGGTCGGTGTCTCGCCGATGGCGAAGAACCCGACCAGCGTGTCGATCTTGTCGGCGAGCGCCACGGCGACCGAGACCGGCGCCTTGGGACAGGCATCGCTCGGCCCGAGCGGCGCGTAGTGCTCGGCGATGGCCTGCGCGACCTCCGGGTGCTCGCCGTCGGCGAGCGCGTAGTACCGGCCCATGATTCCCTGCAGCTCCGGGAACTCGCCGACCATGCCGGTCACCAGGTCCGCCTTGGCCAGGCGCGCCGCGGAGCGCACACGGTCCTTGTCCGCGCCGGGTACGTGATCGGCGATCCCGGTGGCCAGCGCCTGCACGCGGTCCATTTTCTCGCCCAGCGTGCCGAGCCTCTCGTGGAAGACGATCTCGCGCAGCCGCGTCGTGAGGCTGGCCAGCGGCGCCTTGCGGTCGTGGTCCCAGAAGAATCGGGCGTCGGCCAGGCGCGCGCGCAGCACGCGCTCGTTGCCGGCCACGATCGCCCTGCCCCTGTCGGCGGTCTCCATGTTGGCCACCACCAGGAAACGGTCGGCCGGTTTCCCGTTCTCGTCGAGCAGCGCGAGGTACTTCTGGTGCGCGCGCATCGCGGTGGTCAGCACCTCGGGCGGCAGGTCCATGAAGTGCTCGTCGATCCTGCCCATCAGCACGACCGGCCACTCGACGAGCCCGGTCACCTCGTCGAGCAGGTCGGGATCGTCCTTTAGCTTGAGCTTCGCGCGCGCGGCGCGCCGCTTGGCCTGCTTGAGGATTTCCGCCCGCCGCTCGGCCGGGTCGAGGATCACCTTGGCCGCGCGCAGCTTCGCCTGATAGTCCGCAAAGCTCTTCACCTTGAACGGCTTCGGGGCCAGGAATCGGTGACCAACGGTCGTGTTCGTGAACGACAGAAAGATCTCCTTTTCGCCAGTCGAACTTGCCAGTCCAACGCCACCCTTTAGAGGACGGCCATCGAAAACACACAAAACACCCCTGAGAGGCCGAACCCATCGGACAGCTGTGTTGGACCAACGCATCGACTTTGGCCAGTCGAACCCATAGATGATCTCGGGAATTTGTTCAGCGAGAACCTCCTTCGTCGGCCGACCTTTCACGCGCTTAACAGCAAACAGGAACTTGCCTTTGGCCGTCTCGCGAACTTCGGCATCGTCCACCGTCTTTAACCCGTTTGCCTTCAAGAACCCTTGAATCGCGTCCTCTGGAGCGTCAAGACGGGGCCCCTTTTTCTCCCAGGTGACATCGGGTTGTCTTGGTGGAAGGTTCCGGACGACTCCAGTTAGGCGTCGTGGTGTGACAAGGGTTAGAACATCTTCATCATCGACTCCGACAAATCCTGCCTCATGGACCATCTCCAAGAGCTTTTCACGCAGCTTATCGGCCGCGTTATCGGCCCCGCGCGCCTGCATGCGCGCGGGGATCTCCTCCGACAGAAGCTCGAGCAGCAGCTC
>JBHHZJ010000193.1:0-2617 GCA_046758005.1 Kiloniellaceae bacterium
GGCGCTCGACGCCGAAGACGTAGCCCGGGAAATCGAGCGGCTTCTGGATCGCCCAGATGCGCTCGTGCGCCTCGGGCGGCAGAACCTCCGCCGGATCGCCGACCGCGATCCAGCTGATCGGCACCACGGCGCCGGGCGGAAGGACGGTGCGCAGGTGCACCACGGCGTTGATCCGCACCTCGGCGCGCGCGCCCACCCGGGCGCCGTTGAACACGGTGGCGCCGGTCGCCAGGAACGCCGCGTCCCCGACCGTGCAGCCGCTCAGGTAGGCGCGCGGGCCGACGAGCACGTTGTCGCCGATCGCGACGGGGTTGTTGCGCACGCCGCGCACGACCGCCGTATCCATGACGACGCAGTTGGCGCCGATCGTGATCGGGCCGCTTTCCGCGCTCAGCACCGCGCCGAACCCGATCGAGCAGTTGGGCCCGACCGTCACCTCGCCGCACAGGACCGCGTTCGGGGCGACCCGGCTCGACGGGTCGATCTTCGGGCGCTTGCCGAGATGCTCGTACAACATCGCCGCCTCCCTGCTGGCCGCACGTGACGGATAACCGAGTCCGAATCCTAGGGCCGCAGCGCCGCGATATCCGCGCGCAGGCGCCGCAGATGCGTCGCGAAGAGCACGAGCTCGTCGGCGAAGCGGTCGATGCGCGCCAGGATGTCGGGGTCGGTGACCTCGTAGAGTCCCTTTTCGTCGGGCTCGGCCGCGAAGTCGGATTCGCGCGTGCACACCTGGGTCGGCACGGCCACCCCGAGCAGCCCGCGCACCACTTGGCGCAGGTGATCGACCGCCTGGGTCGAGCGCCCGCCGTGCGCGGCCAGGCCCACGGGCCGGTAGCGCAGGTCGCGCAGGGTCAGGTAGTCGAGCGCGTTCTTGAGCACACCCGAGTAGCTGTTGTGGTAGGTCGGCGAGGCGAGCACGTAGGCCTCGGCCCGCTCGGCCCAGCGGTACAGGTTGGCCGCGTCCGGGTGCGGGTGCTCGCCCCGCCTGGCGCGCAGCTCGGGCTCGAGCGGCGGCAAGGGCGTCTCATGCAGGTCGATGAGCCGCACCCGCGCGCCGCGCGCCGCAAGGTTCCGGCCGATGCGCCGGGCCAGGCCGCGCGTGTAGGAGACGCGGCGCGGGCTGCCGGCAAGGACGAGAATGTCGCAAGAGTCGGGCATGGCCGGGCCACAGTTACGGGATGCGCCGCATCCGCGCAACGCCGGGGTGGCGGCGGACCGCGGGGCGTCCCTATATAAGGGCTGCGACACGCCCTTTTCCTCTCCCTGGGATGGTACCATGAACGCGGACGCCGAAGCCCTCGACCTGCTCGACGACCTGATCGCCAAGGCCAAGGCCGCCGGGGCCGAGGCCGCCGACGCGGTGCTGATCGAGGCGGTCGCCCTGTCGCACGCCCGGCGCCTGGGCGCGCCCGAACGCCTGGAGCGCGCCGAAACCCGCGACCTGGGCCTGCGCGTCTTCCTCGGCAAGCGCCAGGCGGTCGTGTCCTCGACCGACATGTCGCCGGGTGCGCTCGGCGAGCTGGTCGAGCGCGCGCTCGCCATGGCGCGCACGGTGCCGGAGGACCCCTACTGCGGCCTGGCCGAGCCCGGGCAGATCGCCCGCGAGGTCCCCGCGCTCGACATCCGCGAGGAGGCCGAGCCCGCGCCCGAGGTCCTGATCGCGCGCGCCGCGGCCTGCGAGGACGCCGCGCGCGCGGTGCCCGGCGTGACCAACTCCGAGGGCGCGGAGGCCGGCTGGAGCCGGAGCCGGGTGGCGCTGGCCGCCTCCAACGGGTTCTCCGGCGTCTACGGGGTCTCGCGCCATTCGCTCGGCGTGGCCGTGCTCGCCGGCGAGGGCCTGGGCATGGAGCGCGACTACGACTTCGCCTCGGCCACCCACGGCGCCGACCTGGAGGATCCGGCCGCGCTCGGCCGGCGCGCCGGCGAGAAGGCGGTCCGGCGCCTGGGCGCGCGCAAGCCCGGGACCGGCAAGGTGCCCGTGGTGTTCGACCCGCGCGCGGCCAACAGCCTGCTCGGCCACCTGGCCGGCGCGATATCGGGCCCGGCGATCGCGCGCGGCACCAGTTTCCTCAAGGACAGGCTGGGCGAGCCGGTCTTCGCCGCGGGCGTGACCATCGTCGACGACCCGCACCGCCCGCGCGGCCTGCGCTCCAAGCCGTTCGACGGCGAGGGCGTGGCCAACGTGCGGCGCAACGTGGTCGAGGACGGCCGGCTGACCACCTGGATCCTGAGCCTGAGCTCAGCCCGGCAGCTCGGCCTGCCGACCACCGGGCACGCGGCGCGCGGCCCCTCGAGCCCGCCGGCGCCCGCGACCACCAACTTCTACATGGAGCCCGGGCCGCGGTCGCCGGACGAGCTCATCGCCGACATCGAATCGGGCTTCTACGTCACCGAGATGATGGGCATGGGCGTGAACCCGGTCACCGGCGACTACAGCCGGGGCGCGGCCGGGTTCTGGATCGAGAACGGCGCGCTCGCCTACCCGGTCAACGAGGTCACCGTGGCCGGCAACCTCAAGGACATGTTCCGCAACCTGACCCCGGGCAGCGACCTCGAGTTCCGCTACGGCATCGACGCGCCGACGGTGCGCGTCGAGGGCATGACGGTGGCGGGG
>JBHHZJ010000194.1:0-2546 GCA_046758005.1 Kiloniellaceae bacterium
TCCGGGATGACGGCCGAATATCCAAAGACCCTAACACCCACCCGCGGGCTTGAGGCCGCCGTCGGTGGGCGGGGCCGGCTCCTCGCAGGGGGCGCGGACCAGCAGCGTCTTGCCTTGCCGGACCAGCTCGCGCAAGGCATCGATCTCGGCGCGCCGGGCCTGGAAATTCTCGAGGTCCTTGCCCTTCAGCTTCTCGCCCGAGGGCAGCTTGATCTTGAGCGGGTTGACCTGCCGGCCGCCGACCATGACCTCGTAGTGCAGGTGCGGCCCGGTGGACCGGCCGGTCGAGCCGACGTAGCCGATGACCTGGCCCTGCTTGACCCGCTTGCCCTTGCGCATTCCCTTCGCGATCCGGCTCATGTGCGCGTAGGCGGTCTTGTAGGTCGAGTTGTGGCGGATGCGCACGTACCTGCCGTAGGCGCCGTTGCGGCCCGCCCTCTCGATCACGCCGTCGCCCGCGGCGTAGATGGGCGCGCCCCTGGGCGCGGCGAAGTCGATGCCGCGGTGCATCTTCGAGTAGCGAAGGATCGGGTGCCGGCGCATCCCGAAGCGGGACGACAGGCGCGCCCCGTCGACCGGCGTGCGCATCAGGGTCTTGCGCACCGACTGTCCCTTCGCGTCGAAGAAGTCGGTGCGCCCGCTCTTGGGCGTGAAGTTGTAGAGTTCCAGGCGCCGGCCGGACAGCGTCAGCGCGGCATAGAGCACGTCCTCGGCCTTGGCCATCGTGCCGTCGGCCTCGAACAGGGCCTCGTAGAGGACCTCGAAGCCGTCGCCGGCCTGCAATTCCCGCTGGAAATCGACGTCGAAGCTGAACACGCGGATCAGGTCGATCATGACCGCGGTGGGCAGGCCGGCGGCGCGCGCCGCGACCGAGAGGTTGCTTTCGATGATTCCGCTCGCGCCCAGCGTGCGGCGCTCGAGCGGCCGCTCCAGCGCCTCGGCCACGAAGCCCGCGCCATCGGCCCGCCTGACGCGCACATCGCGCTCGACGCTCGGCTGCAGGCCCAGCGCGAGCAGGCGCTCGGCCGTCCCGGAACCGTCGGCCGGGGCAAGGCTCAGGCGAATCTCCTGGCCGGGGCGCAGGTCGCGCGGCCGGAATACCTCGCGCAGCGCCGTGATCGCGCGGTGCGCCTCCCGGCGCTCGATGCCGGCCGCGGTCAGCAGGCCCATAAGGGTGTCGCCGCGGGCGACGCGCAGGGTGCGCAACACGGTGGCGGGCCGGACCTCGGCCTCGATCGCCGCCGCGTCCGGCATGCCCAGCGCCGCGACGTAGCGAGACTCGGTCTCCGACTCCAGGTCCGCCGAGATCGGGCCGCTGTGCCAACCCGCGCCGGGCCAGAATGCGAACGCCAAGCCGCCGAGCAGCGGGAACGCCAGCGCCGCGCCGAGCACGGCGATCCTGAAACGCGACCACGCGCGGACAATGCGGTATCCGCTCGACGACACGGATCAGAGGCCCCCGATTGCGAACAAAACGAACCGGCGCTCATGATAGCGGCCGAATCCGTAACATTTGCTTAGCAAATCCCGGCGCGTCGGCCCCGATTCGCCGGGATTGGCGGGACCTTGCTAATCGGGGCGCGGTCTGTCAACCGCAAATCCCCGGCACCGGACCCATGCGCGAGGCCGTCGCGGCGTGCTTGGGGCCATCGTGCGAACGCCGTATCATGCGCCGCGGCCGCGGGCCCGCGGGACGGGCAAGGCTACAAAGGAGGGGACGAGCGCCATGATGTTGCATTTGTGCACCTGGCCCGAGGTCGAGGAGCGCCTGAAACGGAGCGCGGGCATCATCGTGCCGATCGGTTCGACCGAGCAGCACGGGCCCAACGGCCTGATCGGCACCGACGCGCTGTGCGCCGAGGTCGTGGCCAGGGGCGTCGGCGAGCAGGCGGACGCGCTCGTGGCGCCGACCGTGTCGGTGGGCATGGCGCAGCACCATCTGGGTTTCCCCGGCAGCATGACCCTGCGCCCCTCGACGCTGATCGCCGTCGTGCGCGACATCGTGCGTTCGCTCGCCCGGCACGGCTTCGACCGGATCTATTTCCTCAACGGCCACGGCGGCAACATCGCCACCCTCGGCGCGGCGTTCTCGGAGGTTTACGCGGACACGAGCCTGGACGGCGCCGGGGACAACGTATGCGGCCCGCGCTGCCGGCTCAAGAACTGGTACGACGGCCCGGCGGTCAAGAGGCTCTCGCAGGAGCTGTTCGGCGGGGCCGAGGGCAGCCACGCCACGCCCTCGGAGGTCTCGCTCACCCAATACGCCTTTCCGGAGGCGATCAAGCGGGCGAACATGACGCCGAAGATCGCGCCCAAGGGGCCGATCCGCGACGCCGCGGACTACCGGCGCCGCTTCCCGGACGGGCGCATCGGCTCGGATCCCTCGCTCGCCTCGCCCGAGGCCGGCAAGCGGCTCTACGAGGCGGCGGTCACCGAGGTGACCGCGGACTACCTGGAATTCCTGAGCGCCGAGTGAGGGGCCGTCTCGCCGCCGGCTAGAGCAGATCCGGGTCGATGAGAATCGCCCGAAGGCGATTCATCGACCC
>JBHHZJ010000195.1:0-2497 GCA_046758005.1 Kiloniellaceae bacterium
TTGTCGGCGACGGCGGCGAAGCGCTGGCGGATGAAATCGAGCTCGTTCAGATCCGCCGCGCGCAGGCCGTAGGCCGCGATCACGTCCGCGCGCGTCACCGCGCCGTCGTGCAGCTCCTGCATCGCGCCGACGAAACCGTGGACGCCGATCCGGAGCGCCGCCTCGTTGCTGGCCAGCTGGCCGGTGAGGCGATCGAACAGCGAGGCCATTGTTCCGTTCCCGTCTTCCGGTTACGAGGCGCGGAAATAACCGGCGGCGGCGACTTGCGCCGTCAGATCGCCGCCGTTGGTGGTGATCGCGAAATCGTAGTGGCACAGCGGGACGATGTTTGCGTCGGTCCCGACGCCGGTGTCCGCGTCGTAGCAGATCAGCAGCTTTTTGAGCGTGTTGTTGACCGCCCCGCCGGCCGCGGTCCACGTCTGATCCGGGATGTCCGCCTCGCGCCGATTGTTCACGTCGTCCACGACCGAGGCGACGATATCGACGTCGGTGAGGGTCTTGCGCGCGTAATTCGTAAAATCGGCCTCGGTGTTGCCGGCCGCGCCCAGGAGCGCGCCGAGGTCGTCGTAATCCTCGAGGGTCGCGTCGACCTCGGCGGCCTTGAGCAGCACGACGATCAGCGCCGAGGCGGCCGGATCGTTGCCGTCGACCCTGTCGTGCAGCTCGTTGACCCGCCCTTTGGCGATATTCATGACACCATCTGGCATCGATCAGCTCCGCCCTCGGCGCGCGGCGCTCGTTTCGCCCGCGGTCTTGATGGGAACGATCTGCGCGCGCCCGCCGGGCGCCGGCTGAAACTCGGCGGGCAGCACACGCACGCGCTTGGAGAATTTCGCCGCCCCGGCGGGCGTCATGAACACGCGCTCGCCCTTGCGCGGTCCGGTCCGGATTTCGACCAGAAGATCGCGCGGCGCGCCGGCCGCCAACGCCGCGGCGAGATCCGGCCGCTCGCGCCGCAACCGCTCGATCGTGAGGCGTTTCAAACTCATGGCTGCCCCTCGGAACCCTCCGCCTCTCGCGTCGGATCTTCGAAAAACCGGATCACCTTGGCCTTGAGCCTGCGGAGGCTCGGCATCTCACGATCGATGAGGGCGCGCGCCGCGGCCCAGTAATCGCTGGCTTGGTCCATTTCGCCGCCGCGCTCGGCCTCGTCGGCAAGACGCATCAGCGCCTCGTATTCAGCCTCGACCGCGCGGCGCTTGAGGGCGCGCCAGTCGCGCCGCACCTGGACCTGCTCGGCGTAATAGGCCTCGGCATCGGCGCCCGCCTCGGCGACCGCCTGATAGGCCTGGCCGGCGGTGCATCCGGACAGCGCCGGCGCCAGCGCGAGGGCAGCGGCCATGCAGATCGATTTCACGGCGCCTCCCATCGAACGCTCAGGCGCCCGTCTTCATGCCGCGCCGCAGCCCCGCCATGCCGAGCGCGATGGTCAACATCTCGGGCCCGTCCCAGCTCGGCACGTCGACGAGCGCGATATCTATGAGCGAGAGCACGACCATCGCGAGCGCGACGATGTAGCTTTTGTAGCCGTCCAGCATGGGCCGCTCCTGTGAGCCGCATGTCGTTTTCAAGGGACGGCGCGCATCATATCCATCGCGCGGCGCGATTGGAGCCCTGACACCTGTCCGGGGCAGCTTGAGCGAGAAGATCGGCGGGCCGCGGCGAGACCTCAGCCCGCGCGTCGCCGCGCGCGCAGGCGATGGACGGTGCGCTCCGAAACGCCCAGGCGTCGCGCGATCGCCGGGGCGGAATGGCCGGCGTCCGTGAGCTCGCGCACGAGGCGCGCCCGCTCGGCCGTGTCGGCCGTCGGGGAGGGGATGTACAGCCGGCCGGTGCCGAACGCGCGCACGAGCGCGCAGGCCGCCTCGAATCCGATGAGGCGGGCGAGCGCGTGGTCGGCCGGCATGCGCGCCGGCAGATGGAGCGATGTCTTGCCGTAGCGGACGGCCAACAGCCGGGCGCGACTTTCGCCGATCGTGGCGATCAGCCGGGCGAGGGTGCTTTCCATCACGGGCGCCATCAGTCGAGCCCTTTTGCCCGGCGGACGCGGCGGCGCCAATCCTTGAGCGCCTCGATCACCTTGTTGGCCTGCGCCGGGGTCAGGAACCGCGGATGAGAGACCGGACATCCCATGCGGTGCAGGAACGTATCGAGCCGCGCGTGGATGCCGTATCGCATGGCGCCCAGACGGACGAGCTCGTCCCACAGGGACTGGATGAGGGCCTGCTGCGGCGTGGCGCCGGCCTGCTTGAGTTCGGCCACTTTCTTGGCCACCACGTTGCCGAGCCGCTTGTGATCCTGGGCGCGAAAGCCGTTGGCGCGCAGATGCTCGATCACCGCTGCTCGCTCGGCGGCGTCGAGATCCCGGGCGCTCGTCTTGCCGGTCAGATGTTCGAGCATCGCGCGGTAGGCTGGCTCGTCGAGGCCGAGCGCCTTGGCGCCGGCGTGGATCAGGCCGAGCTCCCTGCGGCGACGGTCGGCGGGATCGCGGCGCGCG
>JBHHZJ010000196.1:0-2427 GCA_046758005.1 Kiloniellaceae bacterium
GGCCGTCGGGCAGGCTGATCAGCAGGCTCCAGCTCGCCCCGTCGCGGGTGGACGTGACCAGCATGAGCGCGCCCGTGAGCGTCACGCCGGACGCCACCCGCGTTTCCCCGAACTTGGCGGCGAGATGGGTGAGGATCTCGGCGCGCGCGGCGCAGGCGGATTGGCCGGCGGCCGGGCCTGGCGGCCAGAGAAGGGCCGCGGCCAGGACCGCCGCGACCGCGAGTTTAGGGGCGTTCATCGTGTGTCCTTTCCTTGTCGTCCGCCTTGTCCGCCTCGTTGCCCCAGACGTCCCAGCCGGCTCGGCCGGCGCCGCGGGCGAAGAGCTCGAGGTAGGGCCCGGCGACGAGCCGCTCGATGCGCGCGTAAACTTCCGGCGGCTTGGCCGAGTGCCGCCCGCGCGGAGCCTCGATGACCTGGGCCACGTCGGCGTTGAGACGCTTGGGCGCGCCCCTGACCGCTAGCAGGCACGGCTCCGAATCCTGGCGCGTGTAATAGCCGAGGCCGATGCCGTCGGTCTTGCGCCACACGAAGCCGCAGGTGGCGTAGCGGAAGCCCCATGCCTCGATCACGCCGCGGGCCTCGGGGATCGCCGGCCATTGAGTCCACAGGAAAAGCATGCAGTCGGGCGCCGCGAGATCGGCGACGGGAAGCGCGGCGATCGTCGCGATCGGAAGGGTCGGATAATGGACCTCCGCGCTGCGGTCCCTGCCGCCGTCCGACCAGGTGTCGAACGGCCAGGGCGGGTCGGCGAGGATGGCGCGGTAGCGCCCGCCCGCCAGCGATTCGATCGGCTCGGGCGCGGGCACGTCTTCGTGGCGCAGGCGCGCCAGCGCCAGCTTCAGGCCGGCGCGCGTCAGCTCGGGGACGATCGCGCCGCGCTCTCGCAGGCGTTCGAGGGTCGCGTCGTCGAGCCGCGAGATCTCGTAGAGCGTCCGCCAATTGGGCGGCAAATGCGAACCATGGTTCGCATTTGCGAGCCGCGAATCCTGCGCGATCGCGACCAGCATCTGCGCCGCGCGGACGCCGATCGGCAGGTAATTCTCGACGAAGGCAAGCCAGGCGCCGTGGCCGAGATCGGCCCTGGCCTCGGCGAGCACCCGGCCGCACTCGAGGATGCCCTCGATCGTCGCGCGCCAGGCGGCGTGGAAGCGGGTCTGATAGGCGCGCGCGCGCGCCGGCCCGAGATCGCTCTTCATGCCGCGCGGCGACCGGGTCATGTCGTTCACCTGCCTTTTCTCCGCTCGTATTTGGTTTTCAGACGTTTATCGTTGCTCGGTTTTTCGCGTTCCGCGCCCCGCGTGGACCAGACGATCGCGCGCCGGCCCGAGGCGTTTTTGCGACGCAACCCCGAATCGTGAAGCAGATCCATCCGTCGCAGCTCGCACACCCGCGGCCGCGCGGTGAGCACGTCGAGATCGAGCAGCCGCGCCGCCTCGTCGGCGGTCAGGCCGCCCCAACCGCGCGCCTCGGCCTGTTCGACGGCGCCCAACACCCTGGCGCGCAGACGCCCGACCCGCGGCGCGACGGCCTCGGCCGCCTCGATGGAGGTCTCGGGCGACTGCCAGCCTGGTGTTGCCGGATAATCCAGGAGATCGGGCTGTTTCGGCATGGGCTCAGATGAATCCCTTGGCCTTGGCGAGCCACTCCGGCATCGCGACCTCGACCGTGCCGTCGGCGCGCCGGTCGATCTCGATTTGGCTCTTGGGCAGCCAGTCCTGGCGCGCGCCGTCGTAGAGCAGCACGGCCTTCGCGGTCTCGGCCAGCACCTCGCCGGCGATATCGATCAGGTCGCTGCGCCCGGCGGTCATCGCTGCGTCGTCTCCGTCGCCCGATCGGATAGCGGCAGATCGCCCAGGAGCGCGGCGACGCGCTTGTCGATCTCGCTGTCGGCGACCTTGATGAAGACCTGGTCCTCGGTGCCCACCACGCGGACGCCGAGACGTTTCAGATCGGCGGCCGGCAGATCGCTCAAACGGGCCTTGATCGGCGTCTCGGTGAGTTTCAGAAGGTGGCCCGCGTTGTAGCCGTAAACCGCCTTGATGCGGGCCACGAGCGCCGCCTCGTCGTCCCAGACGAGCTGTCCCCTGCCCTTGACGAGCCCGAGCCTGATCCCGTGCAGCGTGCGGGTGCGCGGGCCGGCGGCGAACAACGCACGCGCCGCCTCGACCGCGGCGTGGAGGCGGTCGTAGGCGCGCGCCGCGCGTCCGACGGCCGACGACAGCGCCCGCCCGTGGCGGCGCCGGACGGCCTGGAAATCATCCTCCGCGGCCTGCATGCGCTGGCCGAGCGCGGCCCGCGCCGCGGCGAGATCGGCGGCCAATCGATCGATCGCTTCGATGTCGGTCATTCGGCGGCCTCCATGTCGGGCTTTGTGGGGCGAGGCTCCCGGATCAGGTCAGCGCGCCCGATGGCCCGCAGCGCCTCGTC
>JBHHZJ010000197.1:0-2379 GCA_046758005.1 Kiloniellaceae bacterium
GGCGATCGGCATCGGCATGTGGCTGGGCGCGATCATGTGGTTCAACGTGTGGTTCGTGATCTGGCCGAACCAGAAGAAGGCGCTCGGCATCGTCGAGGCGGGCGCGGAGGAAAAGGCCAAGGCCGCGCGCACCGCGATGCTGTTCTCGCGCACCAACACGCTGCTCTCGGTGCCCATGCTGTTCGCCATGGTCTCGGCGCAGAACCTCTATTGAGCCGGACCCCTAGGCACGATGCGCGAATGCCCGCGAAACGGGGCCCCGCCGGGCCCCGTTTCCTCGGTCGAAAGATGTGGCGGGCGCGTTATCCCGGCGAGCGGATGAAGCCATCCGCTCGCCGGTATTTCGTCCCTTGTTTGCCCGCCGCCGCCCAAGGCCGACCCGGTGCGCCGATACCGATGTGCGCCCGAGTCGCCTCGCGCGCTCATCGGCGTCACTCGACCGCGATGAGCGCGGCGGCCACGCGCCGCGCCTCGGACATCAGCACGTTGTAGGTGCGGCACGCCGCGCCGGTGTCCATCGCCTCCACGACCACGCCGCGGGCGCGCAGCGCCTGGCGCAGGTCCGGGGCGACCTGGCTCAGCCGCGGCCCGCAGCCGAGCAGGAGGATCTCCGGATCGCCCGCCGCTTCCAGGAGCGGTTGCAGGCTGTCCAGCGTCAGGTCCTCGATCCGGGACACGCTCCAGGGGGCCGTGCGCTCGGGAAACACGACGACCGAGCCCTCGTAGACCTGACCGCTGACGCGGAAGCGCCCGGCGCCGTAGCTTTCGACGACCTGGCGTCCGGCAGGAATTGCGGGCGTGATGTCCATCGGCGGCCCGGCCTTATGGGGCCTTCTGCGCCGCCCGCGCGGCGCCGGAGCCCTTGCCCTGATCCTCCTCGGCCGCGCCGCTCACCGTGCCGCGCAGGTTCATGAAGCTGAGCAGCGGCACGGCCAGCCCGACCGAGGAATAGGTCCCAATCACCACGCCCCAGATGAGGCCCAGGGAGAAGCCGCGGATCACCTCGCCGCCGACCGCGGCCAGCGAGATCAGGGCGAGCAGCGTGGTCCCGCTGGTCAGAACGGTGCGCGACAGGGTCTGGTTGATCGCCATGTTCAGCAGCTGGAACATCGGCAGCTTCTTGTACTTGCGCAGCGTCTCCCGCACCCGGTCGAAGATGACGACGGTGTCGTTGATCGAGTAGCCGGCGATGGTCAGCACCGCGGCGAGCGTCGCCAGGTTGAACTCGATCTGGGTCAGCGCGAAGAAGCCGACGGTGGCGATCACGTCGTGCATCAGCGCCACCAGCGCCGACAAGGCGAACTGCCACTCGAAGCGGAACCAGATGTAAAGCCCGATGCCGAGCAGCGCCAGGCCGGTGGCCAGCGCACCGGCGATCTTCAGCTCACTGCCCACCTTCGGGCCCACGAACTCGGTGCGCCGGTACTCCGCGACCGTGGCGCCCAACGCCTCCTTGATCGCGTTGATGGCGACGATCTGCGCCGCCTCGTCGCCTTTCTGGCGTTGCACGTTGATAAGCACGTCGTTCTCGGCGCCGAACTCCTGCAGAGTCACCTCGCCGAGCCCCAGCCGGCCCAGGTGCCGGCGCAGAGCGGCCAGATCCGCCGGCCCGTCGGTGCGGATCTCGATCAGGATGCCGCCGCGAAAGTCGACCCCCAGGTTGAGCCCGCGCAGGCCGAACAGAGCCAGCGAGACGAGCACGATCGCGCCGGAGAAGGCGAGAAACAGCGTGCGCCGACCCAGAAATTCGAACTTCGGCTCGATCGGAACCTTGCGGATCAGGGCCACGGCCGGGGCCTCATATCGCCAGCGCCTGCGGTCGGCGCCGGCGCAGCCAGGTCACGACCAACAGGCGTGTCAGCATGATCGCGGTGAACATCGACGTGATCAGGCCGATGGCCAGGGTGACCGCAAATCCCTTGACCGGGCCGGTCCCGAACTGGAACAGCAGCAGCGCGGCGATGAGCGTGGTCACGTTGGAGTCGATGATCGTGGTGATCGCCCGGCGATAGCCGGCGTCGATGGCGGTCACCGGCCCCCGGCCGCGCCGGGACTCCTCGCGGATGCGCTCGAAGATCAGCACGTTGGCGTCGACCGCCATGCCGATGGTCAGCACGATCCCGGCGATGCCGGGCAGGGTGAGCGTCGCCTGAAGGCCGGACAGCGCGCCCAGGATCAGGATCAGATTGACGATGAGCGCGACGTTCGCCATCAGGCCGAACAGGCCGTAGGCGGCGGCCATAAACACGACCACGAACACCATGCCGAGCACGCTGGCGATCTTGCCCGCCTGGATCGAGTCCGCGCCGAGGCCGGGGCCCACCGTGCGCTCCTCGAGGATGGTGAGCGGCGCCGGCAGCGCGCCGGCGCGCAGCAGCA
>JBHHZJ010000198.1:0-2362 GCA_046758005.1 Kiloniellaceae bacterium
GGCCGCGCGCCGGCCCCGACCCTTTGCCGCACCGTGATCAGCCCATGGAGCAGGAATTTCATCGCATCAAGCGCCTGCCACCCTACGTCTTCGCCGAGGTCAACGAGCTCAAGGCGGCGGCGCGGGCGGCCGGGGCGGACATTATCGACTTCGGCATGGGCAATCCGGACCAGCCGCCGCCGTCGCACGTGGTGGAGAAGCTGGCCGAGGCGCTCATGGACCCGCGCATCCACCGCTATTCAACCTCGCGCGGCATCCCCGGCCTGCGCAAGGCCAACGCGGCCTACTACGCGCGGCGCTTCGGCGTGGAGATCGACCCCGAGACCGAGACCATCGTCACGATCGGCTCCAAGGAGGGGCTGGCCAACCTGGCGCAGGCGATCACCAGCCCCGGCGACATCGTGCTCGTGCCCAACCCGAGCTATCCGATCCACGCCTTCGGCTTCATCATCGCCGGCGGCGCGATCCGCAGCATGCCGGTCGGGCCGGGCTACGACTTCATGGCTCAGCTCGAGCGCGCCGTGCGCCACTCGGTGCCCAAGCCGCTCGCGCTCGTGCTCAACTATCCGTCCAACCCGACCGCGGAGGTCGTGGACCTCGACTTCTACGGCGAGGTCGTGGACTTCTGCCGCCGCCACGGCATCTACGTCATCTCGGACCTGGCTTACGCCGAGGTCTATTTCGAGACCGATCCGCCGCCGTCGATCCTCCAGGCGCCGGGCGCGCGCGAGGTCGCGGTCGAGTTCACCTCGCTCAGCAAGACCTACTCCATGCCCGGCTGGCGGGTCGGTTTCTGCACCGGCAACAAGAAGCTGATCGCCGCGCTGGCGCGGGTAAAGTCCTACGTCGATTACGGCGTGTTCACCGCCATCCAGGTGGCCGCGACCGCCGCGCTCAACGGGCCGCAGGACTGCGTCGAGCGGATGCGCGCCCGCTACCGGTCGCGCCGCGACGTGCTGGTGAGCGGCCTGGCCGCCGCCGGCTGGCCGCTGCCGCGCCCGTCGGCCACCATGTTTGCCTGGGCGCCGCTGCCGCCGGCCTTCGCCGAGTGGGGCTCGCTCGAGTTCTCCAAGCTGCTCCTGCGGGAGGCGAAGGTGGCGGTGGCGCCCGGTGCGGGCTTCGGCGAATACGGCGAGGGCTTCGTGCGCCTGGCCCTGGTCGAGAACGAGCACCGGATCCGCCAGGCGGTGCGCAACGTCAAGGCGATGCTGCGCGCCTCCGCCAAGTACGAGTCCCCGGGCCGGGCGCGGAAGATCGCGTCGTGAGCGGCGCGCTCAGGATCGCGGTCGCGGGCCTGGGCACCGTCGGCGCCGGCACCTTGCAGCTCATCCGGGCGCACAGCGAGCTGATCGCCGCCCGTTGCCGGCGGCCGATCAGGGTCTCGGCGGTCTCGGCCCGCGACCGGCGCAAGCCGCGGCCGGTCGACCTGTCCGGGGTGCGCTGGTTCGAGGATGCGGTCGCCATGGCCGCCGATCCCGAGATCGACGTGGTGATCGAGCTGATCGGAGGGGCCGAGGGTGTGGCCAAGCAGGTGATCGAGAGCGCGATCGCGGCCCGCCACCACGTTATCACCGCCAACAAGGCCCTGCTCGCCCGCCACGGCGCGGAACTGGCCCGGGCCGCCGAGGCGGCCGGTGTGGCGCTCGGCTACGAGGCGGCGGTGGCCGGCGGCATCCCGGTCATCAAGAGCCTGCGCGAGGGCCTGGCCGGCAACAGCATCTCGCGCGTCTACGGCATCCTCAACGGCACCTGCAACTACATCCTGACCACGATGCGCGAGACCGGACGCGAATTCGCGGAGGTCCTCGCCGAGGCGCAGAAGCTGGGCTATGCCGAGGCGGACCCCGGCTTCGACATCGACGGCGTCGACACCGCGCACAAGCTGGCGATCCTGACCGCGCTCGCCTTCGGTTGCGAGGTCGATTTCGCCGGCGTCTACGTCGAGGGCATCCGCGAGGTCTCGGCCCTCGACATCGCTTACGCCGGCGAGTTGGGCTACCGGATCAAGCTGCTGGGCATCGCCACGCGCAGCGACGGCGGGGTGGAGCAGCGCGTCCATCCGTGCCTGGTGCCCCAGGGTTCGCCGATCGCCAACGTCGAGGGCGTGTTCAACGCCGTGGTCGCCGAGGGCGACTTCGTGGGCACGATCTTGGCCGAAGGTCGCGGCGCCGGCGCCGGGCCGACCGCCTCGGCCGTGGTCGCCGACCTGATCGACATCGCCCGCGGGGTGTTCATGCCGACCTTCGCGGTGCCGGCGACGGACCTGCGGCCCCTGCCCTGCCTGCCCATCGAGCGGCACGTGGGCAGCCATTACGTCCGCCTGATGGTCGTCGACCGGCCCGGCGTCATCGCCGACGTGGCG
>JBHHZJ010000199.1:0-2342 GCA_046758005.1 Kiloniellaceae bacterium
CAGTAGCGGTTGTCTGCGGCCTGGGGGGAATTGCTCTGGCCGCCCTCGTCAATTCCGGCGTAACTCCGCCAGCGCCATTCGTTTGTAGGCGGCGACAAGCGCATCACCCTCCACACGCTCGACGGATATGGCGAGGCGCATCGTCGCCTCGCCGAGATGCATAATAAAAAATGTGGACGTGGTAAGTTCGTGAGGATCGGATCCGGGCCGGACGCGCCGGAGCGCCTCGGCCAGCACAGCGCCGTTCGCCCGGCTATCGGCGAGTTCGATATCCCTGAGCGCCTTATCGGCCTGTGTGCCCGAGCGAATATCACAAATCACCGGCTCGGAAATGAACATCTCGTAATACGCGTCAACGAGCTGGCCGAAGGCATCGCAAAGCTCGTCCATCGTTGCCACGTGGGCGAGCCCCTCCTCGATGCATTTGCGGCCTTCGGCGTTGTAGTGCTCGGCCAGCGTTCGGACGATCGCGCTCTTGTCCGGGAAGTATTGATACAGCGAGCCGATCGAGACCCCGGCCATCCGCGCCACCTCGCTCATGCGCATGGCGTCGCTGCCCTTCTTGGAGATGACCTCGGCAGCGCAGCCAAGCATGCGTTCCACCCGCTCGCGACTGCGGCGCTGGCTCGGCATGCGCCGAAGGGAAGTCTGGTCCTCCGCGATTTGCGGCATGTCCGGCGTTGGGCTCGTCATCAGGTCTCCTCCAAGACGCATCCGAGCGAATTCTGTTGACCCCCATAATATGAGAGTTTATCACATTTGGCAATGTGAGCATCTCTCATATTTGGAGGGTACGATGAACGACATGCAAGATACACAGCCGATCCTCGTTCTTGGCGGCACGGGCAAGACGGGTCGCCGTGTGGCGCAGCGACTTAAGGGTCGCGGCCTTGCGGTGCGGATTGGTTCGCGCTCGGCCGAGCCGCGGTTCGATTGGAACGATGCAGCCACTTGGGCACCCGTGCTGCAAGGTGTGGGCGCAGTGTACATCACCTATCAGCCGGATCTGGCGGTGCCAGGGGCGGTCGAGGCCGTCCGGTCATTCGCCAAGGCGGCTCTGGAGGCTGGGGTCAGGCGTATGGTGTTGCTTTCCGGGCGTGGCGAAGAGGAAGCGCAGCGCGCCGAACAGGCGCTGCAAGATACCGATGCTGACTGGACCATCGTGCGGGCGAGCTGGTTTGCACAGAATTTCAGCGAAAGCTTTCTACTCGACGCTGTACTTGCCGGTGAGGTCGCCTTGCCGGCAGGCAGAACGAAGGAGCCGTTCGTCGATGCGGAAGACATCGCAGATGTCGTGGTGGAGGCGCTGACGGACGGTCCGCACATCGGCCGGCTCTATGAGGTGACCGGGCCGCGCCTGCTGACGTTCGCCGATGCGATCGGGGAGATTGCCGAGGCAAGCGGCCGGGCGATCCGCTACAAGGAAATCCCCGCGGAGGAATACGCTTCGCTGCTCGCGGCGCACGACGTCCCGGGCGATTACGTGTCGCTCGTGATGTATCTCTTCACGACCGTCCTGGACGGCCGCAACGAGTCCCTCGCGGACGGTGTACAACGCGCTCTCGGCCGTGAGCCGCGGGACTTCGCCGAGTATGCCCGGGAAACCGCTGCAACCGGCGTTTGGAGCATCCGGTAATGGCCAACGAACTGATCAGCACGGTCGCGGTTTCGACGACGTTGGGTGCCGCCTTGGTTGCCGGCATCTTCTTCGCCTTCTCAACATTCGTCATGACCGCTCTCCGCCGCCTGCACCCCGAACAAGGGATCGCGGCCATGCAGTCCATCAACGTGGCGGTACTCAACCCCTGGTTCTTTGCCGTGTTTTTCGGAACGGCGGTGGGCTCGATAGCTCTTGCCCTACCTGGAGTCCTTTACTGGGGTGCACCTGGGTCGACCTATCTGGTCTCCGGCAGCCTGCTATACTTGATCGGCTGTATCTTGGTGACCATCGTGTTCAACGTCCCGCTCAACCATGCACTGGCCGCTGTGGAACCGGGCAGCACAGAGGGTGCCGAAACGTGGACCCGGTACCTCTCCACTTGGACTAAATGGAATCACCTTCGAACAGTCGCGTCGCTTGCGGCCGCAGCGTCGTTCATCATGGCAATTCGATAATCCCACCCCGCCCGGAGGGCATACTCTATTCCTTGGATTCCGGCATGAGCAAATGTCCGCTCCGGGTCAATGAACCCTTCACAAAACCCGAATTCGTAGCTGGTCGCCGCCGATGTCGGCCAATTGGTCGACAGCGGAAAGATGTGCGCCCAGCCGAGGTGCGGCGCCTGCCCGAGGCGGACAAGATCGGCGTCGCCCTGTCCGACGAGTTCCAGCTCCACCCCGAG
>JBHHZJ010000200.1:0-2322 GCA_046758005.1 Kiloniellaceae bacterium
GAAACGCACGGCAGATGTGCCCAGATGAGGCACGGTGCTGCCCCAGGCGCTGTGCAGCTTCCATTTGATGCGCTTTTGCGCCTCGGCCTGTGTCGTAAGCCCGAGACCGGCGACGATCGCGACAGCCGCAATCGCCACGAGCCGCAACAGATATCCCTTACGCATGTTGGTCTTCCTCCCATGTCCAGTGTTGTTATCGTAACTCGACCGAGATCATCGCTTTCGCCCCTTCATCCGGGCAATGGCCGAGACGTTCGTTTTATTTCGTTCGCATGCAACCGAACCCGTCCTTGCCGACGTTCGCAGTCCGGGTCCCAGTCCCGGCCAGCGATCCCTCAGCGAAGCAGCGACGAAACCTACCGGTCCAGGATGACGCGTGTCCTTCGGCTCCCTCACGCTGCTCCGGTTGCCATAGCCTAACCCAGGTTCTTCTCTTGAACCAACCGGCATGTTACCCGGGGGACCTTACGACGGCCGGGGCGCCGGTGCACATCACCTCGGCTCAAAGCTCCGCGACGAACGATGACGGGCGACAGGCTCCCTCTCGTCGTCGTGCGCCCGGGCGCGGGTTGACCCAAGCAGGTCCCGTCACCGAGCGCGCGTCAAGGTTTTGGCAAGGCGCGCCTGGGGTCAACAAAATTTTGAGGAGTGGGCCATGAGCGGAAATGGTCCCGTCGCGAAGGCGCGCTCAGTCCAGGTAGCGCACGCGCCCGGAGGCGAGCAGATCGCGGATGAAGTCCGGGACCTCGAGGCCGTCGCGCACTTTCGTTTCGAGAGCGGTTTCGGCCTTGCGCACGGCGGCGAGGGCCTGAATGACGACCTGAGCCCGCTCGCGCGGCACGACGACCACGCCGTCGCGGTCGCCCGCGATCAGGTCGCCGCTTGCCACGGTGAGCCCGCCGAGCGTCACCGGCAGGCCCACGGTGCCCGGACCGTTGCGCGCCGGCGAGTTCGGGCTGACGCCCCGACAGAACACCGGGATGCCGACCGCGGCGATGCCTTCAAGGTCGCGCGCCAGGCCATCCATGACGAAGGCCGCCACGCCCCGGTTCTTGGCGATGCCGAGCAACAGGTCGCCGATCACGGCGCTGCCGTCGAAGGCGTCCGTGGCGGCCACGATGACGTCGCCGGGGCGGGCCACCTCGAGCGCGGCGAAGACGGCCAGATTGTCGTCCGGGCCGGCGTAGCACGTGAGCGCGACGCCGCAGAAGGCGCTGGCAACGTCCGGCCCGTCCACCAGCGCCTTGATGCGATAGTCGATGGCGCCGCGTCCCCCCATCGCATCCACCAGATGACCGGTCGGCACGCCGGCGAGCGCCGCCACGAGTTCGCCCGCGGGTCGTTCGAAGCCGCGGCGGATCGTCAACATGGGAGGTTCCTCGATCATGACACGCGTGTTCCCTGGCGCTCCAACCAGCGCTACCTTAGCCGATCGCCGCGCGGTGGGGCAGGCACATTCCGCAACAGGTTCCGCAACCGGTTTGGGAAGCGAGACGCTTCGAACCCTCCGGGAACGCTAGGGTCGGAACCCGGACGGGCCCGTTTCGCCCTCCCGGATCGCCAATTTTCGTAGCCAAATCAAGAACTTGGATGAAAGTTGCGTCCCGGTTGGGGTCAAATCGAGTAAAGGCCGTAAGATCGAGGTCCGTGAGCGCCGGTGGCGCGGGGGGTGCGCGCGGGTTGCGGAAGCCGCGCCGGATAAAGGGGACGAATCCGTCATGGCGAAGAGAACAGCGGTCGTGGTCGGCGGCCTGGGCGTGATCGGCCGCAACCTTTTGAACCATCTGTCGCCCGACGAGGGCTGGGATCTGGTCGGGCTGTCGCGGCGGGCGCCGGACTTCGAGACGCGCGCGCGGTTCATCTCCGTCGATCTGCTGGACCGCGCCCAGTGCGAGGCCAGGTTGTCCGTCCTGAGGGATGCGACCCACATATTCTACGCGGCCTTCCAGGCCCGCCCGACCTGGGCCGAGCACAACGCGCCCAACCTGGCCATGCTGGTGAACGCGGTCGAGGTGATCGAGGCGGCCGCGCCCGGCCTGCGACACGTCCACCTGGTCGAGGGCACCAAGATCTACGGCAGCCATCTGGGGCCGTTCAAGACGCCGGCCAAGGAGTCCGACCCGCCGCACATGCTGCCCAACTTCTATTACGACCAGGAGATGTGGCTGCGCCGCCATCAGGAAGGAAAAAGCTGGACCTGGTCGGCGCTGCGCCCGCAGACGGTGTGCGGCTTCGCCCTCGGCAACCCGATGAACATCGCGACCGTGATCGCGGTCTACGCCACGGTCTCCAAGGAACTGGGGCTGCCGCTGCGCTTCCCGG
>JBHHZJ010000201.1:0-2293 GCA_046758005.1 Kiloniellaceae bacterium
CGGCAAGCCGCTGATCGGGCGGCCAAACGGGGGCTTGGGAATGTTTGTGAGCGCAGGCGAATTCCGCTATGATCCGGCGCTCTTCGGGGCGGCGGCGCGTTAACGTTTTTCTAAATCCGCCCGCGGACCCTGAAGAATATGCGGGGCATCCTATATAATAACCCGGAAATAGTACCCGCAACCATGAATAGAGGAGTGCATGGCGAAGGAAGATCTGCTCGAATTCCAAGGCACGGTCATTGAGCTGCTGCCCAACGCGATGTTCCGCGTGAAGCTCGACAACGACCACGAGGTCCTGGCCCATACCGCCGGGAAGATGCGCAAGCACCGCATCCGGGTCCTTGCCGGCGACCGGGTCAACGTCGAGATGACGCCCTACGACCTCACCAAGGGCCGCATAACCTTCCGTTATAAATAACCCCGGACCGCCGGCGATGGCCGCCGTACCGCCCGCGCCGCCGCGGACCACGGCGCCGCTGGTCCTGGCGTCCGCCTCGCCGCGGCGCCTGGAGCTGTTGCGCCAGATCGGGGTCGAGCCGGCGGCCGTCGTGCCCGCGGAGATCGACGAGGCGCCGCGCCGGCGCGAGCCGCCGGTCGCCTACGCCCGCCGCGTGGCGCGGGAAAAGGCCGCCGCCGTCGCGCCGCGGCATCCGGACGCCTTCGTCCTGGCCGCCGATACGGTGGTCGCGGTCGGCCGGCGCATCCTGCCCAAGGCCGACGACGCGGCCACGGCCCGGCGCTGCCTGGAGCTGCTCAGCGGCCGCCGCCACCGCGTGCTCGGCGCGCTGGTGCTGGCCGCGCCCGATGGCCGCCGCGCCGAGCGCCTGGTGACCACGGTCGTCACGTTCAAGCGCCTGCACCCCGGGGAGATCGAGGCGTACCTGGCCGGCGGCGAGTGGCGCGGCAAGGCCGGCGGCTACGCGATCCAAGGCCGCGCGGCCGCCTTCATCCCGCGCATCAACGGCTCCTACGCCAACGTCGTCGGCCTGCCGCTGGCCGAGACCGCGGCGCTCCTGGTCGGCCTGGGGTACCGCGGGCCGGGCGGCCCGCCGTGAGCCGGCGGCTCCTGATCTCCGCCCTGCCCGGCGAGACCCGGGCCGCCTGGCGCGAGGACGGCCGCCTGATCGACCTGGCCGTGCGCCGCGACGACAAGCCCTCGGTCGCGGACAACCTGTACCTCGGCCGGGTCCGCACCGTGGACAAGGGGCTGGCGGCGGCGTTCGTCGACGTCGGCCTGAGGCGGCCGGGCTTCCTGCCGCTCGGCGAGGCCCCGAAGGGACTGTCCGAGGGAGACGTGGTCGTGGTCCGGGTCAAGCGCGAGCCCTCGGCGGACAAGGGCGCGCGCCTGAGCGCGCGTCTGGAGGCGCTGCCGCCGGCCTTGGCGGAGGCCGCGCGCCGCGCCGCGCCGCCGGCCCTGCTGCGCGCCGCCGCCGACCCGGTCGCGGCGGCGCTCGCCGCGGATCGGCCGCCCGACGAGATCGCGATCGACGACCCGGCGACGTTCGCGCGCGCCAGGCAGGCCGCCGCCGGGCGCCCGGACCTGCTCGCGCGCCTCAGGCTCGATCTCGACCCGGTCCCGCTGTTCGAGCGCGAAGGGGTGGAGGCCGAGATCGAGGCCCTGCTCGAGCCGCGCGTGGCGCTGCCCTCGGGCGGGTTCCTGTTGATCGAGCCGGTGCGGACGCTGACCGCGATCGACGTCGATTCGGGCCGCCACGACGCCGGCGGGGCGGCGGGCCAAGGGCTCGCCGTGAACCTCGAGGCGGCGGCGGAGATCGCGCGCCAGGTCCGTCTGCGCAACCTCTCCGGCCTCTTGGTGGTCGACTTCCTGACGCTCGACGCCCCCGCGGCGCGCAGGCGGGTGGTCGCGGCGCTCAGGCAAGGCCTCGCCGCCGACCCGCAGCCGTGCCGGGTCCACCCCATGCGCCCCTCGGGCCTCGTGGAGATGACCCGGCGGCGCGGCCGGCCGCCCCTGCACGAGCTTCTGAGCGAGCCCTGCGGCCTCGGCGGCGGCGGCCGGGTCAAGGACCCCGTCACGCTCGCGTTCGAGGCGCTGCGCGCGGCGCGCCGGATCGGCGCGGCGACCGGCGGCGCCCTCGCGATCCACGCCGCGCCGCGCGTCGCCGAGGCCCTGGAGGGGCCGGCGGCCGAAGCCCGGGTCGCGCTCGAGGCGCGCCTCGGCCGGCCCCTCGTCGTGCGCCGCGAGGGCGGCCGCGAGGGTTTCGAGATCGCGCTCGTCCCCACCACTACGGAACGATGATGCCCACACGATGGAAGCGTGATGGACGCGTGACGG
>JBHHZJ010000202.1:0-1774 GCA_046758005.1 Kiloniellaceae bacterium
GACCGTGCCGCTCAAGGTCCCGGCCCAGGCCGAGATCGTGCTCGAGGGCCTGGTCAGCCTCGACGACACGCGCGACGAGGGGCCCTACGGCGACCACACCGGCTACTACAACGCGGTCGAGCCGTTCCCGGTGTTCACCGTGACCGCGATCACCCGGCGCCGCGCGCCGATCTATCTTTCCACGTTCACCGGCAAGCCGCCGGACGAGCCCTCGATCCTGGGCGCGGCCTTGAACGAGGTCTTCGTGCCGCTGTTGCAGCAGCAGTTCCCGGAGATCGTCGACTTCTGGCTGCCGCCCGAGGGCTGCAGCTACCGCGTGGCCGTGGTCTCGATCAGGAAGGCCTACCCCGGCCACGCCAAGCGGGTCATGATGGGCATCTGGTCGTACCTGCGCCAGTTCATGTACACCAAGTGGATCGTGGTGGTGGACGACGACATCGACGCGCGCGACTGGAAGGAGGTCGTGTGGGCGATCTCCACGCGCATGGACCCGGCGCGCGACATCACGCTGGTCGAGAACACGCCGATCGACTATCTCGACTTCGCCTCGCCCGAGAGCGGCCTGGGCTCCAAGATCGGCCTCGACGCGACCGACAAATGGCCGCCCGAGACCCGGCGCGACTGGGGCCGCAGGATCCGCATGTCCGACGAGATCATCGAGGCCGTGACCGAGAAATGGCCCCGCCTCGGCCTGCCGGGCAGCGGCAAGAGCATTTGGGAGTGAGACAGGACAGGGAGGCATGGCCATGGCCGTTACCGATCACACCGACCCCGAGGCCTTCAAGGCATTCGAGCTTTGCGGATGGGACAAGGTCTCCGGGCCCTATCACGATCACTTCGGGCCGGTGACGCGCCAGAGCGTGGCGCCCCTTCTCGACGCCGCGGCGGTCGGGCCGGGCGTGCGCCTGCTCGACGTGGCCACCGGGCCAGGCTATGCGGCCGCCGCCGCGGCCGAGCGCGGCGCCGAGGTGATCGCGGTGGATTTCTCGGCCACGCAGATCAAGCTGGCCGGCACGCTCTACCCGAGTGTCACCTTCCAACAGGGAGACGCGGAGGCCCTGGACTTCGCCGACGCCTCCTTCGACGCCCTGGTCGCGAACTTCGGCATGCTGCACTTCCCCCGGCCGGAGCGCGCGATGGCCGAGGCCCACCGCGTTCTGCGACCAACCGGCCGCTTCGCCTTCACGGTCTGGTCGATGCCGGACAAGGCGGTCGGGTTGGGGATCGTCCTGAAAGCCGTGACGGAACACGGCAACATGGAGGTGCCCCTGCCGCCGGGGCCGTCGTTCTTCCGTTTCAGCGAGGCCGACGAATGCCGCCGATCCTTGACCGAGGCCGGGTTTATCGAGGTCGAGGTGGCCGAGATCCCGATGGTCTGGATGGTTCCGTCGGCGCAGGCCGCGTTCGACGCGGTTCGCCAGGCCACGGTGCGCACCGGCGCGCTGCTCGATGCACAGGCGCCGGAGGCGCTGAACTCCATTCGACGCGCCGTCGCCGAGGGGCTCGGCGCCTATCGGCGCGAAGACCACTTCGCGGTGCCCATGTCGGCGGTCCTGGCCTCGGCGGTGAAGCCGTGAGCGGGCCGCCCGGGCGACCCGGCGCCCGAGGCCGCAGAACCCCCATGTCCGGCGAGATCATCGAGACCGTTACCGAGAATTGGCCTCGCTTCGACCTGCCCGGCAGCGGCAAGAGCGTTCAGGAGCGACCCGCCCCGACTACTCCACCGCCTCGTCCCCGGTGTGCCGGCGCAGGAACGCGGCGTAGCGGGGCATGA
>JBHHZJ010000203.1:0-1725 GCA_046758005.1 Kiloniellaceae bacterium
GCGGGGCCACGCCGCTCGCCTCCGCGGCGGCGTCCAGCGGCATCATCACATCGTTCCAGCGCGGCGGCATCGTCGGCGATCCGCGACTGATCCTGGCGCACGAACGCGAGGGCATTTTCACGCCGCGCCAGATGGACACCGCCGACCGGCTTTTCGGCTCGCTCGCCGCGTTGGCCGCGCGCGATCCGGTCCAGGTCCAGGTGATCGATCAGCGTGGCGCGGGCGCCCCGGCCGCGGTCGCGCGCAGCCGCGGGCCGAACGGGCGCGACATCATCCGGATCATTATCCGCGACGAGGTCGGCCGCGCCTTCGATCGGGGCGATCTCGACCGTCCGCTTGCCACCAACTTCGGCATTCGGCGCGACCGGAGCGTGCGCTGATGGTCGCCTGGCCCGCCTCCCTGCCCCAGGACAAACTTCTCGCCGCCGTGCAGGAGACCGCACCTGATCTTGTCGTCCGCACGCAGATGGACGCCGGCCCGGCCAAGGTGCGCCGGCGCTTCACCGCCGGCGTGCGGCCCTTCGAGATGGAGCTCGACCTGACCTTGTCGGAGGTCCAGACGCTCGACGACTTTTTCGTGACCACCCTGGCCGGCGGCGCGCTCGCGTTCGACTGGCAGCATCCGCGCACCGGGGCCACGCTCAGCTTCCGGTTCGTGGCGCCGCCGAGCTACGTCCAGAACAAGGGCGCCTGGTCGGTCAGCCTGCGGATCGAGGCGCTGCCATGAGCCTGTCGACCACGGCACGCCAGGCGCTTTTCGCCCAGGAGACGGGCGAGGCGTTTATCATCCTGCTGACGATCGACCATCCGAATCTCGCCGCGCCGATCCGCGTGGCCGGCGACGGGCTGGACGTGATCTCGCGCGGCGACACCTTCGTCGCCATGCCGTTCGACCTGTCGCTCCCGGAACAGACCGAGGACCGTCCGCCGCGCGCGCGCCTGGCGATCGACAACGTGAGCCGCGATATCGTCAAGGCGGTGCGCTCGATCTCCTCGCCGGCCACGGTGCTGATCGAGATCGTGCTCGCCTCGGACCCCAATACGGTCGAGGCCTCGCTGCCCGACTTCATCCTGCGCGACGTGCGTTACGACGCCCTCGTCGTCGAGGGCGACCTCGATCTCGAGGATTTCGCCGCCGAGCCATACCCGGCGGCGATTTTCTCGCCGGCGAACTTCCCGGGTCTGTTCTGATGTCTCCGTCCTGGATTGACGATTACGTCGGCCTGCCGTTCCAGGAGCATGGCCGCGACAGGTCCGGCCTGGACTGCTGGGGTCTGGTGCGCCTGGTGCTGGCGGAACGGTTCGCCGTTCAGGTGCCGAGCTTCGGCGAGGTTTACGAACGCGTGAGCGACAGGGAGACGATCGCGAAACTCGTACAGGCCGAGCGTTTGGCGTGGACGGCCATCGTTCTCGGCCGCGAGAGATCGGGCGACGTGGCGTTGTTGCGTCTACGAGGCGCGCCGATGCATGTCGGCCTGGTCGTCGCGCCGCCGCTCATGCTGCACGTCGAACGCGGCATCGGGAGCGCGCTCGCCAGCTATCGCGGCCTGCGCTGGCGTAGCCGGCTGCTCGGATTTTACCGCCACCCCGCACTCTGCGTGAAGGCGGCGTGAACGGCGCCGCCACCGCGCTCGCGCGCAACGCCGCGCCGCCGCGCGCCGAAATCCTCCGGCCCGGCCAAGGCGAGGTCCGGCTCTCGGCGTGTCCACATCCCTTCAGGGTCGA
>JBHHZJ010000204.1:0-1638 GCA_046758005.1 Kiloniellaceae bacterium
GTGCGCTCCTCGAGGATGGTGAGCGGCGCCGGCAGCGCGCCGGCGCGCAGCAGCAGCGCCAGGTCCTGCGCTTCCTGGACGGTGAACCGGCCGCTGATGATGCCCCGCCCGCCGAGGATCGGCTCGCGGATTACCGGCGCGCTGATGACCTTGTCGTCGAGGACGATCGCGAACACGCGCCCGACGTTGTCGCGGGTCGCGTCGGCGAAGCGCTTGGCGCCGACCGCGTCGAAGCTGAAACTGACCACGGGCTGGCCGTCCTGGAAGGTCGCCGCGGCGTCGGTCAGCGTGTCGCCGCTGAGCATGACGCGCTTCTTGACCACGTAGCGCCGCGGGTTGCCGAGGGGGTCCAACTCGTCGGACGCCAGGATCTCCGAGCCCGGGGGCACGCGCCCCGCGGCCGGGATCGCGCTCTCGTCGACGAAGCGGAAGGTGAGCTTGGCCGTCTTGCCGAGCAGGCTCTTGATCCGCTCCGGGTCCCGCACGCCGGGCAGCTGGACCAGGATGCGCCGCTCGCCCTGGCGCTGGATGCTGGGTTCGCGCGTCCCGGTCTCGTCGATGCGCCGGCGCACGATCTCGATCGACTGCTCCACGACGTTGGACTGGCGCTGCTCGAGCGCAGCCTCGGCGAAGGTGACGCGGAACGCGCCGTCCGCCGAGGCCTCGATCAGGATGTCGCTCGCGGCGTCGCGCACGATGCGGCGCGCCTCGTCGCTCGTCGCCGGATCGCGGACCCGGAAGACGACCGCGTCGCCGTCGACGCCGAGGCCGGTGTAACCGATGCGCGCCCGGCGCAGGCCGATGCGCAGGCCGTCCACGAGGTTCTCGAGCTGCTCGCGCACGACGCTCTCGAGGTCGACCTCGAGCATGAGGTACGAGCCGCCCTGCAAATCGAGGCCGAGGTTGATCTGCTCCGAGGGGACCCAGCCCGGCAGGCGCTCCGCGGTCTCGCGATCGAGCAGGTTCGGCGCGACGAACACGGCGCCGAGCGCGAGCACGGCCATGACCAGGATCACCTGCCATCTCGGAAACTTGACCATCGCCTGCCGCCGCCCGCGACCGCTGCCCGAGGGAAAGAACGCCTAGCCGCCGCCCTTGCGCCCGATGCCGAGCAGCTTGGAGAGGTCGAAGACGCCTTTGGCCTTGGCGGCCACGCCGCCGGCGTCGTTCGCCGCCGGGGCCTGCGGCTCGCCCGCCTTGGCCTTGTCTGACTTTGCCTTGTCCGCCGGCTCCGCCTTGGATAGCACGTCCTGGATCGTGTTGCGCACGACCCGCACCCGCACGCCCTCGGCCACCTCGACCTGGACCTCCGTGTCGCTGAGAACCTTGGTGACGGTGCCGATCAGGCCGCCGCCGGTGACCACCCGGTCGCCGCGCCGCAACGCTTCCACCAGCGCCTTGTGCGCCTTCATCTTCTTCTGCTGCGGCCGGATCAGCAGGAAGTAGAAGACGACGAAGATGAGGACGAGCGGAAGCAGGGAGAGAAGGCCCGAGTCCCCGCCTCCGGACGCGGCTTGGGCGTAAGCCGGCGAGATCAGCATCAAGATGGTCCCTTTACCTGTCGGCGGCGCCCGGCGCGGGCCGCCGCGCGGACTATAACCGGCCATCCGCGAATTGCAACGCCGGCCCGCCGAGCCC
>JBHHZJ010000205.1:0-1532 GCA_046758005.1 Kiloniellaceae bacterium
GCGGATCGACGGGCGGGACGTGGACGTCGGCATGCACCGCCACTGGATCGACCCGACCCGGCCCTTCGCCGAGACCCTGCTCGGCCAAGCCCACGGCGCGGTCATCACCTCGGCCACGCTGACCGACGGCAGCGGCGACGCCGAGGCGGACTGGGCGGCGGCGGAAGCGCGCACCGGCGCGGCCCATCTGCCGAACCCCGCGCTGCGGGCCCGGGTCCCCTCGCCCTTCGACTACGGCGCGCAGACGCGCGTGTTCGTCGTCGGCGACCTGCGCAGGGACGACATGGACCAGGTCGCCGCCGCCTACCGCGAGCTGTTCCGGGCCGCCGGCGGCGGCGCGCTCGGACTGTTCACGGCGATCTCGCGCCTGCGGGCGGTGCACGCGCGCATCGCCGGCGCGCTCGAGGCGGCCGGGCTCAGCCTCTACGCCCAGCACGCCGATCCGCTCGACACCTCGACGCTCGTCGACATCTTCCGCGCCGAGGCGGACTCCTGCCTGCTCGGGACAGATGCGGTGCGCGACGGGGTCGACGTGCCCGGCCGCTCGCTGCGCCTCATCGTGTTCGACCGCGTGCCCTGGCCGCGGCCCGACATCCGCCACCGGGCCCGGCGCGCGCTGTTCGGCGGGCGCGCCTACGACGACCGGCTGACTCGCCTGCGCCTCAAGCAGGCCTTCGGCCGGCTGGTCCGGCGCGCCGACGACCGCGGCGTGTTCGTCCTGCTCGATCCCATGATGCCCTCGCGCCTGTCCGGCGCGTTTCCGGAGGGCGTGAGGGTGCGCCGCGTCGGTCTCGCCCACGCGGTAGCCGAGACGCGCGCCTTCCTGGCACAGCGCGGCGGCTAGGACACGCCGCCGGTTGTCCCGGGCACGTGCGCCGAGCTTGACGCTTGCGCGTCCGCCCGCATAGGGTGCGCCGCACCATGTCCTTGGCGTTGGCAGGAGCGGTCCGGACCCGATGATCGACCCGCATTCCGCACTGATCTACACGATGGTCCTGGTCTCGGCTTCGGACCGCGACATGACCGATTCCGAGCTCCAGACGATGGGCGACATCGTGAAGCACCTGCCCATCTTCCGGGACTACGACCCGTCCCGGCTGACCGAGACGGCGCAGGAGTGCGCCAAGCTGCTGAGCGATTCCGCCGGTCTCGAAAAGGCGCTCGAGCTGATCGTCGCCGGCCTGCCCAAGCGGCTGCACGAGACCGCCTACGCGCTGGCCTGCGATGTCGCGGCCGCCGACGGGCGCGCGACGCAGGAGGAGTTGCGCCTGCTCGAGATGCTGCGCCACAGGCTCGACGTGGGGCGCCTGGAGGCCGCGGCCATCGAGCGCGGCGCCCGCGCCCGCCACGCGACCCTGTGATCCCGACGAGCGCACGAGGCGACTCGGGCGCTCATCGGCATCACTTCCAAGTCGTCGGCCGGCCACTACGGCCGAGCAATGGTGCTCTCGCACCACGCGCCATGCCTGGCACACCAAGAAAACGGCCGGGCTGGGATCCCTGCCCGGCCGGAGCGTGACGATCGAGGTTCG